>CALBNP010000070.1 GCA_937896505.1 uncultured Bacteroidales bacterium | reverse complement strand
AATCAACAGAATGGATACAATGATTAATATGATTGAAAGTCCGTCCATATCATTAAGAGTTATTTTGAGCAAAATTACACAATTTTCAATATTCCGTTGGCTTTTACCTTTCTTTTTGTAATTTTGTGGAATCAAACACATTGGATTCATGAAAAGACTATACCTTCTTCTTATTGTATTGTCGTTTGGCAGTAGCGTCTTTGCCCACGACGTCATCAGTCCGATAGGTGGTCGGGCCACGGCCATGGGCGGCTGCTCGGTGGCCTCGAAAGGGCTCTGGGGCATACAGAACAACCCTGCAGGACTGGCCGGATTGGAGCACATCAGCCTAGGTCTCTACTACGAAAACTGGTGGATGCTGCCCGAAACTGCCTACAAATGCGGTGCTTTCGCCTTGCCCGTCAACCATTTCGGCACTTTGGGACTGAGCTTCAACCAATTTGGAAGCAGCAAATACTCAGAGAACAAATTCGGGCTTGCCTACGCCAAGGCCTTCGGACAATACCTGCAAATCGGCCTACAACTCGACTACCTTTCCATCAAGGCGACCGACAACTACGACAGACTCAGTGCCGTGACCTTCGAACTTGGCATACAGTCGCAAGTCAGCGAAAAACTCACCCTTGGCACCTACGTCTTCAACCCCATCGACATCACGCTGAAGGAGACCATCAACCACGAGAAGCTGCCCATCGTCTTCCGCTTTGGCGCTTCATACCTGTTCACGAAAGGCTTCACCGGACAATGCGAATTGGAGCGGAACACCACGTGCGACGGCCTCACCATCAGAGGCGGATTGGAATATGAAGCCCTAAAGAACTTCTACCTTCGCGCCGGACTGCAAGCCAATCCAGGCATCTTGAGCTTCGGACTGGGCTACGAAATCAGCATCGTGCAAATCAACGTGGCAGCGCAACTGCACCAACAACTTGGCAACACCATTCAAGTGGGGATGATCTTTAGTTTTTAAGTGGAAAAGTGGAAAGTGGAAAAGATGATAAGGTTATGAGCAAGAGAATGAAATGGTTGGGATTGTTTATGGCTTTGATTTGGTTGCCTTTGATGGTACGTGCTCAAGTGGCCATCGACACGCTGAGCTCGAATGCGCTGAACCAACTGCTCATCGAGCAGATTGAGCGTCTAGCTGACGAAGGTGAAGAAGAAAACGACTACGAAGAACTGCTCGACAACTACATCTTCTACAGCGAAAATCCCATCAACCTGAACAGCGAAGAGATTGTCCACCTCGCCGAGCTACAACTCATCAACGCCTTCCAACTCGAAGAATTGCGCAAATACCGCCGCTATTATGGCGACTTCCTTATCCTCGATGAATTGGAGATGGTGGAAGGCTTCGACGAGCAGACCATCAACATCTTACGGCCCATCGTTTGCATCCGCGAAGACAACGCAAAAGACAAAATCACAGGTCAGAAACTGGCACGTTATGGCAAGCACCAAGTCATCGGTCGTTATGAGCAAGTCCTTGAAAAACAGCAAGGCTACTACCCTATCAGCGACGAGGAGTTGCTTGACAAACCCAATTCAAGATACTTAGGCAGTCCACAGAAATACGAACTCCGCTACAGCTACAACTACCGCAACAAGATTCGGGCAGGCTTCGCGCTCAAGAAAGACGCTGGCGAATTGTTTTTCAACGACAAGTTGAGCGACACCATCAAATCCGTTTTGGGCAACAAACGCTATAGCGGCTTCGACTTCTTCGGTTTCCACCTCTATGCCAACGACTTAGGCTGCGTCAAAGACGTTGCCTTAGGCGACTACCAACTCTCTTTCGGGCAAGGACTCACCCTTTGGTCGGGCATGAATTTCGGCAAAGCCGTGGCAGGAAGCAGCGTGATGAAGCAAGGCAGAGGCATCAGGCCGAAGGCCTCGTCGAGCGAAGCCACTTTCATGCGTGGGGCCGCCGTCACCCTAAATTTTGGCAAATTCTACGGAACGGCATTCTACTCCAACCGCATGATTGACGCCAACGTTTCCATGGCCGATTCGCTGAACGAAGCGGAATATGTAAGCAGCATTCAAGAGACTGGTTATCACCGCACTATAGGCGAAATCCTCGACCGCCATGCCATCCGTCAGCAAGTGTTTGGCGGACATTTGGCCTTCGCCAACGAGCACCTCGAAATCGGCTACACACTGCACCACATCATGCTGAGCTCCGAGTTGCAACTCACACCCTCACATTACAACCAATTCTATTTCCAAGGCAACCAACTCACCGACCAAGGCCTCGACTTCAAGTATGTCAACGGCAAGTTCGCCCTCTTCGGTGAAGGCTCGATGAGTTTCAACAAAGCCTTTGCCGGCCTCGTCGGCCTGACGGTTCGCCCTACAGGCTATATCAATTTCACTGCCCTATATCGCAACTACGACAAACGCTACCAGAACCTCATAGCCTCGCCATTTGCCGAAAGCAGCCGTGGGCAAGGCGAGAAAGGCGTGTATCTCGGTATCGAAGTGGCGCCCGCACCCTATTGGAACATCCTGCTCTATGCCGACCAGTTCCAATTCACATGGCTCACCATGCAAGCCTATGCGCCATCGTGGGGGCACGACTACTATTGCCGTATCAGCCACAGTATCAACAAGAAGACATCATATTACTTGCAGTTCAGGTCGAAGACCAAGATGAAGAACTCGACTGACGAACACACTTTCAGCTACTACCCCATCTTCTACACGAAAAACTCAGTCAAATTCAATATCAACTACATGATTGGCAACGACTTCGCACTTTGCAACAAGGCCGAATATGCCCACTACAAGAACGACAACGGCAGCAATTCGCGTGGTTATTTTGTATGCCAAGATGTGGCCTACAAACCACAAAACAAGCCATTTAGCCTCACTTTCCGCTATGCGCTCTTCGACACTGACAACTACAATGCCCGAGTTTATGCCTACGAAAACGACGTGCTCTATTCCTTCAGCATTCCGGCGCTCTACGGCAAAGGAATGAGGATTTATCTATTAGGTAAAGTAAAGCTATTCAACGCATTGACAATATATGCGCGCATCGGTCGCACCATTTATTCCAACCAAGACGAAATCAGCAGCGGGCCGAGTCTCATCAAAGGCAATCACAAGACCGACCTGAAAGTTGAAGCCATTTGGAAATTCTGAACCCCACACCCATGAAAATCAAGACAGCAGTCATATCGGCAGCCTCATTAGCAGCCATCAGCGCTTGCAACACTAGCGAAACGAAACAAAGCGAGCAACGCAAACCCAATATCGTGTTCATCGTCGCCGACGACTTAGGCTATGGCGACATTGGATGCTTCGGGCAAGAGACCATCCTCACGCCCCACATCGATGCCTTGGCGGAAGCCGGAGTGCGCTTCACGCAAAGCTATTCGGGCACCACGGTCAGCGCACCATCACGGGCTTGCCTGCTGACAGGATTACACAGCGGCCACACCCCAATCCGTGGCAACTTCGAGATTTTCCCCGAAGGCCAGATGTCGATTCCAGAAGGTACCTATACCCTATTCCAGATGTTCAAGGATGCGGGCTATGCGACGGGAGCCTTCGGCAAATGGGGCTTAGGCGCTCCCAAATCGGAAGGCGCTCCCGAAAACCAATCGGTTGACGAGTTTTTCGGCTACAACTGCCAACGCCTATCGCATAGTTATTATCCCGATTATCTCTACCACGATTCGACCCGTATCACACTGAAAGCCAACGCTGAAGCCCACAATGGCACATACGCCCCCGATACCATCCAATACGAGACCTTGCGGTTCATCGAAGAGCACAAAGACGAGCCTTTCTTCCTCTTCGTTCCTTGCATCTTGCCTCACGCCGAGCTGATTGTCCCCAACGACAGTCTGCTTACGCAATATGATGGCAGCTTTGCCGAAGAGAATCCTTTCACGGGCTGCGACAAGGATTGTGAAAGTTTCCGCAAGGGCGGCTACTGCTCACAAGACCATCCTTTGCAGACCTACGCTGCCATGGTGTCGAGATTCGACCTTTATGTAGGGCAAATCGTTGAGAAACTGAAGTCGGAAGGGCTGTTCGACAACACGCTTATCGTCGTCACTTCCGACAACGGTCCACACTGGGAAGGCGGCAACAACCCCGACATTTTCAAGAGCAGCGGCATCTACCGTGGCTACAAGCGCGACCTTTACGAAGGCGGCATCCGCGTGCCTACCATCATGGTTTGGAACGGCAAAATAGAGTCAAACAGCAAGTCGGATTTCATGTTCGCCTTTTGGGACTATCTGCCCACCTTTGCTGAAATCGCTGGTATCGAGCCTCCTACGACCGATGGCATCAGCATTGTCCCTACCCTTTTCGGTCAACAGCAGGATGGCCACGATTATCTCTACTTTGAATTCCAAGAGTTAGGCGGGCGGCAATGTGTCAGGAAAGGCGACTGGAAACTCATCAAGTTGAATGTCAGCACCGAACCAATCTACGAGCTTTACAACATCAACGACGACCCGACGGAAAGCCACGACCTTTCCGATGCAAATCCTGAAATGTTGAATGAACTGAAGACGCTGCTTGAAAACGAGCGCACCGCCGACCCCAACTGGGAGTTCAAATGACAGCACAAAAAAAAGGAGACGTTGCGTCTCCTTTTTCGTTTTGGTGAGTATCGAGCCAATCAATGATGAGCCTTGAGGAAGCTGTAGTGCTTTCCGAGGTCCATGTGTTCGGCAACGAAATCGTCAGGATATTCCACCTTGTAATCCACCACTTGACCGTTTTCCTCGACAGGAACAACGACTGGGTTGATGAAACCACCGTATGGCTTCAGTCCAAGGGCATCGTAACGCTCCTTCACTTCCTTATGGAGGACAGGATCCACCTTGACGGCATATTGTTCCACCAAAGCCTTGCCAGCGGCATAGTCGCCTTCGCTCTTGATGCGTTGCACTTCGGCAAGCAGTTCACCAAAGAGACCACGCAAAGCTTCGTAATCGTTGATGACGAAATAGGTCTTGCCGTTTTCAACCTTCTTTTCGATGACGTTGTTGGCCTGACCATGTTCGAAGCACCATTCGGCGATGAGCTTACGGTTCTGCATGTGGCTCTCGGTGACATCCTTACCCAGCTCAACGCGAGCCAGTTGGGTCATCAAACCATTGCGGATGTAGCCAGCATATTCAGCCTTGTAGGCTTCAAGGTCGGAAATGACACCCAATTCAACCATCTTAGGATCAGCGAGATAATACAAGCCGAAGAGGTCGGCACGGGCTTCTTCAAGAGTGCTGCTGAATTCCTTCAAAGCGCCAGGTTGTGTGCCAGGCAGAAGTTTACCTGAACCGTGGCCGAGGCATTCGTGCAGGTTGGTGTGGATGACATCGGTTTCAGAGCCATACTTCTTGCAGAGGTCAATTTCCTCTTGCGAGTATGCGAACTCGGCGAGGGCGCTACGTGGGCATTCGTCGGCAGCCTTGTCGTAGGCTTCCATCAGGTTGGTGATGGTGACGCTCTTCGAGCCGTAGTCCTTGCGAATCCAGTCGGCGTTAGGCAGGTTGATGCCAATCGGGGGTGAAGGGAAGCACTCACCAGCCAAGGTAGTGGTGATGATGCTCTTAGCCGACACGCCTTTGCATTCTTCCTTCTTGAAGCGTGGATCGACAGGCGAGTTGTCCTCAAACCACTGGGCGTTGTCGCCGATGAGGGTGCTGCGCTTGGTAGCTTCGAGGTCCTTGAAGTTGACGATGGCTTCCCAGGTAGCCTTGCGGCCCATCGGGTCGGCATAGTCTTCGATGAAGCCGTTGGTGTAGTCAATCAGCGAGATGGTGTCTTGCACCCAAGCGATGTTGTATTCGTCCCAAATGTTCAGGTCGCCAGTGGTGTAATAGGCGATGAGCTTGTTGGTGTAGTCGCGTTGGATGTCGTTTTCGGCCACTTCGTTGGCTTTTTGCAGCCAGCCGATGATGGCTTGGATGGCTTCGCCATAAAGTCCGCCAGCCTTATACACATCTTCGTGCAGACCGTTTTCGTCTTTTACGAGTTTGGAATTCAAGCCGTAGGAGATTGGAGTCTCGTCGGTAGGATCGGCCATGGCATCGTAGAAAGCGGTCACTTCGGCAGCGGTGACGTCACCTTCGTAGAAGTTGACAGCCGAGTTTTGTACGATGTCGTCTTCGCTGCTGCGGCGCATTTTGTAGAGGTCGCGGTCGAAGATCACGGGGGTCAGGAACTCGATAAAGGCATCCACTGTCTCGCCTTCGTTGAGCGGAAGCAGTTCGGCATTCGAGTTCTTGATGAGGTCAGTGAAATAAGCCTCCGTCACTTCTGGGAAGAACTTGTCTTCGGCATAGTGATGATGGATGCCATTGCTGAAGAACACACGTTTGGCATAGACCATGAAGTTCTGGAAATCAGCACATTCACGGTCGCCTTGATACGATTCGATAACAGCCTCAACGGTCTTGCGGACGGTGAGGTTGTACTTGAAGTTTTGGTCGGCGAGGATGTCGCGGCCACATTTGGCGGCTTCATTCAGGTAATAAATGTAAGCCTTCTGGTTCAGCGTCAGTTGGTCCCATCCAGGGATTTGGTAACGCATGATGCGCAGGTCGGCGAACTCATCGACGAGGAACTTGAAAGATTCCTCTTGTTGCGGTTGAGGTTCTTCGGCCGGCTGCTTGGGCGAGCAACTCACCAGAGTCCCCGCCAATCCGAGACAGATCATGAACTTTTTCATTTATTTGATGTTTATGGAATTCAAAAAGATTTGCAAAGGTAGAAAATAAAACCAATACGCACAAAACCGGCAAAACTATTTCATCGTCTCCACAAACTCGCGAGGCAGGATGACATTCTCCATGTCGAGGGCATCAGCAAACAGCGGGCCAATCTCGTCGATGGGGAAACCGGCAATGCCACATGCAATCTTGGTGACGAGGAACTTCAGTTCGGGATGCGATTGGGCGCAAGCCAAGAAATTCTTCACTTTTCCGGCAATATAGTCCACGCCACCTTCCATCGTGGGCAAGGCGTAGCACTGACCTGTGAGGCCTTCGCCAACGCCCCATTCGGCACCAAACTTGTGGCAAGCGACAGCAGCCGCACCACCACCATGGAAACCATGTATATTGCTGCCAAACACGAAGATTTCGTTTGGCTTGAGTTCGGTAATGAACTCTGGAGTGTATGCTCTGTTATATGACATATAGTTATGATTTGATTTGTTGCAAAGGTACAGATTATTTTGATTTTTGAGAAAAGGAACCATTTTCAAAACAATAGAATGTCTTCTTCCATATCGGAAAAAGCCTTTGCCTTTTCCAATTGATGCTGCATAGCCTCAAAATCAGACTTCTTCAACTGGACACTAAAATCACGGACACGCGACATGGCCTTGATGAGAACATTGGGGTCATTCTGCCGAGTCAATTTTCTCAATGCTCCCAAATAATCTGTTCGGAAAACAGTAGGTACAAGGATTTTCTTTTCACCAGCATGAGTCAATTCAGCATTCATCATGATACGGGAAATGCGTCCATTACCATCATCAAATGGATGTACTTCGCTGACCATGAAAAGCATGAAAACCGCTTTTGCAAATGGTGAAGACAAGGCTCTATAATACTCAAAGCCCTTTTTCAAGGTTCCCTTAACCAACTCACAATCCACAAAGAGGCTGTTCCCCGCCCTGTTGTTCTTCATCTTGAACATCCCAGGATTTTTCTCTGGACGGGCTGACAACAAGACAGCATGTCGCGATTGCAGCAAATAGATCAGTTCATCTGACGACGAAGGCACAACTGCCATGAGATGGGGATTTGATGCAAGCTGATAGGTACCCATGATGTCATGCGAATCTTCGTCACGAGAAGGAAGCGGAAGGTTATATTCGATGATATGGCGTGCATCCTCCAAAGTGAACTCAGTCCCTTCGATATAGTTCGAAAAATAGCTCTCAAAAAAAGCAAAATTACGATATGAACTAAGTGAAAAATCGTCTTCAGGACAACTCTTGAAGACACTGTTTGACAATGCCGAAAACAATATCCCAAACAATTCAATTCTCTTGGCATCGTAGGGTTCTCCAAACGCCCGAGCTCTTGCAACTGGCGATTGCAACGTCGCTGAATCATGTGTTGACAATAAGGCACCAATTATTTTGTCCAACTTACTGAATTCGTCAGTCCAGCCGAGTTTTTCCGACAACATGCGTGCCTTGTCACGCAAAGAATTTATGGCATTTTCTCCATTGACGCGAATCACCTTATCCAAACGTTCTTCTATTTCCGTCACAGGAAGGCATTTGCTGACAGCTCCTTTTCGGTATGCTACCTGAAGATTTTCCAGATAGGCACGTTCTGGGCATGAGATAAACATTCCATTGACAAATGGCGTGTCCTCAGGTTGCCCTGAAGGTCCTTCGATAAGATGGATAACAAGGCCATCAAGCTTGAACTTCTTGGTATATTTGTAAGTCAAATAGAAATCTCCTGATTCAGTTGGTCTCATTTCAAAGGCCGAACGATGGCTGATGACAGCACCCGGAAATAACGACCCCAAAATGGAAAATAGATTTCTTCTCACGATTAGCGACTCTTCTTCAACCATATTTGAAGTGTAAACCTTTGATACGAGTTTTTTTATCCTCCCTTGTTTTGTCAAGGAGGATAAGTAATTCGAATTTTTTGGATCGCCCGTTGCCACAATTATCTCAGGAAGAATACTATTTTTTTCCATTTTGAAATTTTATTTTGGCAAAAATATGAAAATTTTTCCATTTTTATCAGTAATTTTAGGAAATATTTTCCATTTTCACGAAACAGCATTTCACCGCTCCGTCACCTTCACCACCTTGCCATCCTTCCATTCGCAATCGACGACCTTGCCGCCACGGGTGCGGAGACCTTTGAAGCAGCCATTCTGCCATGCCGAAGGCAATGCGGGCAAAAGTTGAATCTCACCATCATGGCTTTGAATCAGCATCTCGGCGATGCCGGCACAACCGCCGAAGTTACCGTCAATCTGGAAAGGCGGATGGGCACAGAAAAGGTTGGGATAGGTACCTGCACCGCTGCCATTGTAGGTCGTCCCCTCAAGAGGCAGACTAGGCAGCATGAGGTTCTTGAGCATCAGATAGGCATGGTCGCCATCGCCGAGACGCGCCCAGAAGCAAATCTTCCACGCCCGCGACCATCCTGTGCCCCCATCGCCCCGACGGAGCAAGGTCGTACGGCAGGCATCCATCAGCTCAGGCGTCTTCTTTGGAGTGATGGTATTTCCAGGATATAAGCCAAAGAGATGCGACACATGGCGGTGCTGCGGGTCGGTTTCACGATAGTCCTTCAGCCACTCTTGCAAGTAGCCTCTTTCACTGACCTGCATAGGCGGAAATTTGGCCTTGGCCTGTTGCAGCGAGTCGGCAAAAGCGGAGTCACAGGCAAGAATTGTGGCGGCATCACACACCGCATCATACAACTCGCTGATGATTTGCACATCCATCGTGCTGCCCATGCACACCGAAGCCGTGCGAACCGAATCGACAAAAAAAGCGTTTTCAGGCGAGGAAGTCGGAGCCGTGACGAGCCATCCGTGTTCAGGTTCCTCAATCATTGCATCAAGGAAAAACCGGGCTGCGCCTTTCATCATCGGATAGGCTTCTGTCAAGAAATCAACATCTTGCGTGAATTGGTAATGTTGCCAGGCATGCAACGCAAGCCATGCGCCACCCGTATTGGTTGCGCCCCACGAAGGGTGCTCGCCCGGAGCGGTGAATCCCCATAGGTTGGTGGCCCAATGACACACCCAGCCGTTGGCATCATAGAAGCCTCGTGCCGTCTGTTCGCCCGAAGGAACCATATTCTCAGTCATTCGAATCAAGGGCAGATGCAGTTCCGAAAGGTTGCAGACTTCACAAGGCCAATGGTTCATCTGGACGTTAATATTGGTATGGTAGTCGCCGTTCCACGGGGTGTTGATGGTGTTTGCCCACAGGCCTTGCAGATTGGGCGGCAGCAAGTCCTCACGCGTCGAACTGATGAGAAGATAGCGGCCAAACTGGAAATAGCAGACAGGCAGCCAAGGGTCGTCGCTATCGAGGAAGGCTTGCCAATGTTGGGCTAAGGTCAGTGTATCACTATTGTCTAGATTGCTTCGTCGTGCCTCCTCGCAATGACGAGAAGAGGCAATTTGATCATCTGGATTGTCAAGTTCTTCGCAATGACGAGATGCTGGCTCGATATACAATTCAACGCGGTCGAAAAGCTCATGATATGAGTCAAGATGGCGTTGTTTTAAGGCATCGTAACCCAAGGAAGCGGCATTATCCAAGGTCGCATCAAGCTGATGTTCAAAGTCATCCGTCAAATAATCGGTAAAGTTGGAGAACAAGATTACGGCCTCATCAGCATCACGCACCACGATGGCGGAATCGGAACAGTCCACCTCTCCCCCATCATTCAACACTCGCACACCAGCACAATAGCGCATCCCGCCAAGGCTATCAACTCCATTGGAAAGCTGGCCACTCATTTTCAGCGTGTTGCCATCTTCATAAACCGTGAAATGCTCGGGGCGTGAGAGGCGAAGTGTAAACGCGACTTTGCCTTCGCAGTCGGCTTGAAGGCGAATCACACCCACATCATCGGTGCGCGAGGTGAAATATTCGCGGGTAAATGTGGTGCCATCCTTTATGAAAGTCGTGTTTGCTGTGGCATCGCTAATGTTTAATGACCTTTGATATGAATTATTGTCTGGATTGCTTCGTTCCTCGCAATAACTAGAAGCGGCGGTCAGCGAGTCCGAAAGTCCTTCAAACTCGATTTCCATCGTTCCCAAAGTCTGATAGCAGCCGAAAGGAACCGCGGCGCCATTGCCATGGCCCGAGCCTTGTCCGCCACAGACGAAAGTCTCATACATCAGCTCCTGAGCCTCGTAGTTCTTGCCTTCTTTCAGCAACTGCTGAATCTCGGGCAGCGATTGTCGGGCCAAAGGATTGCTGTCGTCGCTTGGCGAACCAGACCATAAGGTAATGTCGTTCAACACGATAGTTTCCTTTCCGATACCGCCATCGGGCATCATGCCAAGATGGCCATTACCCAAAGGCAGCGTTTCTTCCCATATCTTTGCGGGAGCATCGAATCGCATCACCAGCAGATTTCTTTCCGGTTCCGAATCGCGGCAAGACGGAAAAGTAAAAGCGATGAAAGCAAGAAGCAAGACACTGAAAAGCAGATTTTTCATAGGAATATGATTTAAATCGCTTGCAAAGGTAATTGTTTTTGGATAAAAACAAAAAAGGGTAAGCTACTTATATCGCACCGCTCGACCACCTACCCTTGCTACCTTCCGGTCCTGGGGGATTTCAGCAGGAGCTGGTCGTATAAGACTTACCCGATGCAAAAGTACAACCTTTTTGGGAATTGGCAAGCGTTTTTCTAACAAAAATACGCTCACATCTTCTAACAAAGTGATTCTCTTATGGTTTTATCTTTGATATTTAATGATATGGGCTTCGCCCAGAAATCAAATAGGAAATCTTTGAATAGAAATTTCTTCTTCCAAGATTTCCTCATAAATTTCTGCACGAAGTGCATAAAACCTTTGTAATCAATAGCCATAGCTTGAGCCATCGAAGCAGTGCATGCAGAGCTGGCACTTAGGCAACCCGATAGCCTTCACCACGTTTTCCAAAGTGTTGAATTTGAGCGAATCCACACCAAGTTTCTTACGCATCATTTCCACCATGGCTGCATATTCCTTGGTAGTGTGGTCGCAATATTTTTCTATGTTTTTCTCGCTCGATCCTTCCAGTTGTTCCACGAAACGACGTGTGGCAAGTTCCAAAACATTCTTCGAAGCCGAGAAATTGAGGAACGGGCAACCATACAACAAAGGTGGGCAACTGATACGGATGTGCACTTCCTTTGCGCCAAAATCGTAAAGCATCTTCACGTTGTCGCGCAACTGCGTTCCACGCACGATGCTGTCGTCGCAAAACACGACTTTCTTCCCTTCAAGCAACTGACGGTTGGCAATGAGTTTCATCTTGGCCACATGCTCGCGTTGAGCTTGGTTGACAGGCATGAAACTGCGCGACCAAGTAGGCGTATATTTCACCACGCCACGCTTATAAGGCACCTTACGGATATTGGAATAGCCCAAAGCCATGCCGATACCCGAATCAGGGATGGCACTCACATAGTCGATATCAATATCATCGTCACGACCGATTTCAATGCCTTCGCGATAACGTGCCTCTTCCACATTGATGCCTTCATAATCGGTGACAGGATAGCCATAATACACCCAAAGGAACGAACAAACCTGGCTCTTCGGATTGGGTGCGAGCAGTTGCTTGACGCCATCCAAAGTCACCTTCACGATTTCGCCTGGAGCCACATTATAACAAGTAGTGTAATCGAGGTTAATATAACTATGGCTTTCGGAGGCCACACAATAGCCTTCCTCATCCTTGCCCACCACGATAGGTGTACGTCCATAGAAATCGCGAGCCGCAATGATGCCGTCGTCGGTCAGAATCAGCATCGAGCACGAGCCCTTCACCTTATTATAAACATTCTGGATGCCTTCCACGAAGGTCTCGCCCTGGTTGATGAGCAAGGCTATCAGCTCGGTCGGGTTCGTCCTTCCCGAATTCAGTTCGGAGAAATGCTGACGGCGTTCCAGACAATCTTTCACCAACTCGTCAAGGTTATTGATGCGAGCCACCGTCACGATGGCGAAACGGCCAAGGTGCGAGTTCATCACGATAGGCTGCGCATCGGTATCGCTGATGACACCAATGCCCAAGTTTCCAGTGAACTTACCTATCTCATCGCTGAATTTGGTGCGGAAATAATTGTTCTCGATATCGTGGATGGAACGATGAAAGACATCGTCTTCGCGCGTAACCATGCCGGCACGCTTTGTGCCAAGATGTGAGTGATAATCAATGCCATAGAACAAGTCTGTGGCGCAAGGGTGTTGTGAAATAACGCCAAAAAAGCCTCCCATGAGTCAAATGAATTTGAATGCGCAAAAATAAGGATTAAAACCGAATTCCAACAACGGATTCAAGAAAATTACAAAACGATGCTAAGTCCCAATAAAGCAGCTAATAAAGCAGGCAAAGCCACCGTAATGCCGATTTTCAGGAAATCGAGATAACCGAACTTCAGGCCATGCTCGTTGAGGATACCGCTCCACATGATGCCTGCCAAGGCACCGATGGGAGTCAGGAAAGCACCCACATTGGAACCAACGATGGTGGCAAATACCGCTTTCGTCATCACTGCCGGACTTGCTGCCTCCATAATCGAGCAAAACAGCACGCTCATCGGGATGTTATTCAACACGTTAGCTGCCACAAACGAAGCAAGACCATAGCGCAGCAAAGTGAATTCCGAACCCAAAAACTGTCCGATGCTTTGCGTCACGCCTTTGTCGGCAAGCACGATAGTCATCACGAACATAGAGAGCACGAAAGGCACCAACTGCCACGGGGCGCGTTTCATGCAAGCCATCAATTCGTTAGGTAATCTCTTGCTACACAAGTCGATGACGAGGCACCAGACGACCAGACTCAACACGGCGCAAGCCGACACCGCCCACATCTCGATGCCCACATACGAAGAGATGGCGAGCATCACCGTACAAACCGCCAAATGGACAATGCCCACCCAAAGGCTAAACTTTTCCTTGATCACCACGTCTTCAGCTTCGCCACAAATCGGTTGCTTCAACTGTTTGTGGAACAGCAGATAAAGCATCGCAAAAGCCACCAAACCCGACAACAAGGTCGGGACAATCATAACTTTCAGATATTCAACGAAGCCGATACCATTGGCCGTGGCCAGATAGATGTTCGTCGGGTTACCGATAATCAAAGTCATGCTCCAAGTGTTGGCCGCCACAAACTCAGCCGCCAAATAAGGTATCGCGTTGATTTTCGCGTTCTTGGCGAAATAACAGATGAAAGGCGTGAACGACAGGATGATGACATCGTTGGAGGTGAACACCGTCAGCACCGAGACAATCAGATAAAGGTAAAGGAAGAGCTTCATCTGGCTGTTGCCCGCGTGTTTCAAGGTCTTGTTGGCCAAATAGCGGAAAAATCCCAACTCATCCAAGTAAATCGACAAGATGGTCATCGAGATGAACAAGACCAGGATTTTCAGAGGATTGATGGCATTGTCCGTCATCAAGGCGCTGCCAATTCGCTGAAAATCAGTCTGACCAGAAACCACCAACAATAAAGCCCCAATCAAGGCAATCACCCAATAGGAGGCCACACCGTTCTTCCCCACTTTGATTTTCGGGAAAAACAACACCCCGAGAATCATGACGAGGCAAGTAATGGCGCTGATGACAACAGATGTAAGCATTTGCTACGTTTTTGAGCGCGCAAAAGTAGTGTTTTTAGTTTAGAGTTTTGTGTTTAGAGTTCAGAGATTAGGAATTTATTCTTACTTTTGCAGCTCAAAACGAACAAGTTCAATATGTTACTGAAACTTTATCCTACAAATCCCAATCCACGCTACATCAAGATGATCATGGAATGCCTGGCTGATGGAGGTCTCATCATCTTCCCGACCGACACCATCTATGGCTTAGGCGGCAGCATCACAAGCCAGAAAGCCTTGGAACGCATCTGCCAAATCAAGGGCATAAAGAAAGAAAAAGCCAATTTCTCATTTATCTTCCACGATTTGAGCATGTTGTCGGAGTTCACACGCCCCATCAACAACGATGTCTTCAAGATGATGAAACGCAACCTGCCTGGTCCGTTCACCTTCATCTTGGAAGCCAACAACAACATTCCGCGCATCTTCCAAAGCAAGAAGAAGACCATCGGCATCCGCATCCCCGACCAGCCTATCATCACCAACATCGTACGCGAGTTTGGTTCGCCCATCATGACTACCTCACTGGTTGATGAAGAAGACGAAATCGGCGAATACCTCACCGATCCAGAGGAAATCTACGAGCGTTATCAGGACAAAGTGGATATTATCATCGATGGAGGTTATGGCGACAACCAAGCTAGTACCATTGTTGATTGCACTGACAATGAGATTATTATAACACGCCAGGGCAAAGGAATTTTGGATTAAGAAAAAAATTCGACGATTTTTGGAGTAACCTATCGAAAAAAGCACTACTTTTGCACCCGCAAAAAAGGATGACTCGGTAGCTCAGCAGGTAGAGCATCACACTTTTAATGTGGGGGTCCTGGGTTCGAGCCCCAGCCGGGTCACCAAAACAAAGCCCTAACTGATTCCATCGGTTAGGGCTTTTCTTTTAGAATACCTTATGTTTTTTATTGTTAGGCAGAGACGTGCCATGGCGCGTCTCTAGGAAAAATTAATTCAGAATCAGTTTCTTCAGCAAGGCACTGAAATCGGCGATATCCTGCTCAGTGGTATCGAAGGCACACATCCAACGCACCACGTCGGCATCCTCGTCCCAATCATAGAAGAAATAGTGATTCTGCAACTCTTTCCACACCTTTCGTGGCAGTTGGGCGAACACGCCGTTGGCTTGCACTGGATAAACGACCTTCACGCCAGGGATGTCTTTCACCGAGTTGTAGAGCAACTGCGCCATACGGTTGGAATGCTCGGCATTGCGTCGCCACAGGTCGTTGGCGAAATAGGCATCGAATTGTGCTGCGATGAAGCGCATCTTCGAGCAAAGCTGCATAGCCTGCTTACGGCGATACTTGAAGCCTTCAGCCAAAACGGGATTCAGCAACACGACGGCCTCCCCCATCATCAGTCCGTTCTTCGTGCCGCCAAACGAAACCGCATCCACGCCAAGGTCGGAGGTCATCTCCTTGAAGGTGCAGTTCAACGCCACGGCAGCATTGCCAAGGCGGGCACCATCGATGTGGAGATACATCTTATATTCGTGCGCCAAATCCACCAAAGCCTTGATTTCGTCGAGCGTGTAGAGTGTGCCCAGTTCGGTAGGTTGCGTGATACTGATGGCCTTGGGTTGTGAGTGATGCTCGAAACCGAAGCCATGGAGTTGTGTCTTCACCAATTCGGGTGTCAACTTGCCATCAGGCGTGGGTACGGTGAGCAAACGGCAACCCACAATACGCGACGGAGCGCCGCACTCATCCACGCTGATATGAGCCGTCTCGGCACACACAACTGCCTCGTGACTGCGCACCATGGCATCGATACACAAAGTGTTACATCCCGTGCCATTGAAGGCGAAATACACATTAGCTTGTTCGCCAAAATGCTGACGGAAAAGTTTTTCCGTTGCAGCACAATACTCGTCGTCGCCGTATGCCAAAGCATGTTGCTCGTTGACACGCGCGATGGATTCCAAAACTTCAGGGCAAATGCCCGAATGATTATCGCTTCCGAAACCTCTTTTCATGATGATAGAATTTGTGTGCAAAAATATCGTTTTTTGCAACACGCGAAGACGAAAAACGCATCAAAGCATCTTTGAGCGTTTGATGAGGTAGCTGGTCAGGATTTGGTTGTAGTCCTTATTAATATCAGCTTCCACATAGTCGATTTGACATTGATAGCAATGCTTCAGAACGGCTTCCTTGCGTTCAGCCATCAGTTGTCGGTAACGCTGCTGCACCTCGACGGGATTGAGTTTCAGCATGTCGCCCGTCTCCAAATCGACAAAACGATACGGGCGGTTTTCGAAGTCGAGGTTCTGCTCCAAGTCGCCATCATAGACGTGGAACAAAATGACTTCGTGTTTGTTGAACTTCAGGTGTTCGAGAGCCTCAAACAGTTGGTTGTAGTCGTCGAGACTATCCAAAAGGTCGGTGAAGATGACCACCAACGAGCGCCGATGCGTCATCTCGGCAATCTGATGCAGGCATTGCGTCGTTGAGGTCGTCTTCTTTTGCGTCTTGTCATAGTTGGCAATCAAACTCTCCAACTGACTATAAACAAGTTTGTTATGTACAGCAGACGACTTAGCTGCTTCATGAAAGGCAATGGTCTCGTCGAACAAATCCAAGCCCACGGCATCACGTTGGCGGCGCATCAGCTCCATCAGAGAGGCGGCTGCATAAACCGAGAAAAATAACTTATTAGGATGCTCGAAATCAATCTTTTGACGCACAGGGAAACACATGCTCGAACTTTGGTCGATGACCAGCTGACAGCGCAAGTTGGTCTCCTCTTCGTAGCGCTTCACGAAAAGTTTCTCGGTTCGGCCATACAATTTCCAGTCGATATGCCGAATCGGTTCGCCCGTGTTGTAAAGGCGGTGTTCGGCAAACTCAACGGAGAATCCATGGAACGGACTTTTGTGAAGGCCAGTGATGAAGCCTTCGACAATCTGCCGCGCCAAAAACTCCAAACTGCCGAACTGGGTCAAGCGGTTCCTATCGATGGAAAAGTCGGTCATGATGGAAATTCTATTTATCAAGAATTAGAGAATTAGAGAAAAGGCAAAATGCGACCTATTCTCTAATTCTCAGAGTCTGTTTGATTTAGGTAAAACAAATAACAATGTCATTTCGATCGCAGGGAAGAAATCTATTGTCATTTGTTTCACTCAAAAAAAGCCTATAGATACTCTCCTTCGTCGGTATGACATAGGCTTTTTTTGAAAATTCAAAACAGACACCCAAATTCTTGGGAAAGGATAATCCTCAAATTACTCTTAGAACAGCTTCTCGAGTTTCTCGACGAAGACCTTCTTAGGAGCAGCGCCGACATTCTTATCGACCACTTGGCCACCCTTGAAGAACAGCACCGAAGGGATGTTCATGATGCCGAACTTGGCGGCGGTGTCGCTGCATTCTTCCACGTCGCATTTCACGGCAACCACCTTGCCATCGTATTCTTCCGAGATTTCCTCGACGATAGGTTCAACCTTCTTGCAAGGGCCACACCATGTAGCGCCAAAGTCAACCATTACTGGGAGTTCCGATTTCAGGACGACTTCTTCGAATTGGTCGTCAGTCATTTGTATTACTGCCATAATTTCAAATTTTAAGTTCGTAAATTGATGCGCAAAGATATAAAAAGTTGGAAACATAAAATCTCACTTTATGAAATGAATGGCTTATTTTTTTCTTCCGACTGATAACAAATGCTGGAGCAAGGTGTTCGAGGCAGTTCTTTTCCCGTCAAATTCGGCAAAACAATGAATTGGTTATGGAATTTAGGGTAAAAAATGCCACAGAAAATCGCTTGGACTTTTGCAAGATGGGGTGAAAAATTTGGACTTTTGCAAGATGGGGTGAAAAATGTTGTATTATTGCAGCCGAAATCCAATCCTAAATATTTATGCAAGACTGGCAAGACAAAACCCTAAAAAGTCAGGTTACACATCATCCCAGGAAGGAAGACTTTCAACAGGCAGCAAAATTGAAAAAAATATTGTCAAACGAAAATTCATCTATTAACAATGTAATATGAAAATGTTGTCCACACCAAGAATGAAGTCCATATTTGCCGTAATCGTGCTTTTGCTTATGATTTCTTTTGAAGCAAAGTCCAACCCAGTTAATGCCGAAAGAGCACGATTGGTGGCAAAGAACTTTTTGAACAACAATGGCTCACGCACGGTTGGCCTAGTTGATGTTTCGGCTGAATACGCGTTCGCTAATGTGTATGTCTTTACGTCGCAGAGTAGTTTTGTGTTGGTCGCTGGCGACGACTGTGTGCAACCTATCCTTGGCTACTCGTTGACCAATGGGTTCGACTTGGAGGACATCCCCGAGAACAAGGCCGCATGGATTAGGGAATATGGTGACGTTATCCGTTATGCAATAGAGCATCAAGTAAGGGCATCATCGGAAGTAATGCAACTTTGGGACGGTTTATCTACGAGTAATCCTAACATCGCAAGAATGGTGACTGTGGTTAATCCATTGCTTCAAACCCAATGGAACCAAGGCAACCCCTATAACCTATTGTGCCCATCAAATTCGGTGACAGGGTGTGTTGCCACGGCGATGGCACAAGTGATGAAATATTGGAATTACCCATCACATGGCATAGGATCGCACACTTATACACATGAAACCTATGGCGAATTGTCTGCCGACTTTCAGAACACAACTTACGATTGGCCAAATATGACCAACACTTATAACAATTCCAGTACGAATACACAAAAAAATGCCGTTGCAACATTGATGTATCATTGTGGTGTATCGGTCAATATGAACTATTCTCCAAATACCAGTTATGCCTACTCGGAGTATGTTGCCGACGCAATGAAGAATGCTTTTAACTATTCTGACGATGCCCAATACCTTAAACGCAGCCAATATGACGATGCAACATGGATCTCGATGTTGAAGGCCGACTTGAACCTGGGTCGCCCTATCCAATATGCTGGCAGAGGCAGTGGAGGCGGACACGCATTCGTGTTCGATGGATATAACAACAACAACTATTTTCACGTCAATTGGGGCTGGGGAGGTTACTGCGACGAATATTATTCCATAAACAACATGAATCCTGGCCCTGGCGGCATTGGATCAGGGAATAACGGAACTTATAACGATAACCAAGCAGCCATCCTTGGCGTTCATCCTTCAGATTGCACAGCAACGAATCCTACGAATTTGACATACATCCAAAATGGACGTAACATCACTTTGTCTTGGGCATCATCGACCGGTGCTATCAGCTATAACATTTATTGTAATAATGACTTGATTGGCAATGTTCCATCAATTTCATATTCGGTCAATGCGCCTTACGGAACCTCAAGCTATTATGTGAGAAGTGTTGACTCAAATGGCAACTTGTCGCTATCGACAAATATAGTGACAGTCGTTGTAGATTATGAAGTTCCCGTCGTTGACGATTTGGATGCCGCCATCTCTGGCAACAATGTGAATCTGTCGTGGACTGCTCCTGAATGGTGCTATCCTCAAACACCTACACAAACCATATCTTACGGTGAAGGCACCATCAACTATTCCTGGACATATCGTTTCTACGCACATAAGTATCCAGCCTCCATGATGGCCCAATATGCCAATAAGGCCGTGTATAAAATCAGCACCTACATTCAATATTCAGGCACATATACGGTTTATATCTACACAAGTTCAAACTCAAACAACCAGCCCAATGCGAGTTCATTGGCAGCCACAAAGACCATCGAATACAAAGGATTGCTCGGATGGCATGACATCGTCCTTGACAATCCGGTTATGCTTTCCGGCTCCAACGACCTTTGGGTGGTGATGAAGCAAGAAAACATAGAACAAACCTATCCTGCACCCAGCTTCGACTTGAACTCTTACAATGCCAATGCGTGCTATGCCGGTAGCAATTCACCCACATCCTTGTCAAGCATTACTGGTTACAATATCTCGTGGCTTATCAAAACATACATCACCGATGGGCCTTATACCTATAATATTTACCGTAACAATGTCAACATTGCCAGCAATGTGAGCAACACTTCCTATAACGACAATAATCTGGCAGTTGGCATGTACAATTATTATGTCAAGACCAACTATTATGCTGGTGAATCGAGTGCTTCGAACCAAGTTTCATCTGAAATTACTCCTGTGAACTACTACACTATTTCCGTTTCAGCCGACCCAACAACAGCTGGCACCGTCACTGGTGGTGGCACCTTCGAGGAAGGCCAAAGCTGCACCCTGACAGCCACAGCCAATCCTGGCTACACCTTCGTGAACTGGACGAAGAACGGGGCACAAGTCTCAACCAATGCGAGCTACACCTTCACTGTCACCGAATCGGCCTCCTATGTCGCTCATTTCCAACTTCAGAGTTTCACCGTCACCGCCTCGGCTGACCCGGAAGAAGGTGGGATAGTGAGTGGTGCTGGAACTTATGCTTATGGACAGAATGCAACACTGACCATTTCGCATAGCGAAAACTTCGTGTTCCAAAACTGGACTGAAGATGGTGAGATAGTTTGTGAAGACGAAATCTATTCATTTGTGGTAACTGATAACCGCAATTTAGTTGCCTATTTGGTTTTTATTGATGGTGTTGACGAGACTCCCGCTGGCATCAAAATCTTCCCGAACCCCGCTTCTGACAAGTTATATGTGGAAGTTCCTCAAAATGTCAATTCATGGGAACTCCTCACAGCTTCAGGTTCCTTGATTTTCAGTTCAAACGAATGTACCGACAAAATGGAGATAGAGATAAGCCATCTGGCTCGTGGAACCTATTTCATTCGTATGACCATCAATAAAATGGTGATAACCAAAATGTTCGTAAAAGACTAAACCACTCTGGACTTTAAGTCCAGAGTGGTTTAGTTCAATTCTGAACTCAAAGATGTTTTACAAACATCAACCTTAGCTGTCGACTAAAAAAATTATCTCAAATCAAATTCCACAAAATCCATTTTCTCGAAACGTTTCAGCACTTCGTTGGCATTGACGCTGCCCTTGCGGGGCGACATGTTACATGACAACTGGTTTTTCTTGTCAATCAGATGAATCCTGTAGTGTTGCTTGCCCGGGTTTTCCTTGACGACCTTGATGAAATCCGTCATGTCGCTGTTTTCCATATCATTCAGTTTGAGAGTGATATAAACCGTCTTGGAAGTCGTTTCAAGCAAGGCATCAAGCATACGCACCTCGGTAAAATATGGCTCAAGTGTTGCAGGAGCTGCTGTCGGGTCTTGTCCGGCTTTTGGATAAGGCTTCCTGAGCGTTCCCGAAAGCAAGACATACTCGTTGAGCACCAACAACTTCTGGCAATTCCGATAGTTCTCCTTGAACAAGCTGAACGAGTAGGATCCCGTCTGGTCTTCAATGGTAAAGCGTCCGTAAGGGTTACCGTTTTTGGCCATATATTCCTCTGCCTTCGTGATTTGTCCTCCCAAACGAATCGGCATGCCATCGTTCTTCACAGGATCTTGCATTGCATTGAGAAGGCCGTCAATCTTCATGTTGGCGAAATATTTCAGAGGCAGGTGATACACTTCCATCGGGTGGCTTGAGATGTAGAATCCCAAGGCATCGAGCTCCATCTGTAATTCCTTCATCTTGCTCCACGGCTCGCATTCGGGCAACGGGATGCTAAAGGCATCACCTTCCCCATTTTCGTCACCGAAGCCGAACAAGTCGAATTGCACCGAGTTTTTCTTTTCCTTGTAGGAGGCCACCATTCGCAAGGCGCGTTCAGAGAAAGGCACCGAGTCGTTTTCCTTGACTTGGAACAGCATGGCGCGATGGAAGCCCGGGAACGAATCGAAGCAGCCCGCCTGGTCCATGCTTTCCAAAGCGCGACGATTGAGGCCTTTATCCGAGACACGGACTAGGAAGTCGGTGAAATCCTTGAACTTGCCATTCTTTTCGCGTTCTTCCACGATGCCAGTCACAGCCGCTTCACCCACATTCTTGATGCCGCCCATGCCATAGCGGATTTCGCCCTTGTCGTTGACGGAGAACTTGTATTCCGACTCGTTGACATCAGGTCCCAACACGGCGATTTTCATGCGCTTGCATTCCTCGGTCATGAAATTCACCTTCTTGATGTCGCC
Source organism: uncultured Bacteroidales bacterium (assembly GCA_937896505.1). GTDB lineage: Bacteria > Bacteroidota > Bacteroidia > Bacteroidales > F082 > Limimorpha. The sequence continues at coordinate 1,316 of CALBNP010000070.1, read as the reverse complement.
CAATTCGTTGTTCAACACAGCCGCCATGAACTCGGCAGGATAATGCGCCTTGAGGTAGGCCGTCTGATACGAAACCCACGAATAGCAAGCCGCGTGCGACTTGTTGAAGGCGTAGGATGCAAACTTCTTCCACTCTTCCCAAATCTTGTTCAAGCGCTTCTCGACCTCGGCCTCTGGCAGATTCTCCGTCTTGCTAAGCTTGGCCACACCTTGTTTCATGAACTTGCCGTAAAGCTCTTCCATCTTAGCCAACTGCTTCTTACCCATAGCCTTACGCAAGGTATCCGATTCACCTCTCGTGAAATCGGCAAGCTCGCGCGACAGCAGCATCACCTGCTCCTGATAGACGCAAATGCCATAGGTATCGGCCAAGTATTTCTTCATGCAGTCGAAGTCGTAGGTGATAGGCTGACGGCCTTGCTTACGTGCGATGAAATCAGGGATGTTGTCCATCGGGCCTGGGCGATAGAGCGCATTCATTGCGATGATATCGCCGATGACCGTAGGTTTCAGGTTGATAAGGTGTTTCTGCATTCCGGGCGATTCGAACTGGAAGGTGCCGATAGTCTGTCCCGAAGCATAGAGGGCGTAGGTCTCGGCATCGTCAATCGGGATGTGGTCAATATCGACATCTATGCCGCGGGTATGCTTGATGTTGTGCAAGGCATCCTTGATGAGCGTCAAGGTACTCAATCCCAAGAAGTCCATCTTGATAAGACCCACTGTTTCAATCACATGGCCGTCATATTGCGTCACCACCACGTCTTTGCCCGACACCTTATCCTTGATGGTTGCCACAGGTGCCACATCGATCAAATCCTGCGCGCCAATGATGACGCCGCAAGCATGAACGCCAATCTGGCGGTTGGTGTCTTCCAACTCCGAGGCATAGGTCAACATGCTACTGATGTTCTCATCGTCGCCTTCCACCATGCCCTTCAACTCAGGCACATACTTATAACAGTTTTTCAGGTTCACTTTAGGCATCTTCTTCGGCAAGGTACCTTCAACCGCTTTCACCGCCTCTTCATCGAACTCTTTCTCAGGGATATAGCCTTTGATTTTGGCCACATCCGACAGCGGAACCTTCTGCACACGGCCCACATCGGCCACAGCGCTCTTGGCCGCCATGGTGCCGTAGGTGATGATATGCGCCACCTTCTCCTTTCCATATTTTTCGGTGACCCAATCCAGCACGCGTTCGCGACCATCGTCATCGAAGTCAACGTCAATATCGGGCAACGAGATACGGTCGGGGTTAAGGAAACGCTCGAACAGCAAGTCGTATTTTAACGGGTCTAAATCGGTAATTTTCA
>CALBNP010000069.1 GCA_937896505.1 uncultured Bacteroidales bacterium | reverse complement strand
TCGAGATAAGGGATGGCCTTGAAGCAGGCTTGCAGGGCGAGCATGGCCTTCTCGATGTCGTTGCGGAGCAGTCCGACATAGATTCTGTTGGCCCAGCCTTGGGTGTCGCAATTGTAAACGCCAAGGACGGAACCCATGAAGCTTTCCAGAAATCCGACCTTGACTTCCGCATTAGGGAAATCAAGCGTATAGACCCTTTCGTAGAAGTCGTAGTCCTTGATGGTAAGATAGCCGCTTTGGTAAAGCAAAGGCAGTGCCGATTCCATGCCTTCGGTCGGGACGTCGAACTGCGACGAGGTGACCTGCAGCTGCGGCAGGCTGAGCAATTGTGTGTCGAAGCGTTTCATGGTCTCGAAAAGGAATGTGGGTGTGCCGCTGCTGAACCAATAGTATTCAAGCCGTTTGCTCTTCAGCACGTTGGTGATGCTGAAGGGGTTGAAGATGTCGGGCGATTCGTCGCTGAAATGGTAGCCATCGTATTGCTGTCTCAGCATGACAACCATCTCATCGAAGGAGCATCTATATCGCAATGCCAATGCCTCAATATCCTCGTGGAACACGTCAAGCAGTTCCTCTTTGGTGAAGCCACAGATGGAAGCGTACTGGGCATCCATCGAGATGTTTGTCAGGTTGTTGATGGTCGAGAAGATGCTCAGCTGCGAGAACTTGGTGATGCCCGTGATGAAGGCGAAACGGAGGTCTGTCTCGGCAATCTTCAGCACCTGGTAGAACTCTTGCAGGATGCGGCGCACTTCGCCCAAGCCGTCATCGTAGAGATGTTCGAGCAATACGGAGTCGTATTCGTCTATGATGACCACGCAAGGTTGCCCCGTCTGCTGATGGGCGCGTTTCAGAAGGCCTTTGAATTTCGAGCCAGGAGTCTGTTCCGTTTCGTCTCGTCCGTATATTTTTTCGTATTGCCCCAAATCCCAGAGCAATTCATCGGTGATGTCTTCTATGTTTGCCTTGTTCTTGCACGCGCTGATGTCGAACTTGAAGACGGGATATTGCTTCCACTCTTGTTCCAAATTGGCGATGGCCAAGCCCTCGAAGAGTTCCCTCTTGCCTTCGAAATAGCACTTCAAGGTGTTGCACAGCAGCGACTTGCCGAACCTGCGCGGACGGCTCAGGAACACATATTTCGATTCATGCACAAGCTGATAGACCAAATCGGTCTTATCGACATAGATGCGTCCGTCATTGCGGATGTTCTCGAAATCCGCCATTCCTGCGGTGAAATAACGTGGCTTTGACTCCATAACGGTTTATTTTTGCGCAAAAATACATTATTTTCCGATATTTAGAGCCTGTTTTGATTTAGGTGAAACAAATAACAATGTCATTTCGACCGAAGGGAAGAAATCTATTGTTATTTGTTCCGTTGTAAGAGGGCTTACTCTTGCAAAGGCTTGCCAGCGAATAGATACCCTCCTTCGTCGGTATGACATAAGCTTTTTCTGAAAAATCAAAACAGACACTTAACGAAATAGCAAAAAGAATCCTATTTCCTACCGTTGTGAAGGTTGTTTCTCGAAGGGAAATATTCGGGGGTAGAATTTCTCCAAGGCGCGACGGAACTCAGAATGGGCGGCGAGGGCATAGCTGCTGTCGCGGTCTTTCACCCATTCGGGTCCGGTGAAGAACTGCCGCATTTTCTTGTAGTCGCCGCGCTCTGAGATGTGCCGGACGAGGAAAATCAACTCATACGACTTGCCGTTCTTGCCACTCCAATAGAGTTGTGGCAGTTCACCTTCGGGACGACAGAATCCCGTGAGGCGGTAGGCAAAAAGCGACTTCGTTTCAGGACTGGCATCGATATAGCCTTGCTCGGCCAAATAATTGATAAGTTCGGTTAAGGTTGCCGCACCTCTATTAATAAGTTCCAATTTGGGATGGAGGTATTCGCTGCGTGCTTTCGAACGGTTCTTGAGGTCGAAGAAATCGGCGGGCAGACAAAATGGATTGCTGTCGGCTTGCGCTTCGGCTTCAATCTTTTTCATTAGTTCGATGGCAAAAGGATGTTCAAGAAATGGGGCGAGCACTTTGTGCTCCATGGGCTGGAAATCGTCGTACCATTCGAGGTAATAACGTAGGTTGTTTTCGAAAATGTTCTCGCAGAAATGTCGGTAATCAACGAAATATTGTTCGAGATTGGCATCGAAGTTCGGGTCGTCGATGTCATCGATGAGTTCGGCTGAAGGATAAAGTTGCTTGACGGCTTGTAGAAACCTGCGTTCCGAAGCATCGGTAGCGGGTTTGTCGGACAGACCGTCAAGGAGATACAGAAAATCGGAGTCGTCTCGGCTAATTTCTATGCCTGATTGGTTGTCGTCCCAACAGCTTTGGCACAATCGCGAAAGCGGAGTCAAGTCGCATTGGATATCGGTAATCAGCTTGGTGAATGTGTCTTTATCGCCTGATTGACAGGATTTAAGAAGCTGCTCGTTGGTGATGGTGTCAATGGGCATGACGGCAAGAAATTCCCTGACCGTATATGGATTTAGGCGATGAAGCGTCGTGAAGATTTCTTCAGGCATTAGGGTAGGAGAACCATCGTCATCACAGATGATATTCGCCTTTTCTTCGAGGATGAAACGGTTGTTGACGATGAAGGCTAATGCGTTGCCGAAAGGCCCGACAGTATCTGCCCAAAATCTAAGTGCCTGTTTGATAGTATCGCTCACCGACTCGTCGTTGAAAAGCTCGTCCCAATCCTCGTGGAAATCATCACTGACGGTTATGACGACAGCCTTTTCCAAGCCCTCGTAATAGCTTTTCTTCCGGTTTATTTCGTCCTTGCAATTCATGGGGCAAAAGTAACTTTTTTTCCCGTTCTGCACCAAGACATAAAAAAACAAGACAAGAATCTATAGTCAGCATAACTAACGAGTGACCAGCCGATATTAGAAGAAAAACCATCAAAATAGCATACGTCTTTTGAAAGTCTGATTTTACCCCCGAATCTTCCACAAAGCCATAGGATGCTTCATTATTCGTTCCAGAATCACACCATCATCAAAAAGCAATTCGGGCTGATAGTGCTTTTGGCCAAATTCGTTGATAAACTGCATTTCTTCGGGCGTTAAGACCATCAGGTTGTTTATGAATGTCTTGACCCTTGACTTGACTGATTCCAAGTCATAAAATGTGCTTTTGGTCAGCATGGGTAAAAGGTCGGACTTGATGGTGGAAAACTGCATTTTTTCGATGGCTTCAGTACCATATTCGCCCGTCGAACTCTCGCTTCTTCCAACGACGCTGTAGAAAACGACACATTTCCTAAGCAGGTTCAAGTCCCATCCTTGAACCATTGAACTGGAAACAAAATTGTCCACATCATACAAGTCTCTGACAGCATTTCGGCTTAACAGGGCATTAATTTTTGAGGCAAATAATTCAACAGGGTTAAGCATCATGGTGCAGAATTCATCCAGCCCCTGTATTTTCGAGTAAGCCAAAACAGGATTCAAGACATGACACCGCATCGAATAGTTGATTTCAACCTTGATAATGTCACGGTTGCCTCCGGCATTGATATATTGAAACACCCATGAATCTATCGAATGAGGGTTTTTAGTCATAGGATTCAACTGATAGCCTTCGGATTGCAGATAAGCCAATAGCCTTGCATTGATTTTCTGTCTGTACTGAAGCATTTCGTCCTTTGAACAGGATTTCGTGAAATCCAAGTCAATATCGACAGATAGGCGAGGTAATGACATTACGAAAAGATTGATGGCAGTACCACCTTTGAGAGCCAAAAGACTGCTCAGATATTCGTCTTCGTGGATGAATTTGAGGACATCACACAGGCGGAAAACCTTTTCCAGATTATCACGGACAAAATTCATTTGCTGTGCCTTTTCTTCCAAATCTTTCTTGTTATACATATTCTTCAACTCCCTGTTCTAAATACGACAATATGTTTTGCGGCATATAAATCATCCATTCCGAATCGTATTGCTTGGCTTGGTCAGTCAGTTTCACAACTCCTTCTCCAGCATGATCCTTGCAATGGGAAATGAAGTTTTGGGACAGTTGCATTTCCTCCTGAAAACGGGAAAGGAAAAAGCCAACCTTTTTGTATAAAGTCGGTTTCCCATACAAGGCAAGATATTCCACAAGTTTCTTTTCGTTGAGAAAAGTGATGGATGACAAGGAATGGACAAGCTCTTCCAGACCACCTGCATATTTGATGTAGTCGATGCAATCAATAACCGTCCTTTCCCTATCCGTTACCCTGACATTCGAATCCATCGGCGGAGTGATTATGCCATCATTGATTGTTGAGACATGGGGCGAATAACTTATGCCATCATATTCAAACGGACGAAACCTCGATTTGCAGCCAACCATGACTTTCTGCGAAATCTGATGGCCGAAGCCATGATATTCCATGGCTGCATGATAGGAAATGAAAGAACTGTTTGAAATGTGAGAGGCTATTTCGTATTTGTTTGAAGCACAAGTCTTTGTTGCTAAATTGGTTACGGAATATAAGTCAGTGCGGATATGGCACACAAATCCTCGTTCAACATATGATGCCAGAAGTGCTTTGGCTGCGCCGACATTGCCCGTCATATCACTAACTTCTTCCAACCTAAAAAGCTTCAGTTGATGTAGTTTATTAAGATAGTCTTTCATCTGTACGATTTTAATTTCGTTGCAAAAGTATGTATTTTTATTGATTTGTGCAATGTTTTTAAAACAACTCATAAGATTTCGTCCTTTTTTAGCGAACACTATTGTTCCGATTTTGAAGTTTGCAAGGCAAAAATAGTACAAAAACCATAGGGGGTACATACCCCTTGAAATCAAGGCAGTACTTAGGATTACTTGAAACAGGATAATATTACTTGAAAAATAAATATTTGACAGACAGTTGATTATGTGTTAAGTAAAAGTTCCCAATTCTATTTCAACCTTCTGGTAACCTCCACAAAATGCATTTATAAGTCGCTGTTTTTCAGCGACTTTTTTATTTTCCTTTGAATTCATAGTCATGGAGTTTGGGCTCCAAAGTTACGCACTCAATTCAAATCAAAAAATCAAAATAAAACGATAATATATTATTTTACAATAAGTTACAAATAAATTTCAAAAATTAACACATCACTACAATCGGTATATTACTCTTTCGTGAGCTGCCCGTCCATGTGCCCGATTGCATCGGAGAGGATTCCAGAACCTGGAGGGAAACGCTTTACCCACCTGCCAGGTCTGAAGTCGTTGTAGCCAGGATCGAAGATGTAGAAGAAACTTTCCTCGTATGGTATAGCATCATCGTCTTCATGCCGTTGACATTGGCTGGAGTGACGTGGAAGAAGGTGGGGATTCGTGTCTTAATGTCATACAACGTATGTATTTTGACGCCTCCCTTTCGTTTCCTGAACAAAGCCCATTCAAAGACACTGAGGCAGGACCAGAAGTTGATTCCAGCACGTGAACGATTTGACGTAACTGTCACCGCCTTATTTTCGGACTAGATGGTTGAAGTGGTTTCTGTCAAGGAATGAAACCAATTGGGAGAAAACATATTTGGAGTAATTCATGAGCCAATCCATTGATTGGCAAAACTACGATTCCAAATCCGTTGACTCGGAAAATCCTTGCAACTACATAATTTTCAATTATTTCAAAGAACGTTTGTGATTTTTTACCGGACACTAGTGAAGATGCCACTGAAAATAATAGGCAAGAATATGACAAACAGTAAATAATTGTTGTATTTTTGCAGACTAATATGAGACGGTGTGAGTCTCGCACCTTCAAAGCCAGATAATGGGTACTACTGGTTTGGACGGTGAAATGAAGCAAATAGGACCCACCTTATTTTTCCATGAAAAAAATTTGTTTGATTATCAGCATTTTTGCCATCGTATTAGCAGGCTGCAAGAAAACGGACGGCCCAAACGAAATTGAAGGAACTGTCATCACGGAATTGCGTTCCCATACGGAAAAGTCGCCCAACCCGATGAATGTTAACAACTATAAGCTGGCAAAGTCCAAAGAGACCTTGGAATCGCTCACCCATGTGTCGAAAAACCGTTTGTTCTACATGGACTATTTGGCAGATTTTCCTATGGAGGCACTTTGCAAGACAGGTAGTGCTCGATACACGTCTGATGCCGCCTTGGAAGGCGAAAAAATGTTTTATACCGATTATTTGGACTTGCTGTATCATGAACACGCTGACCCGATTCCTATGGATGACCCCTTGGTTTGTTCCTCTTTCGTATGTAAGAATGAGAAGAACGACAACCTTCTCTGTCAAAATATGGATGGCGCAGGTGGAAGCATCATAGCACTTTACCAGCAGCCCAGACCTGGCAAATATGGCTTTGTGTCGTTGTCAAGCACCATTTACAACGGAGTCAGAGTGGCGCCTGAATATCTGATAGATGGATGCTTGATGGACGGAAAAACGGATCTCTCTTACCTTCTCACCCAGCATATCGCCGACTTGGGCGGAATGAATGACCAAGGTCTGTGCTATTGTATGCTACAGCTGCCTCCGATGCAAAAACCTAACGATTATGACTCAACAAGTACGCAGCCGCATATCACCGTGGAAAACAAGAATGGCGACTATTCGCTGCCGCAACTGATCTATCCGTCTTTGTACTATATGGTGATCACACGCTGCGCCACGGTACGTGATGTCGAAGACATGCTGCGTAACGATTTCGACTTCACTCACCTTAATTATATCATGAACGGACATCTGCTCATAGCCGACGCCACCGGCGACTATGCCGTCTTCGAGTATTGGAACGACTCACTCTATGTCTTGCGGGCAGATGAGCGCAGGGCGATATTGGGAAGCACTTCCCATGTCATTCCTTTTGAATACTGCAGCATGGAGAATTATTATTGCAATTTAGAAGCGACCAAAACATATATGGAGGATAAGTGGCAATACGCATTCAGTGCCAAAGCCCGCGTCGGGCACATGATGAATTCATACAGACCTGTCATGAGCGAATTCGAAGCACTCAAATGCTTGCAGGAAGGCACCTACGCCATCGAGTATCCAGGTAAATTGACCAATTATTCCGCCGTTTATAATGCCAACCAGCGCACCGTGCTCTTTAATGTACACAACGACATGTCCGAGGCCTTCACTATCGACTTGAAGAAAGATCTGAAATAGAAACACCGATAATATGTAGGTGAATAAGATTAGTTTACATTTTGAATTTTGGATAATGGGTGAATGGTTATGGTTGATTGATAGTTGATTAACAATTCATATTACAGTTTATTTTTGACCACTTACTATCAGGCAAAAACATCAATAAAAATAAGTATAACTTCAAATATTACAAACTATGAAAAAGGTATTGTTTACCCTCGTCCTATGTGTAGTGGCAGCATCCATTACATCATGCCGCAAGGACGACATTGAGAAATTTTCCGCCGAAGAAATTGAAGAATATAACTTCCGGCACATCCCTGTCACGAAAATCAATGACTATCTCTTTGAGGTGACAAACAGCGATTTCTATTCAAAATATATTTTCAATCCGTATTCCGTGGGTGATGAATTTAATGGACTCTCAGCGTGGCATGGTGTGTGTACCGGCATACGTAACGGCGATTTCGTAGGCCGCAACCTCGACTGGGAATGCTCTGAGAAACCAGAGTTCATCGTACGTATTCCTGCCGGCAAAGACCGTCATGCATCCATCGGCATTTGCAATTCAAATATGGTGAAACATGCGCCTCTGGAGGGATGGCTGTCACAGATGCTTGTCAACGACATTTCAAACAACTGCTTTGACGGTGTCAACGACTGCGGCGTCTCATGCGTCTCATTGGTGGTGCATTTCGCTGACGACATTCAGGAAACAGTCAATGGCACAAATGATTCTCCGACAGCCTTTACGCTGCATTGCGCAAATGTCGTACGCTATATCCTGGACAAGGCTTCGTCGGCCAAAGAGGGCGTTGAACTCCTAATGGCTGCAAACATCTATGGCTATTTGGGAGAATACTCCTTCCACTGGCTGATTTGCGATGAAAGGGAAAGCTACTTCGTCGAACTTATTCACGCAAAGGTCGTGGCCACAAAGGTGGAGGAAAATGCCATAGCAAGCTTCACCAAACCGATTATCACCAACTTCTACGTGCTTAAGGAGCTCAGCGAGCAAAAAGTCCCTTGCGGAGTGGAACGTTACAACATCCTTGAAGCCAACTATGGCAATACGACAAGCGCTCAAGGCATGTTTGAAACCCTTGAAAAGGTCAAGTATTCACGCAAGTACAACGGCAAGGATCCTTCAACACTTGCTAGTGGTGAGCAAGACCCAAACTGGTATTCGGAATTTCTTGCGCAGATGCCGAACTATGACGACATTTATGGTGCTCCTCTCTATAACGAATATCCAAAGGACGAAACCGAAAAGCAAAAGTTGTGGGAAACCATCATAAGCAAAGACATCGAGCACAACGCTATCAGCAAATTCCCCAATCCTCGCAAAAACCCCATGTCTGCATGGACTTGCCATTCAGCAGTTTATAATCTCAAGGAACGCTCGTTGCAACTGGTTATTGGCGAAGAATACAATAATATCATTCCTTCTGCCAACACTTCATTCAAACTTGAAAGCAATTGGTAATGGAACTTTTGCCAAAATCCAATCGCTAGAATAAATTCTGCCATAATAGACGATGGCTATTCTCTGATAGTTATCACTTATCGATTCATAGATGCTGCCACGATTTCCTCCAACCATTTCCGGTCGGAGGAATCGAAGGTGGCCAGATGTTCGCTGTCGATGTCCAGGACGCCTGCCACTTCGTCACCATCGAAGATGGGCACCACGATTTCGCTTCTCGACTCGCTGCTGCAAGCTATGTGACCTGGGAATTTTTCCACGTCGGGCACCACCAAGGTTTGATGCTCTTTCCATGCCGAACCGCACACCCCTTTGCCGAAGCCTATGCGGGTGCAAGCTACTGGCCCTTGAAACGGACCTAAAACCAACTGGTCGTCCATTACTCGGTAGAATCCGGTCCACCAAAATCCAAATGTCTCATGAATCAGCGAGGCTATGTTGGCCATGTTGGCGATGGTGTCGCTTTCGTCGGAAACCATTGCCTTTACCTGCTTTAGAAGCAAGCGGTATCTTTCTTCTTTTTCTCCATTTTCCATGCTGCAAATTTAGGAATAATTCATTACTTTTGCGCTCCGTTTCAAAAAACACGATTAGCAATGAAAAACGAAATACCAGTACTGCTGCTCATAGGTTATCTCGGCAGCGGAAAAACCACTTTGGTGAATAAGATTTTGTCGAACCGCAAAGGCATAAAGTTTGCCGTCATCGTCAACGACATTGGCGAGGTGAACATTGATGCCGACCTCATCCAGAAGGGCGGTGTGGTCGATAAGAACGATGACAGCCTCGTGCCGTTGCAGAATGGCTGCATCTGCTGCACCCTGAAGATGGACCTCGTGAAGCAACTCTCCGACATCACCGCCATGCACCGTTTCGACTATATCGTCATCGAAGCCAGCGGCATTTGCGAGCCGGCCCCGATTGCACAAACCATCTGTTCAATCCCGCAAATGGGTTACGAATATGTGAAGGACGGTGTGCCGCGTCTCGACAGCATCGTGACGGTGGTGGATGCCCTCCGTATGCAAAGCGAATTTGGCTGTGGCGACAATCTGGTGAAAGAGAACATCGATGAAGATGACTTGGAAAACCTTGTCATCAAGCAGATTGAGTTCTGCAATATCATCTTGCTCAACAAGGCTTCGGAAGTCACGCCCGAGGAATTGGGCCGTGTGCGTAGCATCATCCGTGCCATCCAACCCAAGGCCGAAATCATCGAATGCGACTATGGCGATGTTGATTTCGACAAGATTCTGAACACCAATAAGTTCGACTTCGAAGATGTGGCCACTTCCGCTACTTGGATTAAGGCTGTGGAAGGCCCTCATCCTGATGATGACGACGATGATGACGAAGAAGAAGAACACGAGCATCATCACCATGAACATGAGTACGAACACCATCATCATCATGACCACGAAGGCGGTGAGGTGGAGGAATATGGCATCGGCACTTTTGTATATTATCGCCGCGAACCGTTCAACATGGGCCGTTTCGATGAGTTTGTGGCCCGCAAGATGCCGAAAAACGTCATCCGTGTGAAAGGCATCTGCTATTTCCGCAGCGAGTTCGACACCTGCTACATCTTCGAGCAGGCGGGCAAGCAGATTTCGCTCAGCGATGCGGGACTTTGGTTCGCTACCATGCCCGACGACGAACTGGCCGATATGATGGACCGCGAGCCTACCTTGCGCCGCGATTGGGACGAACGCTATGGCGACCGTATGCAGAAACTCGTCTTCATCGGTCAGCACCTCGACAAAGAGGCACTCATCCGCGATTTGGATGCCTGCCTGACGAAATAAGGGACAATTTTTTCAAAAAATGAAAAAAAACCTTGTCGGTAAATAAAAAAGTTGTACTTTTGCACCCGCATTCAGCAATGAATGATGTCGAGTGGTGTAATGGCAGCACTGCAGATTTTGGTTCTGCCTGTCAAGGTTCGAATCCTTGCTCGACAACTTAAGGTGGAAGAAAAGTGACCTGCTACTTTGAGTAACAGGTCGCTTTGTTTATATAACTTAAACAAAAACAACATGATAACAAAAGAACAAATTGCAGCTATTTGCGAAGAAGCCCTCGTTGAAAGCGACCGTTTTCTGGTGGAAGTGAAAATCAAGCCAGGTAACATCATCGAAGTGTATGTGGATGCCGACTCGGCCGTCAACATCGACCGTTGCATCGAAATCAGCCGTTTCATCGAGAGCAAACTCGACCGTGATGTGGAAGACTTCGAACTCAGCGTCTTCTCGTGGGGCCTTTCGGGTGCCCTCCGTATGGATCGCCAGATGCAGAAATATCTCGGCAAGGATGTGGAAGTAAAGTCGAAGGAATTGGGCAAAATCCAAGGCAAACTGGTGAGCTTCGATGCCGAAAAGGCCGAAATCGAACCCGTCAGAAAGAAGACTTCCAAGAAGAAAGCCGTCGAAGAAGGCAATGTGGTGGTTGAAAGAAAGTCGGCAGAAATAAAGCCTGCTATCGTGTTTTAAGATATACCGCAGATTTCAATTCAACGATTAAAACAATAAACAATCAATATACAATGGACAACAGTAAATTAGTTGAAACTTTTTCCGAGTTTAAGGAATTCAAGAACATCGACCGTGAGGCCATGATGCGCATCATCGAGGACGTGTTCAGAAGCACATTGAACAAGAAATTCGGTGTCGAAAACACCGAAGAGTTCATCCACATCATCGTGAACGTTGACAAGGGTGACTTCGAAATCTACCATAACCGTTTGGTAGTTGACGATGATGAACTCGTCGATCCAGCCCGCGAAATCAAGTTGTCGGAAGCCATTCTCATCGAGCCTGACTTTGAGGTGGGCGACGAAGTGAGTGAAGTGCTTCGCGTTGAAGACTTTGGCCGTCGCGACATTCTGGCTTTGCGCCAAAACCTGCAAACCAAGATTTCCGAATACGAGAAGGAAAACATATTCCTTAAATATAAGGAAAAGGTGGGCGAAATCATTACCGCCGAAGTGGCCCATGCATGGAAACGCGAAATCGTCGTCGTCGATGAAGATGGCGTTGAGCTGAGTTTGCCACGCGCCGAGCAGATTCCGAACGACATTTATAAGAAGGGCGATACCATTCGCGCCATCGTCAAGAGCGTGGAGAGCGTCAATGGTTCACCTGTCGTCGTTCTGTCGCGTACTTCCGAAATCTTCCTGCAACGTCTGCTTGAAGCCGAAGTGCCCGAAATCTACGATGGTCTCATCACCATAAAGAAGATTGTCCGCGAGCCAGGCCAACGTGCAAAGATTGCCGTTGAATCGTATGACGACCGCATCGACCCAGTGGGCGCATGCGTCGGCATGAAAGGCTCACGTATCCATGGCATCGTGCGCGAACTGCGTAATGAGAACATCGATGTCGTCAACTGGACGACCAATCCTCAGCTGTTCATTACCCGTGCCTTGAGCCCTGCCAAGATTTCGAGCATCGTGCTCAGCCCCGATAACACCATGGCTAACGTGTATATGGAAAACGACCAAGTCAGCCTCGCTATCGGTAAGGGCGGCTACAACATCAAGCTTGCTGGTAAGCTGACGGGTTACGAAATCGACGTCTATCGCAACAGCGAAGCCAACAGCAGCGAAGAAGACGTTGACCTGCAGGAATTCTCCGACGAAATCGACCAATGGGTTATCGATGCCCTTGTCCACATGGGTTGCGATACCGCTAAAAACGTGCTCTCCTATACTCCAGAAGTGGTGGCCTCGCGTGCCGACCTCGAAATGGAAACTGTCAGAGATGTGTTCCGCATCCTGAAAGCTGAATTTGAATCTGATGCCGAGTGATGCTAAGGCGTTAATAATAAACGAGAAACAAAGAGAAAAGAAACTATGTCCGAAGAAACAAATGTAACCATTCGATTGTCGAAAGCGGCAAGAGAATTTAATGTGGGAATGGGCACCATTTTGGAGTTCCTCGCCAAAAAGGGATTCCAGGTGGACTCATCACCCAACACGAAACTCACATCTGAGATGTATGGGTTGCTCGTGAAAGAATATCAGGGCGAAAGGGAAGTGAAGAACGAGGCCAAAAAATTAGGCGACCTCTCCTATAAGGGTGGTACTGTTTCCGTTGACTCGGCTTTGCAATCATCGAAAGAAGAGGATGAAGATAACCACGATGAAGTGTTTATCCGTACCAACACGATTTCGCACACCAAGAAAACTAACGTAACGCCAGAACCTGCTGCCACTGAGCCAGAAAAGAAGGTGGAACCGGTCGCTCCAGAACCTGTTGCCAACGAACCTGAAAAAGTGACTCCAGCCAACCCTAAACTGGAGAAGGCAGAACCCATCAAGCCCGAATCCATTGAGCCTGAACAGAAACCCGCTGAGCTGGAAACTTTGGCCGACGACAGCGAATCGCCACTTAAGGTGTTGGGCAAGATTGACTTGGATAGCTTGAATGTGAAAACCCGTCCCGACAAGAAGAAGAAAGAAGACAAGAAGAAAAAGGAAGAGAAGAAACCTCAAGCCAAGACGGAGAAGCCTCAGGAAAAACCTCAACCTAAGCCTCAAGAAAAGCCACAGGAGAAGAGACCTCTACCAGTGAAAAAGGAAGAGAAACCTGCTCAATCGGCTAAGCCTGCCGAGACGAAGGAACCAAGGTTCATCAAGACCGAGGTCCAGAAACTCGAAGGCCCGAAAATTTTGGATAAGATTGAATTGCCTGACGAACGCAAACGCACCAAGGCTACTCCTAACACTTCCAACGACAAGAAGAAAAAGCGCAAGCGCATAGCTGGCAAGCCCGAAGGCTCGTCGGAAAACCCAACCGAATACAAGCCACAGGGTAACCAAGGCGGCAAGAACGGTAAGGGACAGAAGCCTCAAGGTGGTCCAGGTAATCAAGGCGGTGATGCCAAACGTGCCAAAGACGGCGGCAAGCCATCGAAGAAAGACCGCACCAAACCGAATAAGAAGGAAGAAAAAGTTGAACTGAGCGAAGAGGAAATTTCGAAGCAAATCAAGGATACTTTGGCTCGCTTGTCGCCGATGGGCAAGTCGAAGACCTCGAAACACCGTCGTGAGAAACGTCAGCAGGTGGCTGGCAACATGATGGAAGAGATGATGCGCCAAGAGGAAGAAGCCAAGGTGCTGAAGGTGACCGAATTTGTCACCGCCAACGAATTGGCTACCATGATGAACGTGCCTGTCGTCAAGGTCATCGGTACCTGCATGAGCCTCGGTATGCCTGTCTCCATCAACCAGCGCCTCGATGCTGAAGCCCTCTCGGTGGTGGCCAGCGAATTTGGCTATACCGTCGATTTCGTCAGCGCCGACGTGCAAGAGGCTATCGCTGAGACGGAAGAAGAGGATAGGGAAGAGGATATGGTGCCTCGCGCTCCTGTCGTCACCGTCATGGGTCACGTTGACCATGGTAAGACCAAGCTCTTGGACTACATCCGTAACACCAACGTGGTGGCTGGCGAAGCCGGTGGCATTACCCAGCATATCGGTGCTTACGAGGTGACTACCGAAAGCGGAAAGAAGATTACCTTCCTCGATACGCCTGGTCACGAAGCCTTTACGGCTATGCGTGCCCGTGGTGCCAAGATGACCGACGTGGCCATCATCGTCATCGCTACCGATGATAACGTGATGCCTCAAACCGTTGAAGCCATCAACCATGCCCAAGCCGCTGGCGTGCCTATCGTGTTTGCTCTGAATAAGATTGATAAGCCTACTTCGCAGCCTGACAAGATTCGTGAACAGCTGTCGAAGATGAACATCCTCGTCGAAAGCTGGGGCGGTAAGTATCAGGAACAGGAAATCGCAGCTAAGATTGGTCTGAATGTCGATCAACTGCTTGAAAAGGTGTTGCTCGAAGCTGAGTTCTTGGATTTGAAGGCTAATCCAAACAAGTTGGCCAAGGGTACTGTTATCGAATCGGCTTTGGACAAGGGCCGCGGCTATGTGGCCAAGATTTTGGTGCAAGGCGGTACGTTGCGTGTTGGCGACATGGTGCTGGCTGGCACTACCTATGGTAAGGTGAAGGCCATGTTCAACGACCACAACCAGAAGATTACGGAAGCTGGTCCATCAACGCCTGTGCTTTTGCTCGGCTTGAATGGTGCTCCACAGCCTGGCGACGGCTTCAACGTGATGCTCGACGAGCGTGAGGTGAAGGAAATCGCCAACCGTCGTGAACAGTTGCAGCGCGAACAGACACGCCGCACCAGCCCGCATATCACCTTGGATGAAATCGGTCGTCGTATTGCTATTGGCGACTTCAAGGAACTGAATATCATCGTCAAGGCTGACGTTGACGGTTCGGTCGAAGCTCTGTCCGACAGCTTGCTGAAGCTTTCCACCGAAGAGGTGCAAGTCAATGTCATCCACAAGTCGGTGGGTGCCATCAGCGAGTCGGATGTCATGCTGGCTTCGGCTTCCAATGCCGTCATCGTGGGCTTCAATGTGCGTCCTACGGCTCAGGCACGTAAGATGGCCGAACAGGAAAAGATTGATATCCGTCTTTATTCCATCATTTATACCGCTATCGAAGAAATCAAGGCCGCTATCGAAGGTATGTTGGCTCCTGAAATCGAAGAAGTGGTCACTTGCAACATCGAAATCCGCGAGACCTTCAAGATCAGCAAGGTCGGAACAATTGCAGGTTGCATGGTGCTTGATGGCAAGGTCACGCGTAACACGAAGATTCGCGTCATCCGCGATGGTATCGTGGTCTATACCGGTTCCCTCGGTTCGCTCAAGCGCTATAAGGACGACGCCAAGGAAGTGGCAGCCGGCATGGAATGCGGCTTGAACATCGAGAACTTCAACGACATCAAGGTCGGCGATATCATCGAAGGCTACACCATCAAGGAAATCGCCCGTAAGTTGTAAGAAATCATTTTGGATTATATGCTGTAGAGACGTAGTGCGCTACGTCTCTACTTTTTTATAACATTTTCACCACCTTCAGCAGCTGTTCGCCTAAGCCGATGGTGTAGCCTTGACTGACGAAAACCACTTCGTTGTTGGAGTTGGCAATGATGAAAACGGGCAGGTTGGCATTGGTCAGATGCAGGTTGCTGACGATTTCGTCTAACATCGTGCCTGGGTTGATGCCGTAGGTGATGTTGTTGGGCAATTCGTTGAAATTCTTCAGTTTGAATTTCGAAAAGTCTTCGTTGTTGTTGAACATGAAGAGTATCTGCAAATCGCAATTCTCGAAATCGTTCCTAAAAGCGGAGATGTCTTGCATGGCATGTGTCGTTGGCTCGCTGCCTTGGTCGAGGATGCCGAGGATGTAGAAGTTGCGTCCCGAGATGTTGAGTACGCTCTTTTCTTCTCCGGTTTCGGCCATGTTGAAGCGGCTTTCGGCATTGAAGTTTCCGATAGTGCTCACCCCATTGACGGGCTGCCGCAAGATGAGGTTGACCGTGGTAGTTTCGCCTTCGCGGATAGTGAAGAACTCGCTGTGGGTCAAGGCGGTGCCGTTGCTCAGACGGGTGCCTGAAGTGAGGATGTAATAGCCTGCATCTAAAGGCGTTGGGTGGTCGAAACTTGAAAGTGTCATGCCATCATCGATGCCCGGGTCTTTGGCATCGTAGGCCAAAAGGTCGAAGCTGTTGCCGTTGAATTTCTTGATGCTGAAATGGGTGTAGTATTTCGGGTCGGCCACAGCGGTGCCTTCATAGTGGATATCGAGGTATCCTGTGGCGTTGGTGATGGGCTCCGAGGCTTCGAAACCGACGGGAGTCCAGGCTCCGTCGTAGTATTGCACTTTGCCTGTCACGGGATTGACTTGTGCGGCGATGCCCAGACTGCGTGCCATGGCCACAAAGAAGATGTCGCGCGAATGACTGTCGGCTACACGGGCTTTCAGCACACCGGTTGGGAAAATAGGTATCTGCCTGATGTTCAAGGCTTCGTTAATGGTGATGTTTTGCTTCACCCAATCAATCAGTCTTTGAGGGTCAGCCCTGAAAGCATCGGCTTCTTCTTTGCTGAAGAACTTCGAAAATTCTTCCTTGTAGGGACGAATCATCTCGTTGCTGACACGTGGATTGAGGATGTATTGTGCAAAAAGTTCGCTGTCTTGGTCGGCGGTGAAGTCGAGGTGGTCGATGAGAACATCTAAGCTGACGTCGCGTAGGTCTTTGTCGGAGATGTTCTGCAGCAGGTCGAGGGCCTTGTTGAACTGGCCTTTGCCTTCGGCGTATTCCATGAAATCGGCAATGGTTTGGTAGTTGCCCCAGCTCTTTTCGTAGATGCTGCAAAGACTCTTGTTGCCTGTGTTGGCAATCAGCTGTTGTTGGTTTTGCTTGCATGAAGCGATGTAGGCGTTGCGGATGGTGTCTTCCATGGAACCGAGTCGGTCGTTTTCGGCTCTCATCTCCTCGCTGACTTCAGGCATTTTGGGGTTGGCGACAGGCGGAACCATGTCGAAGTCAAGGGTTTCGCAAAGGCCTTCTTCGTGGTCAAGGACGATGGTGACGTTGTCGGTTTCGCCCGACTTGAATACTTGGAAACCGAACTTCCCGTTGTTGGCGGCGTATGCCATCATGCAGCCTAAGCCTGATGTGAGCCAGGTCTCACCGTTCTCGTCAGTCTGTTTCGTGACGACGGTGCAAAACTCGGCGTAGTTGTAGATTTTGAATTCTACGGTGATGTTGCCTTGTGGCGCCCCTTCCGTATCCACGACTTTGAAGTTGGTCTTTGAGGTGTCGCCATAGTTGTCAACCACATTGATTTCGGTATGGTTTTCGGTGCGCTCAATCACTTCTTCCGGACCATAATAGCGGCCAAAGACACGCGTGTGCAGCAGCAAGGCACGCGATGCAGGTTCGTTGAACCAGCCCAAGTCGAGTACTGGTTCAGGTTCGCAAGCACCGAGGAAGTGCCAGCCGCCATCCACGTAGGCTTCCACCCAAGCGTGGTTGTCGTCGCAGTGTGCCCAGCGTGGGGTATAGACTTGTCGGGCAGGAATGCCCACGGTGCGCAGTGCCGTGACGAGGAAGGTTGACTCTTCGCCGCAGCGGCCCCACGAGGTCTTTATGGTGGCCATGGGCGAGCTGGTGCGCGAGTCGCTACCTTTGTAGTTGGCTTTTTCGTGGCACCAATGGTTCACTTCGAGGATGGCATCGTAGAGGCTAAGATTCTGTACACGAGCTTTTAATTCTTCATAATAGGTGGTTCTGAAGTCATCGAGATTCTCGTTGTTGGTGCGCACGGGCACAACGAAGTGGTTGAACTCGCGTTCGGGAATCGCGCTGCCCCAAGGCATCTCTTCCTTGGCGCGGAAGGCGATGTCGATGTTGTTCTTGTAATATTCGCCGCTGTAGTCGGTGATGTCGCCGATGGGCATATAGGCGTAGAGGAACTGGAGCGCTTCGCGTTCTTTGGTACTCAATTCGGTGTCGAAGATGCTGAACAGGTCGCCATTGGGCAGCAAGCTCATCTTTCTGTTGAGGTCGGCTTCCACATTGGCGCGTTGCTGAGGGTCGCTGATGAAATGGGTTTCCTTTTGTGTGCAGGAAGCAAAAATCAGCAGAAGCGTGATGGGTAGTAAGTGTATGGTTTTCATAGTGATTTGTATTTAATTTATAAAA
>CALBNP010000068.1 GCA_937896505.1 uncultured Bacteroidales bacterium | reverse complement strand
TGAGGTCTTTCATTGCGGTCACCATAGAGATGAAACCGTCTCCGAAGTTTTCGCGCCTGTGACCAGTGATGAGGACGAGTTTCTTGCCGTTGTTCAAGCGTGTAACATCGTATCCTGCTGCTTTGAGCACTTGATTCTGCTCATCGGCAAGGGCTTTGTCGGATTTGAGCTTATCGACCACCATGTGAAGGGCATCGATAACAGTATTGCCGGTGACGAATATCTGTCCGTGAGCTTTCTCGTCCTTGAGGTTCTGCTCGCTAAGTGGTGTGGGGCTGAAGTTGAAGTCGGCAATGCGTCCTGTCACCTGACGGTTCATCTCTTCGGGCCATGGACTGAGCAGGTTATGGGTTCTCAAACCAGCCTCCACATGTCCCACAGGAATCTGCTGATAGAAAGCAGCCATGGCAGCGGCCATCGAGGTGGTGGTATCGCCATGGACGAGCACCACATCCGGTTTGCATTCCTTGAAAACATCACGCATGCCGGTGAGCACACGGGCTGTGACATTGTAGAGGTCTTGTCCTTGCTTCATGATATTGAGGTCGAAGTCAGGTTTTACGTCAAAGATTTTGAGTACTTGGTCGAGCATCTCTCTGTGCTGACCCGTGACGCACACGATAGTCTCAAAGTCTTGAGGATATTTTTGGAACTCCTTGACCAAAGGGCACATCTTGATGGCTTCAGGACGTGTGCCGAAAACTAACATTATTTTTTTCATCAAATGACTATTTTATTTCAATTTTATAAAAACCACTATCGCGAATATCATTTCACCTCATAAAACTCCCTATACCACTCTGCAAACCTCCTCAGCCCATCTCTCAACGATGTGGAAGGCTTAAAGCCGAAGTCCTTTTCAAGGGCGGAAGTATCCGCGTATGTAGTCGGCACATCACCTGCCTGCATGGGAACCAGTTCCTTATGGGCTTCAAAGTCGTATTCGGCGGGCAGCACCTCAGCACGGATGAGTTCCTGTTGAAGGATGTCGACAAAGTCGAGCAGACTTTCAGGATGGCTGTTGCCGATGTTGTATATTTTATAAGGTGGAAGCGGCAGACCGTCTTCACCAAGCTGGTGCTCGGGTGCATGGTGCATGACACGGGTCACGCCTTCCACGATGTCGTCAATGTAAGTGAAGTCACGCAGGCAGTTGCCGTAGTTGAAGATTTGTATCTTCTCCCCTTTCCGCAACTTGTTGGTGAAGCCGAAATATGCCATATCGGGACGGCCGGCAGGACCATAGACGGTGAAGAAACGTAAGCCCGTGCTGGGGATATCGTAGAGTTTGCTGTAGGAATGGGCCAGCAGTTCGTTGCTCTTTTTGGTGGCCGCATAAAGCGAAACCGGATTATCGACCATGTCGCTCTCGGCAAAAGGCACTTTCTTGTTGCCACCATACACGCTACTCGAGGAAGCATAGACCAGATGCTGCACCGGATAATGGCGGCAGGCCTCAAGGATGTTGTAGAAACCGATGAGGTTGCTCTCGATATAGGCATCGGGGTTGGTGATGCTGTAACGCACACCCGCCTGGGCGGCCAGGTTCACCACAATGTCGAAATGGTATTGGGCGAAAAGGCTGTCGATAAGCGACTTGTCAGCGAGGTTGCCTTTGATGAAAGTCCATGAGTTAGAGGCAGCGCCACCCTTCGACAGGCTCAGGGTGCCAGCAAGTTCTTCAATCTGGGCAAGGCGGTATTCCTTGAGGCGCACATCGTAATAGTCGTTCACGCTATCGAGGCCGACAATATGGGTGTCGGTTTCGGTCTTGAGCTGACGGAGGACGAGGTTGGCGCCTATGAATCCTGCTGCACCGGTTACGAGAATGTTCATGGTATCACTTTAATTATGATGTTTATTTTTTACGTTAATTTCCGTGTAATCCAACCGTTAATTTCCCATTAATTTCATTTTTCGTCGTCGCTTCCCGAGTCAAAAACACCACTACACAACAGTTCTTCATATTCAGCCTCATACACGACATCCATATTCTTATCGACAAGAACGCATTCATTTGTTTTCTCGTCGTATGCCCAACGCTCCCCAATCAAACTCTTTTCTCCGAAATTTATCAAAAGTCCCACAGGTTTATGAGTAAGTCGTAAATAATTACAAAGTTGGGCCCTATGGACAGGCAATAGTCTCGACACCGATTTCAACTCGACAATGACATCACCAGCTACAAGATCCATTTTGTATTTCTTATCCAACAACTTAGACTTATAATAGACTTCTATTTCCTTTTCCCTTTCATTATCAATTCCCCTGTCAAGTAATTCAAGATGAAGAGCTTCCTGATATACTGCTTCCAGCAATCCCCAATTTAATTCAGAATGGGCTGCCATAGCACATCCTATTATCTTATAGGTCAAATCCTTGTATTGTTTCGCTCTAATCATAGTAAAACAATTAACGAATAATTAACGGGACAATTGGCGGTAATTAATGTTGAAAATCAATCTCTTTTAAAAATGTCTCTAGTATATACTTTAGCATCCACGTCATCCAAGCAGCTATCATACCTATTGGCGATGATGGCATTCGACATGGATTTGAACTTCTCCAAGTCATTCACCACAAGGCTGCCGAAGAAGGTGGAACCATCTTCAAGGGTCGGTTCATAGATAATGACCTCAGCACCTTTTGCCTTCACCCGCTTCATCACGCCTTGTATGCTGCTCTGGCGGAAGTTGTCAGAATTGGATTTCATGGTGAGACGGTACACGCCAATGGTGATATGGCGCTCACGGGCAGTGTCAAAGGTACTGGATGCCTCATAGTAACCAGCCTTACGCAACACCTGGTCGGCGATGAAATCCTTACGGGTGCGGTTGCTCTCCACGATGGCACGGATCAGGTCTTCCGGCACATCTTCGTAATTGGCGAGCAGCTGCTTGGTGTCTTTCGGCAGACAGTAACCGCCATAGCCGAACGACGGGTTGTTATAATGCATGCCGATGCGTGGGTCGAGGCCAATGCCATTGATGATGGCTTGGGTGTCAAGTCCCTTGACTTCGGCGTAAGTGTCTAATTCGTTGAAATAGCTCACGCGCAAGGCGAGGTAGGTGTTGGCAAAGAGTTTCACCGCCTCGGCTTCCTTCATGCCCATGAACAGGGTCGGGATGTCTTCCTTGATGGCACCCTGCTGCAACAAGGTAGCGAAGACATGAGCGCGTTCTTCAAGGAAATGCACATCGGTCACCTTGCTGATGGCTTCGTTTTCCTCGTCGAAACCTTCTATCACCTTCGGTATGCCGACGATGATACGGCTCGGGTAGAGGTTGTC
>CALBNP010000067.1 GCA_937896505.1 uncultured Bacteroidales bacterium | reverse complement strand
TGTCTGTCCTAATCCTTCGTTTAGGCTGCAAAAATAAATAATTCAATCCAAACGGAAATCTCTAAATTTCTGTTGGATTAAATTGTTGGTTTATAATGTAGTAAAAATGTTATTTGGATTTAGACTAATTTAAAATAAGGCAACTGACACAATTTCTTCCATTCTAATATCCGTTCCTCTTTGGCGAAAGTTTTTTATTTTTGCAATGACTTTTGTTATCAACCTTTTAAACTTTGTCAAAATGAAACACTTGCTTATCATCGCACTGTCGCTGATTTTGGCCGTTCCAATGATGGCTCAGAAAAGCGACGTAAAACCTGGCATCGACAAAAAGAACTGCACATACACCAATAAGGACGGCAAGACCTTCAATCTTTACGGCAAAGTTAAGATAGTGGAGCATTTCCCTGACATCAAAGTCCAAATCGTGGAATCGTTTCCTGATGTCGAAGTGGAACTCGTGGAACATTTTCCCGACCAATGCGGCAAGGTTAAGCTGGTGGAGAGTTTCCCCGATGTGAAAGTCCAGATTGTGAATAGCTTCCCTGATATCAAGGTCAAAATCGTGGAGCATTTTCCTGGGGTGAAGTAACGTTCAATTTCACGGTTTCGGGCTTGTCCCTGGTGATGAAACGGACGGTCACTTCCGGCATTTCGTCGCCTTTTTTCGTGTCGCAACTGAATGAGATTGTGGAACTTCCTTCGGGCAGCATCGAAACACCTTGCTTCTCGATGGTTTCAATGTAATTGTAGTTGCTGTCGGTGATGACGGCCTTCCCGTTGAAGTCGTATAGCAGATATTGTCCCGCTTTCAGGGTGCATTCAAATGCCAGCACGCCATCGGCGGTTTGGAAATAAGGATTCTGGATTTGGCCTTCGCCTTCAACATGGAGGCGCAGTGCGTAACGGCCGCTGAAGTGTGAGTCCCATTGCCAATCGGCTCCGCCAGGCTGACCGGGCTGCATGTCGGCAAGGTCGCAGCGGAAACGACGCGAGATGTGCATCTCGTAGAGGTTGAAGGTGCTGTCGTCAAGTTTCTCCAGATGCCATTCGGTGTAAGGGTCTTTGAGTCTCGCCTTCAGGTCGTCGCTGAACGCATCGGCAAGACGTAATTGGTCCCAATATCTCATCGTTTCGAGAATTGCATCAAGCTGTCCGTGGTTGCGCATGGCATTCATGTAGATAGTCATGCCGTAACCGGCATCAAAACCGGCGCATTCCGACATGGCCCATTCCACATCTTCTATTGTGGTGCATTCATATTTGCGGTCGGCGAGGCTGATCTTGAACCAGCCCAGCATCCTCGGGAAGAGGTTCCGACGGAAGAAATCCTGGTTCTTGATGCGGGCTTCAACTTGCCCGGTGCGCATGGCTTCGCCCCAAGGCTCGCCCCAGTTCATGCGGCTGTGGATGTGCCAATTATAATGGTTGAGCTGACTCGCGTCGTTGAGCACATTGTGGTCCCAACCTTCGTAGCATTGGCTGACGAAGCGCGAGGTGGCATAGTCGTCGTGACCCGTGTAGGTGCAACCTTCCAAGCCGTCGAACGAGATTTGCGACAGGCCAGTGCGGTTGAAGATTTCCACCAACCGCTGGGCGAGGCTGTCTTGCAGGACAAGGTCAGGAAACACAACTTTGTATGGATGGTCCCAAAGTTTATAGACGGTGGCGTTTTTGGCGTGTGCCGATTTCTTGGTGCCGTAAGTGCCACGGGTGCAGCTGTGCAGGAGATGGGTGTTTCCGGCGACTTCAGTGGTGCGATAGGAGATGAGCTCGTCGTCAATCTGTAGCAAGTTGAGCGTCATCGGGCGGGCAAAAAGGTCGGAATGATAGACTGCGAAGTCGGTTTGGCTTTCGTCGATTCCTTCTTGAAGCTTTACGATGCCTTGCTTGAGCAAGTGCTCCGACGGCCTTGGACTGACATAACTGTCGTTGGTGGTGGTGAAATTGCTAAGCGTGTGGATTCCGACATGAATGCCCTGTCTTTCAGCTTTCTCGACAAGCCTTCTGACGTCATTGTCTTTGCCACCTTTCACGAAATCCTTGCTCCAATGGAAATGCCCTAAGTCCTCAAAAGGCTCGATGTGATAGACATATTCCATTCCGGCTTGGTGACATTTTTCGAGCACGAAATCGAAATCGTTTTCCGAAAAGTCGGAGATGATGTAAGGTTTCATGGCTGAGCGCGAAGTCTTTCCCCATTCGTCATCAAACATGGGGTGGGGAAGGTTTTCGGATATCTCAATCGCGCCGATGCGGCTCAAGGCTTCGTTTTGTGGGCATCCAAATAGGGCAACGGAAGCGCCGTCAATCAGTCGGTCGCTGCTTTCTATGGGCAGAACCATTACGCTGTCAACACCTTGAACATTCCTGTATTCCAATCTCCCGCGATAGCGAGCTGAAAATTGCATCATGGCGCCTTTCTTTGTTCTTGTGGCAGCCAGACGATAAGCTAGAAGGGAGGAGGTGGAGACTGAGGCCGGCTCGCCTTCGTAGTGAAGTCGTTCGCTGATTTTTCCGGCATATTCTTGCGGGATTCCCGCATTAGTCTTGATGTTCAGGGCTTGGATGCCGAAAGCCACACCTTTTCCTTGCACCACGCCGATGATGTCGCCCACCACTTCGTTGATGTTGAGCATTACGGGACATATTATCATCGCATCGTAGTCGCCGCCATGGATGTTTTGCCGTTCAATGGTGATTTTCAGATGGTTGCCGAATTCTTGGATGTCAAGAACGGCTTCACCTCCATCGTCAAAGACGACATTGTAGAGTGTCCCGTATGATGGTTCGAAGGCTTGTGGCAAAGCTAGTCGGCCATTGTGGCAACCCATGAGGATAGGGTAGGAGCTATCGGATAGGATATTCTTGTCGCAAACTGCCAGTGATGAGATATATCCTTCGTCGTCAATGCTTAACCATAGCTTGTCAGTATGGAAAATGGTGTTTTGTGCTTGTGCCGCCAAAACCACAAGCAAGATATTAATAAAGGTTAGTGCTTTTTTCATGCGAATTGGTAATGATGGGCAAAATTACGCAATATTTTGGAAATAATCTACCATTTGCTAGCATCCTTTTTTAAGGCGAACAAAACGACAATAGTGTTAGGTGCTGTTGCTTGATTTGCCCAAAAACATAAAGTGAAATGCCGCAAAAACACAAAATGAAATACAACAAAAACATAAAGTGAAATGCCACAAAAACACAAAATATATTTTGTAATTAAAATAAAATAAGGTGTAATGGACAAAAATTAGGCTGTTTTTGAGACGTTGCTCTCAAGTGGACAA
>CALBNP010000066.1 GCA_937896505.1 uncultured Bacteroidales bacterium | reverse complement strand
CATTTTCAAAATGCTGGTAATGGTTAACCGTTTTGTTGATGACACGCAGATTCTGCTTGAAACTGACCACAATGTTTTCCAACGCACTTTGAGCGTCTTGTGTGAATGTTGCCCATGGCTTGAGGAACTCTTTTGGTACTTTTCGTTTCTCTCCGTTGATGAGCACTTCTTCGTATCGGCGCAATTTGTGAGAAAGCGCAAATCTGTTTTCTTTGTGCTCGGATAATGCGGCTTCGTTGTTGAGCAGATTCACGTGGTCGCGGGTGGTGCAGGCGATTACGATGGCATCCATGGCGTGATGGCGGTGGTCGATGCGCTTTTTGTTGAAACCTTTCTGCAATTCCAATGGCACAGCGGGGATGATTTCACCGCTTGTGTTGGTAGAGGTGAAATGTGTGGAATTGGTCAACTCGTTCAATCTGATGAATCGTGGCAGAATAATACGATTCCAAACATCGTTCATTCCCCAATCTTTCTTCAATCGGTCTGTGATATTTCCATTGCACGAAATAAGGTTTTTGGAAACGGCTTCTTGTTCCAAGTTACCATTATCATCCTTTACGCGAACGATATTGGATAGGACACCTTTTATATACTTGCTAATGTAACGACTGTCGTTTAATTGCCTTTCAATGAATTTATCTGGTATGTCATCCATTAAAAGATGCTTCATCTTGGAAGGATTTTTGGCATAATGCTTTCTGACAAAATCCTGATAAGCGTCTGCTGTGAAGATTTCAACGACTTTCCCGCCAGTTAATGTGACCTTTTCGCCTTTATGGTTTTTGATAAAGTCAAATCCCAATTGATTGTCTTTTAATTTGTTTACTTCTGCTTCACAAATGACTTTGTTGCTGAAAGAATCATCAAAATAGAGGGATTGCGGAATGATGTGTTCTATTTCGTATGCTGGGGTGAAAAGCTTTCCCAACGGAATCATTTCTCCGGTATAAGGTGACTGGTATCTTTGTTCCAACCAACATTTGTATCGAAGTACATCATTTTTAGAAGGTTGTGCGGCTTTTGATATTTTAGAAACAAATTCGAAATCACTGTCGTCGCTGGATAAATTAAGCAACGCTCCCTCTTCGTAGATTCGTAAGATGTCTTGCTGGGTAGGGGAGTAGGGCCGAACATTCTCAATGCCAAATTCTGGATCCTGAAACTCCATCAGCATCGCTTTGATACGCAGGTTGGTGTTTTCATTCTCATTGATGCGCTCGGTCATCTTTTTGCGTTTGTCGGCAGGATTTTTCATCTCGCGACCAAGCTCAACGTGTATTTCATCAATGTTTCCTATCTGTTTCCAAATGTCGCGCACGGTACGCATGGTTTCTGTAACCACTTGCTCCACAATTGGATTCCGCATTGAATGCTGCTTGAAGTCTTTCAACCATTTGTCAATGTCTTCAGGCTTTTCCCACTTTTGAATCTCGCTAGCTTCAGAATGTCTGTCATAAACTATATAACAGACAAGCCAGATTGGCAGTCCTTTGAAATGGGAGATTTCAGTAAGATGAATGGCTTTTTCGCGCACACGATTGCGAATTTTCTCATCGTATTCTCCCGAAATGATTTTATCAATTCTATCAAGTGTTTTCGCATCAATATTGTCTTGATTCCAATATTTACCCATACGCATCAGTGCCAACAATTTCTTGATGGCCTTCTCAGAATAAGAACCATAGTCTTTTTCGTCAAATTTGGCTTTCTTCAAATTCTCAATGCTTTCATCAGAAATACCAGCTTCCAAAAGTTTATGATAAATGCCTTTTGAATTATTTCGCTTGCTTTTAGCAAAAACAGCATCAATTTCAGTTTTGGAATTTACAGAGTATAGCAGATGCCAGAGTGAGTATTCCAATTCTTTGGTGAGTTTTGTTTTATCCTCTTTGGCAAGTTTTGCCAAAAGAATGGCGCGCGTTTTGTTGCAAGGATAGGTCTTGTCTTCTACGTAATTCCAACGATATGGAAGTTCGGAATCTTTTCCTTTCTGTTTCTTTATCTTGAAATAGGTAGTCAATAGTGTATCTTGCGTGATTTCCTTCTTGTCATTCAAAAAATCAAACAAAGCGACCAATTCGTTTTCAGAATGAATGAAATCTGCGGTTACATCTACATCAGTGAGAAGTTTCCCGTCTACGAGTTTCTGGCGTTCATAAATTCTCAGATTGGAAACGAATTGCCAAAGACGGAATTCCTGGAAGAACGGATTGGATTTGGCAACACATTTAATGGGATATTCAACGCCTTCTTTGTCAAAATGAGATTCGTATGGGCAATTGGCGATGGTGGATTTTTTGCTTTTTAAAGGACGTTGATAGAACAATACATCGTCAACGAGCAGGTAAGTGAAATCTCTGGAGGCAATGCTGTTTCTATAGTCATCATTAAAAGGGTAGAGTTCTTCAATGCAGGCAGCATATAACTCAGAATCATTCAACTCTGGAATGAATTCTTTCTGCTTGTTGATGATGGCTTTTAACTCGTCTTTGAAATACTTTCTTTCAATGGTGCGCACCAGTTTTCCGATAATTTTTTGGTCAGGGTTATTCAGCAAGGAATTGTAAATGTATTCGCCAACGGTGTTGCCAGAAATGTCAATAGTGTATTCTGTTTTCTTTTTCAAAAGAGTCCAGTCGTCTTCTTTAGGAGCACGGAACGAACGCTTTTCTTTACCATCTTTATCCGTTTTGACAGTTCCATCATCATTTAAATCGGTAGTTACAATAAAGTCTTTGACTTTCCCCACCCAGTCCAATGGAATAGAGCTTGCCCTTTTGTATATCCAACCATTCTCTAATTTTACGTTGTACCATATATCATTTCCTTTCTTATCGCCACTATCTTCGACTTCAACGACTTTCAACGAATAAAATTCTACTAGTTGATTCTTGTTTTGGTCCTCTTCCTCATCCCTTAACTGATTATAGCCGCGTTTTTGGTTGAATTGCAGAAGAATCCAGGCAAGTTCTTCTTTAGTAATTGCTTGGGTCAACGCTTTTTTGCGAAGATAATAAATTGTCCAATCCAAAGGGATCTTTTTGCCATTTGAGACTAATTCAGGTTGGTTGATGGCAAAATCGGCAAGCATTTCATTGAATGAATCCATAAAGAGGAATTGGCCATTATTCCATGCCAATTTGGGTTCGTTTTCTTTTAGAAAATGTCCGTATTTATCTAATTTCTCAACATAATGTTTAGGGAGAAAATCCATTACGGACAAAACGCGATGCAATCTTTCGCGGCGGAGCAGGTAGCGCTCGTGCAAACGTCGTGTGCCTCTGAATCCTGTTCTTACAGATGTTTGAGATACGGAATTTCCTTTGTCGAAATCTCCTAAAATAGCGGCATCCATTGGAATGATTCTACTTCCGCTTGCTTCGATGTCTTGAAGCGTAATGCCGTTTTCTGTTTGTTCTCCATTTACAACTGCCCATCCGATGCTGTTGGTTCCCAAGTCTAAACCTAATATCTTTTTCATACAATTCAATTTTACTAATCAAATAATCGTCAAAAATACTTTTTTTTCTAAAAACTCTTGCAGTATTGAAAAAATATCTATTTTTGCAGCACAAGATTAAGCGATTCACAATAAGGATTATTCCGTTGTGAAAACATCCAAAGCGGGGCGATTCAGTTCGCCTCGTTTTTTATATCCACCATTCCTGTGCTTATCATTGTCAAAAGAACCTTATCTATTTAACTATTACGTGGAAAATCCTTCCCGTCAGCCATTCTGTGACGAGAAGGATTCCCTCTTTCATAATCCCAATATCATTTTTCCCCATCGCCTGCCGACTCCCCGTCATCGGCATGGTTGCGCAGAATCCTCACGATGATGCCCACCTGATTTTCGGGATGCTCATCAGGAGCAAGACGATTGATGCGCACCTCGTAGATGCCGCCGTAACCCATTTCAAGGTATTTCGAAATCTCGTGGTTCTCGCCTCGCGGCAGGAAACCCAACTTGAAATCGCCGTAATACAAGGCCACGGCGTAAGGGTCAAACTTGTTGTCGTCTTCGCGCACCATGCGCAGCACAGTGCCAATGCGCAGTTCTTCAAACGCTTCCGCGCCATCCCAATAGCCGAAACCCGCAATGTGGGTCGTCAGCAAATGTCTCTTTTCCATCTTATCCATTTTGGTTGATTTTTAATTTAACGCGACAAAGATAGATTGTATTTTTGACAATTACCGTCGCAGATGATTTTTTTTCATGTTTTTGTCAATGGAATCCATTTTGGGCAGTAGAAGGAAAGTTGCAATTGCTTTTTGTGCCATCAGGTATATAGTTTCCTGAAATTTGATGGCCTGCTTTGAATTTTTCGGAGAAAAGATTTTATTCAAAAAAATATGTGTATATTTGCGAGGACTAATTAACTTAATATTCCGTATGAAAAAAACATCATCAATTATGCTAGCTGTAGCAACCACACTTTCAATCGTAGGATGTCAGAACCACCTACCACAACCCGAACCGACCCTTCAGGAGTCCATAACCGTTGAATGTCACAACGGAAAGATGGTCGGATACAGGGATGGTCATCTTGCCATATTCAAGGGAATACCGTTTGCCGTGCCTCCTACTGGCGAACTCCGCTGGAAAGACCCTGTGGAAGCACCCGAGTCGGATGCCGAAATAATCTGCAAGAAGTTCGGACACGTTGCTATTCAAGCACAGGATATCACGGGAAGCGAACCGGCAGCTTCTTCCGAGGATAAAGACGAAGATTGTCTTACTCTGAATATCTGGACTCAGGATTTCAATCCGGACGCAAAGAAGGCAGTAATGTTCTATATCCATGGAGGGGCATACGCACTTGGCGGAACAGTGGACCCTCTGTATGATGGGCAATATCTTGCTGCCACCGATCCCGATATCATTGTGGTTACGACAAATTACCGCGTCTCAATAATGGGCTTTATGCCTCTTGACAACGTACCTGGATATACCGATGAATATAAGAATGCGGGGATTCTCGGCATACTTGACCAGCAGGTGGCCTTGAAGTGGGTGCAGCGCAACATCGCCAAATTCGGAGGCGACCCAGAAAATGTGACAATCTTCGGAGAATCTGCCGGTGGCGGCAGTGTAGCCTGTCATTTGGTTATGCCAAGTTCAAAGGGATTGTTCAAACGCGCCATAATGATGTCGGGCGAAAGCAGCCTTACCGCTCCGCGTGTTGCTGCTGTAAATCAGACAGACGATGGAACAGCACTCAATCAAGCAAAACAACTGATGAATATCACCCATACATCGAACCTCGCCGAGCTCAAGAGCCTTTCAAAGGAACAACTGATACTTGCTCTTGAGGGAGAAGTCCCCTATGGAGGTTTGATGGCCGGTGGCACTCTCAGCTCAATTGGATCATTTCCTGTATTTGATGATGGCCCGGATGCAGTCCTTCCCAATCCGTTCGAGGCCCTGAAGAATGGTGCCGGTTCCGGTGTTGACTTGATGATTGGCTGCAATTTCGACGAGATGAACTATTTCGCTTTCCTTGATATAGACCTTGATATCAGACAACAGTATAAAGGTCAGTACCCGGATAAGAAATTCGGTTATTGGAATGCGTATTGCGACTATGCCATTGAAAATATCGGCACTGACGGACAGGGAGTAAAGGAGGCGTTCAAGAAATATATTGAAGAATGCCCGAGCGACATGGAAAATGTGCTTCCTTACGAACCCGATCCGAAGCTTTGGAGGAAAACTGATTTGCTTACAGAACTGTACTTCCGCCAGGGATCAATCTTAACGGCAGACCTTCACTCAGGGAACGGGAACAACACCTATATGTACTATTTCGGTCTGCCACATAATGAGTATGCCGTAAGGCTGAATAATCCTTGGGTGGGTTCCTGCCATGTTTCCGACGTTTCTTATGCGTTCAATAATTATGATCATCCGTATTATGACTCTTCGCAAGCTGCGCTACGTCAGAACTGGAGCAGGGCTTTTATCGATTTTGCAAAGACCGGAACCCCCGGATGGGCTCCGTATGACAGCAAGGAGCGTATGACGATGGTTATAGGACCCGACGGGAAAATGGATGTGGTAAGCAATCCAAGGAAGGAGCGTACGGATATTCTCCTGCCGGTTTTCCTCAATTATTTCAATGCCCGCACGTCAGTGACCTCGCCGAATTTTGGAAAGAACTGATAGAAACAGTATAAATGCGTAAAAAGCATATTTTTCTGCAACAATTTTCGGAAAACTAACATTCTGCACCTCATCATGGACGATCAGGCAAAACTACGCAGGCTTCTCGAACTCATCATGTATCTGGTCAGAGGAAGCTACACCATCAAGGAAATCAGCCGCAAACTTGACACGACAACCAGAACGGTCTATCGCTACATCGACACGCTCAACGAGGCGGGCTTCGTGGTCACGAAAGAGGACAAGCACTATCAAATCAAGAAGCTTTCCAACGACTTCAAGAACATCACCGACTTGCTGTATTTCAGCAAGGAAGACGCATCCATCCTTTATTCGGCCATCGATAGCATCGACGACGGCACGGTAATGAAGCAGGATCTGAAAAGGAAGTTGGCCAGCATCTACGACTTCGACATCGTGGCCAAAGCCATCGTGCAGCCGCAGCATCTCAGCAATTTCAGGTTGCTCAACGAAGCCCGACTAGCCAAGCATCAAGTGCGCCTCGTCAGCTACCGTTCGGCCAGCAGCGACAAGGTCAGCGACCGCATCGTGGAGCCTTTTTCCTTCACATCCGGCTTGCAGGACGTGCTTTGCTACGAGCCAGAATCACAGAGCAACAAGATGTTCAAGGTGTCGCGCATCGGCAAGGTGGAAATACTCGAAATGCCTTGGCAATATGAGGACCAACACGAAGAGGGCTACATCGACATTTTCAGAATGCGTACCAACGAGAAGATTCCCGTAAGGCTGCAACTCAGCGTGCGTGCCGCCAACTTGCTGATGGAAGAATATCCGCTGTCGAAAGAGTGCCTCACGAAAATCAGCGACAACCGCTGGGAACTAAAGACCGAAGTGTGCAACATGGAAGGCATAGGCCGCTTCGTCTTAGGACTTTACGACGAAATCACAATCATCGAATCGCCGGAATTGGAACGTCACATCCGTGAGAGGATACAGGCCATGGCGAAACGATGAAGATGCTAATATGTTTCTTCATTTTTGTTATTGTTAAAATCCTTGTTGTGATTGACCTAGTATTTTGTAACACTTAAAAGTTCAATATAGGGTAGAGATGTTTCAGTTTGA
>CALBNP010000065.1 GCA_937896505.1 uncultured Bacteroidales bacterium | reverse complement strand
ATTGCGACTTGTCGGCACGCTCGGCTTCCGAAACGCCATCGGTGTAAAGCAAAAGCCGCGTACCTTTCTCCAAGTCAATTTCCTGCATCTCGAATTCATAGTCAGGGAACACGCCAATGGCGATATTCGGATTCTGCTGCAAGAAATAGGGATTCATACCGTCAGCAGGTACCACCACAATCGGATTATGACCTCCGTTACAATATTTGAGATGACCAGTGCGAAGGTTCAGGCATCCCATAAACAGTGTCACGAACATGCCCGAATCGTTGCCATCGGCAACAGAATTGTTGATGTTCTTCATCACATCGTCAAGTTCCATATCAAGGCCCGAGATGAAACGCGACGCGCTGCGCGTAATCGACATGAACATGGCGGCGGGGACGCCTTTGCCCGAAACGTCGCCAATGGTGAAATACAATTCCTCGCCGCGGATTACGAAATCATACAAGTCGCCACCCACTTCCCTGGCTGGTTGCAGCAAGGCATACAGCCCGACGTCCTTACGGTCGGGGAAATCAGTTGGCACCATGTGATGCTGGATGCTCTTTGCAATGTTCAGCTCGCTTTCGAAACGCATGTTCGATGCTGTCGTGGTCCGAAGTTCCGAGATGTAATCGTTGATGGAGTGCTGCATCTGGTCGAAGGCATCATGCAAGCGGCGCATTTCGTCGTTGGTATTGACTTCGGCAAGCTGTGCATGGAAATTGCCCTTGGCCATATTCGTGGCCGAAACCGTCAATTCGGTGATGGGCTGCGTCAGCTTCCTCACCCTACGACGGCAGAAGATATACATGGCAATCAGTCCGAACAAGCACACCAGCCCCAATATCTTGCTCATCTCCAATGAACGTTCGAGGACATCGCGATATTGGCATATAATGGCAGCCGACCAGCCATTATGCAGAGGGCCATAAACGGCAAAACCTTCATAACCATTGTTATCGAATTGATTCACGCCTTTATGTCCAGCCATCATTTCATCAACGATTTTCATGACTTGCTTGTTCGAAGTCTTCTTCGCTGTCGAATAGATGGTATACTTACTCAGCAGTTCTTCCGTAGTCACATCGAAATAGCTGCCGTTGGCACTGACAACCGTCATGTAGGAATTTTTGTAAGGCTTGATGGTCTTTACCTTCTCGGCAATCCACTCAAGAGTAATGTCGGCAGTAACAATCGCATAGACCTTGTTGTCCTCGTCAATCAATGGATAGCTATAGGTTGACATGAGGCAATTTCCGCCGCCTTGGTCGAAATAAGGGTCACTCCAATAAGGCTTTTTGGTCTCGTATGGAATACGGAACCAGTCCATCGAGAAATAATTGTATTCTTCGCTACCTAAGACTTTACTTTTCAGTTCATTGTCAATATCTGAAGTATAGTACATAAAATAATAGCGTGTGCTATCGAAAGCAAAGGGAGCATAGGCCACGCTCGACCCAATGATGTTAAGGTCCTTAACCACAGCTGTGGTAAGGAAGCGCAAAGACGTAGTATCGCAAGCCTGGTTCGCGACGAACCAACCCATGCTCTGCACCTTCGATTCAGTTGGGACCAACTTTTTTTCGATATCGCTTATCGAAGCGTCAAGCTTGTTTTGTGCCGAACGCATCGCTTCGTCGGTAATCAGGCGGTGCGAGGTGATTGCGACAATGGCAATAGCACCAAGAAACAAAGCCGCTACCACAAGAAGTATATTAAGACTCAAGCGAGTAGAGAAAGATCGTTTTCTAATCATTGTTGTAAGAATTATTCAGGAATAACCAACTTGATAGCTTTAGATAATATGTCAATGCTGAACTTAGTGCCAGGCAGCATCTCACCATCGATGCACAATTCTATCATTTTCTCAGAACTGACTTCAACATGCTTGGCCTGACGATAGATAATCATCCTTTTAAAGTAGGGGTGATCCAAGTGTTCACCTCTTTTGTAGATAGGCATCAGACGAAGGAAGCCCAGCAAGGTCAAAGGTCTGATGTAGCAGATGTCCATCAAGCCATCGTCCAGAAGTGCACGAGGCGCGCTATGGAAACCGCCTCCCAGGTATTGGCCATTGCATACTGCGCAAAGCAACATGCGACGGGATCCAAGTTTCTCACCATCAGCGATTACCTTTATCTTGTTGAACCGCGCCGTAAGAATTGCGGAAAAGATGCCCTTTTCGTATGCCTTAGAGCGTCCCGACTCAAGCATCTCGTTAGCGATGCTGCCCGCCACCGAATCGAAGCCGAAATCACAGACATTCAATGCATAACTGTCGTTAATCTTAATGATATCCACTTCCTTGACTTGGCCTTTCAGCAAAGCCTCAGCACTCTGGAAGTCCTTTCCGGGGAAACATTTCACGAAATCGTTGCCCGTGTCGCCCAGCTTGATGATGGCCATCGACTTGTTTTGGAAACCAACCAGTCCAGACGCCACCTCACCAATGGTACGGTCGCCACCACAAGCCACGAAGCAGACTTTTTCGTTAGGATGCAAATCGCTATAGATACGCACCTTTCGTGTTCCGTCACCAATGCCTTTTATCCAATAGCATTCGCTCTCATAGCCATATTCCTTCAAAGTAGATCTGGCTTCCTCAATTCGCTTATCCACCGTGGTGGTGTCGGAATTCATATCCGAACGTCCGATGATAAAAATGTAATACATCAGGATGATAATATTTTAGGCTGCAAATGTACAAACATTTTGGCAAACTTATTTTTTTCGCTTCGAAACTTTCTGACTTTTTGGCACATTTTTTTCCCATTACAAGGAAAAACTCTACCTTTGCACGAAATTTGCGCATGGATGCAAACCATCTAATAGATTTTTAATCTTTGAATCTTGAATCTTAAATTACTGAATAAATGGGATTTTTAAAAAAGCTATTCGGCGACAAGGCCACACGCGACAACAAGGCTTTGGAACCAATCCTCCAGAAAACACTCAAGGCTTATGACGAAATCGTGAAGCTCGACATCGATGCCATTCGTCACAAGACCATTGAATTCAAGGAATACATCAAGAACAAGACTGCCTCCGTGGTGGCCGAAATCGAAACACTGAAAGCCAAGGTCGATGCCGACCTGGACATGGAGCCTGACGAGAAAGAGAAAATCTACACCCAGATTGACAAACTCGAAAAGCGAGAGCTGGAACTCATCGAGGAAGCCCTCAACGAGATTCAGCCCGAAGCCTTCTCGGTAGTGAAAGCCGCTGCGAAATACTTCAGCGAACACGAAGTCGTGGAAGTGACCGCCACCGACCTCGACCGTGAATTGGCCGCCAAATACGACCACGTCACCATCGAAGGCGACAAGGCTTACTTCAAGAACAGCTGGATGGCTGGCGGCAACGTGGTAACATGGGACATGGTGCACTACAACGTGCAAATCATCGGCGGTATCGTGCTGCACCAAGGCAAGATTGCCGAGATGGCCACCGGTGAAGGTAAGACCCTCGTGGCTACCTTGCCTGTCTATCTGAACGCCTTGGCCGGCAAGGGCGTGCACGTAGTCACCGTGAACGACTACCTCGCCAAGCGTGACTCCGAATGGATGGGCGCCATGTACGAGTTCCTCGGCCTCACCGTCGATTGCATCGACAAGCACGAACCCAACTCGACAGCACGCCGCAAGGCCTATCTGGCCGACATCACCTACGGCACCAACAACGAGTTTGGTTTCGACTACCTGCGCGACAACATGACGGGCGACCCCAACGAGCTTGTGCAACGCAAGCACCACTACGCCATCGTCGATGAGGTTGACTCTGTGTTGATCGACGATGCCCGTACGCCTCTCATCATCAGCGGTCCTACCCCACGCGGCGACCAGCAAGAATTCGACCAACTGAAGCCCGACGTGGTGAAGTTGTACGAAGCCCAAAAGCGCTACGTCACCACCATCTTAGCCGAAGCCAAACGTCTGCTCACCGACCCCAACGCCACCGAAGACGAGAAGCAGCATGGTGCCGACCAACTCTTCCGCGCCTACCGCGGTCTGCCTAAGAACAACGCCCTCATCAAGTTCTTGAGCGAGGAAGGCATGAAGAGCCTCATGCACAAGACCGAGAGCTTCTACATGCAGAACAAGAACGAAAACATGCACATCATCGACGACGAGCTTTACTTCGTCATCGACGAGAAACTCAATACCGTCGATCTCACCGAAAAAGGCATCGACACGCTCACCAGCTCCTACAACACGCCCGATTTCTTCATCCTGCCCGATGTGGGAAGCGAAATCGCCGAGTTAGAGCACTCCAACCTCAGCAACGACGAGAAAGTGCTTCGGAAGGCCGAGCTGATGCGCAACTTCGGCGAGAAGTCGGAACGCTTGCACACCGTCCACCAATTGCTGAAAGCCTACACCTTATTTGAAAAGGATGTCGATTACGTCATCATCGACAACAAGGTCAAGATTGTTGACGAACAGACGGGCCGTATCATGGAAGGCCGCCGTTGGAGCGATGGCTTGCACCAAGCCGTCGAAGCCAAGGAAAACGTGAAGGTGGAAGCCGCCACACAGACCTACGCCACCATCACCTTGCAGAACTACTTCCGCATGTACCACAAGCTGGCGGGCATGACTGGTACCGCCGAAACCGAAGCCGGCGAATTCTGGGACATCTACAAGCTCGATGTCGTCGTCATCCCGACCAACCGTCCTATCGCACGTCTCGACCAGGAAGATATGATCTACAAGACCAAACGCGAGAAATACAATGCCGTCATCGACGAAATACAACGCTTGGTCAACGAAGGCCGCCCCGTGCTGGTGGGTACCACTTCAGTCGAAATCTCCGAACTGCTCAGCCGCATGCTGACCCGCAAGGGCATCGCCCACAACGTGCTGAATGCCAAGTTGCACTTCAAGGAAGCTCAAATCGTGAAGGAAGCCGGTCAGGCTGGCACCGTCACCATCGCCACCAACATGGCTGGTCGTGGTACCGATATCAAGCTCGGCCCTGGTGTGAAGGAAGCTGGCGGTTTGGCCATCATCGGCACCGAACGCCACGAATCGCGCCGTGTGGATAGACAGTTGCGTGGCCGTTCAGGACGTCAAGGCGACCCAGGTAGCTCACAGTTCTACGTCTCGTTGGAAGACAACCTGATGCGCATGTTCGGCTCCGAACGCATTGCCGGCATCATGGACAAGATGGGCTTGCAGGAAGGCGAAGTCATCCAGCACCCTATGATTACCAAACAAATCGAGAAAGCGCAGAAGAAGGTGGAAGAAAACCACTTTGGCGTACGTAAGCATTTGCTCGAATACGACGACGTGATGAACTCGCAGCGCGAAGTCATCTACAGCAAGCGCCACCACGCCCTCTTTGGCGAGCGTCTCTCCATCGACATCAACAACATGATGTTCGACTATGGCGAGAAGCTCATCAACGAATGCGAGAAAGATTACGAAGGCTTGCAGATGGCTGTGCTTTCGGGCATGGGCATCGAACTGCCTTTCACCAGCGAAGAGTTCGACAAGCTCAAGACCCAAGACCTTGCCGAGAAACTCTTCGACGCAGCCCTGGAACACTATCGCGAGAAGTCGCGCATCATCGGCGAGAAGACGTTTCCTGTCATCAAGAACGTGTATGAGAGAGAGACCCATTTCGAGAACATCGCCATCCCGATTACCGACGGCAAGCGTGGCATGAACGTCATCGTCAACCTGAAGAAAGCCGTCGAGAACGGTGCGCGCGAAGTGAACCTCTGCATCGAGAAGAGCATCACCCTCGGCCTCATCGACAACGCATGGAAGGAACACCTCCGCGAACTCGACGACCTGAAGGAATCGGTGCAAAACGCCACCTACGAGCAGAAAGACCCGTTGGTCATCTACAAGCTCGAATCGTTCAACCTCTTCAGCGCCATGTTGGAGAAGATCAACGAAGACGTCATCAGCTTCCTGATGTTGGCCGACATCCCGATGCAGAGTGCCGACAACGTGCGCGAACATCGTGCGCAAGGCATCGACCGCAGCCACATCAAGGAGCAACGCAACGACCTGCTCACACAGTCGCACAGCGACACGCAGCAAAAGCAAGTGACCCAGCCTATCCGCGTGGAGAAGAAGGTGGGCCGTAACGACCCGTGCCCATGTGGTTCAGGCAAGAAGTACAAGAACTGCCACGGCCGTCTGGAAGGCGGAGCAGAATAAGTTCGTCCGTTGCTCATCCAATCTAGGAATTGGACGAGCAGTGCATCATGTACCCACAAGCCATGATAAAAACACGGAGAGGGTCTTCGGATGAGACAGGCAGCAGAGTTAGTGCCTGGCAAGCGGACTGCCGCTTCGCGTCATTGCGAGCGTAGCGAAGCAATCTAGGCATAAAGTGCTAGAGAACTCTCGTCTGGATTGCTTCGTCGTGCCTCCTCGCAATGACGTTTCACGTCTGTTCTTTGGAAGATTTTTTCATGTTTTTGTCAATGGAATCCATTTGGGGCAGTGGAAGGAAAGTTGCAAATGTTTTTTTGTGCCATCAGGTATATAGTTTCCAAAATAAATTGCGTTTTCTTATGAATTTCGCATTAGAAAAACTGCGTTTTACTATAAAAAACTTAATAAAAAAACTGCGTTTTACTGAAATGGGAATTCTTTGGATAGAAAAAAGAATGCAAAAAAGTTTGAAACAAAAGAAATCCATATTTTTGCAGCACTAATTCAAATACATTTAGCATGAAATACAACAGAGTACTTTTGAAACTTAGCGGCGAAGCCCTCATGGGTGAGCAGCAATACGGCATTGACCCACAACGTCTGAACGACTATGCAAACCAAATCATTGAAGCTGCCAAGACCGGCGTACAGATTGGCATCGTCATCGGCGGCGGCAACATCTTCCGCGGCCTGCAAGGTGCAAGCAAAGGCATGGACCGCATACAAGGCGACTACATGGGTATGCTCGCCACCGTCATCAACTGCATGGCGCTGCAATCGACGCTGCAAGGCAAAGGTCAGAAAGCCACCTTATTGTCAGGACTTTACATCGACCGCATCGCCGACACCATGAGCAGTGCCAAGGCCATACAGCTGCTCAACGAAGGCCACATCGTACTGATGGGCGCCGGCACTGGCAACCCGTTCTTCACCACCGACACAGGCTCGGCCCTCCGCGCCGTCGAAATCAAGGCCGACATCATCCTGAAAGGCACACGCGTTGACGGCATCTACACCGCCGACCCAGAGAAAGACCCGACCGCAACGAAGTTCGAGCACATCACCTACGACGAGGCCTACGACCGCAACCTCAAGGTCATGGACATGACCGCCTTCACCCTGTGCAAGGAAAACAACATGCCAATGTACGTCTTCGACATGAACACCCGCGGCAACCTGATGAAGGTCTTGGGTGGCGAAAACATTGGGACATTGGTAACGAAATAGTGCCCATGTAGAGACGCGATTCATCGCGTCTCATAAACGCATATCAAAATAATAATAGAGACGCGATGAATCGCGTCTCTACAAAAAACGTCCATGAAAAGGAAACACCATCTTCGCAAAATTCGCATAAAGACCAACCTCACCGTTGATTACATCATTCTGGGTGTCATTATGGTGGTGGCGGCGGTGCTGCGCCTATGGAAACTGGGCCAGGTGCCATTCATGCACGACGAATTCAGCGCCTTGTCGCGCACCGGATTCACCAACCTCCACGATTTCATCGAGCAAGGCATTCTCACCGACAGCCATCCTGTTGGCGTTCAGGCATTTCTGCTCTTTTGGGTGAAACTGTTCGGTTGGAACGAATTCTGGGTCAAACTGCCTTTTGCGCTGATGGGCATCGCTTCCATCTACCTTATCTATTGGATTGGACGACAATGGTTTAACAGCAAAGTCGGCTTGCTTTCGGCAGCCTTCTTTGCTGTCAGCCAGTTCACCGTATTCTATAGCCAGCTGGCACGGCCCTATGCCCCAGGTTTGTTCTTCGTCCTGCTGATGGCCTTTTTCTGGTACAAAATCGTCTTCGGGATCAAGAGACCCAAGACCGGTGTTTACGTCGGATTTGCGCTCTCGGCATGGGCCTGTTCGCTGATACAATATTTCTCCATCGCGCAAGCCGGACTCATCTTCCTGACAGGTTTGTTTTTCCTTCCCAAAGAACGACGCAAAGCCTACTGGATTAGCGGATTAGCAGCAGTGGCACTATTTGCCCCTACCCTACCCATCTTCTACCAGCAGCTCTTCGTCAGCGGCAGCATCGGAGGATGGCTGACAGCACCAAAATCGACATTCCTCATCGATTTCGTGAAATACACGATGAACTACTCAAGCCTGTTCATGTTTGCCGTCGGCATCATCATCATCCTGCCTTTCATTCTGAGCCGTTTCGACAAGCGCAACAACCCATTACGTTGGGTCGGCTTGGCATGGTTTGTCATCATCTTCGCCATGGCATTTGTCTATTCCATCCTGCGCGAGCCTATCATCCAGCACAGCACGCTGATTTTCAGCTATCCTTTCCTCGTCATCGTAGCATTCTCGTTCTTCAAGAACAGCACGACCAACATCTCGCAAACCATCATAATCATCGCGGTCCTACTTTTCGTCGGAACCAGTTCGCTGATAACCACACGAAAGCATTACGAGCTGATGTATGAACAAGGCTTCGACCAGATTGCCGTCAAGATGCAAGAAGACCAAAAGAAATATGGCGACCAGATTCAGTTCGCCACACGCGAAGAGATTGTGGGAGCCGCCGAGTTCTACCAAGACCAGACCGAAGTGAAAGACCGCATCGTCTTCAACCGCGACAACCGAGTTGGCGAATTCAACCAATGGCTCCACGACAACAGCGAGAAGTCAATGCTCGGCTTTGGCTGGACCGACTATTCGCCCCCCATCTGGGAAACGACAGCCGTAGGGAAATACCCTTATCTTGTTTACACAAAAGACTGGTTCACTTCACGTTACCTAACACTCAGCAAGCAACCCTGCGAAAACAGCGTCAATCTGCTCACCGACTTGAACGAAGCCGCATTCGGTTATGTTGAAGGCCAAGAATGGAACATGAACTTTGTGATTCCATGCGACTCGCTCGACACCGACATTGAGGCTTTGGGCGTGGTGGCCAACATCCATCATGCCGACACGCTGGCAAGATGCACCATGGTCATCGAGTTGCACGAAACCACAACCGACTCGTTGCTCTTTTGGCACAGCTCCGACCTCGAAGGATGCGTCCTGCTGCCAGGCGACAACGTGATTGCCGACGCCATCGTCTTCAGCGAAGCCCTCCCGATGCAAGGCACCTACATCAAGGCCTACCTCTGGAACCAAGACAAGAAGCCTTTGACCGTCAACAAAATCGGATATCACACCACGAAAAGAAGCCCAGTTTTGACGGGTTTGTATGAACCATTGAATTAAAATAGGATAGATAATTCTCTACAACAGCAAAATCACCACAAATCTAAAAAATCGCGCGGAATTTATCACGGAAAAGAAAAAACGACTATTTTTGTCCGCAAATTTTAGCACACATGACAGAAGATTCTCAATTTGTATTAGACGAAGCCGCTGAAAGCATGGACAACACCATCAAGCACATGGAGCATGAATTTCAGGGCATTAGAGCAGGAAAAGCCAGTCCAGCCATGCTGAACGGCGTTATGGTTGAATATTACGGCACCACCGTTCCCATCGAACAGACCGCCAACATCGGCTGCGTGGATGCCCGCATGATTGTAGTCCAGCCTTTCGACAAGAGCGCACTCAACAATATCGCCAAGGCCATCTTGAACGCCAACTTGGGCTTCAACCCGATGAACAACGGCGAAATCCTTCGTATCGCTGTCCCTGCCCTCACCGAGGAACGTCGTAAGGAACTCGTGAAGCGCACCAAGACCGCTGCCGAAGACGCCAAGGTTGCCATCCGTGGCATCCGCCGCAACGCCAACGACGACGCCAAGAAACTGGAGAAAGACACCATCTCGGAAGACGAATCGAAGCAACTCCAGGAAGAAATCCAGAAACTCACCGACAAGTACATCAAGAAAATTGACGACT
The DNA here is from genome assembly GCA_937896505.1 of uncultured Bacteroidales bacterium. Classification (GTDB taxonomy): domain Bacteria; phylum Bacteroidota; class Bacteroidia; order Bacteroidales; family F082; genus Limimorpha. Next base: position 2,471 of record CALBNP010000065.1, on the reverse strand, counting down.
TGGTAGAACTCAAGTCGCAAGACATCCTCACGGTGTGATTCTTTCACCAACCTATACACACAAAGAAAGCCTGCCAAAACGCAGGCTTTTTTGATTTCACACTTAATCTAAAATTTAAGGGCATTTTTTAATAAATAAAAAAACAGTTTCTAAAAAAACACTACCTTTGCAAAACTAAATCACTCAATTATGGATAGAAGAGAATTTCTGAAAGAAAGCTTGATTGCCATTGGCGGAATTGCCGTAGCCAGCTCAGGTTTGCTTTCCGCTTGCGTAGGCAAGGGAAACAAAAAGATTGAAGAACTGATTGCCGAAGCGCCAGCCGCGTTTTTCGAAGACCTGCCACCGATCGGCAAACTCGGATTCGGCCTCATGCGTCTGCCACGCCTCGAAGACCGTTCCATCGACATCGAGCAGACCAAGCAGATGGTTGACCTGTTCATGCAAGCCGGATTCAACTACTTCGACACCGCTTGGGCATACGGCGGCAGCGAAGATGCCACACGTCAGGCCTTGGTGGAACGCTATCCGAGAGACAAGTTCATCCTGGCAACCAAACTAGCCGCTTGGGTAAAATGTGAGAACCGTGAACAAGCTATCGCCCAGTTCGAGACTTCGCTCGAACGCACCGGTGCTGGCTATTTCGACTTCTATCTGCTGCACAATCTCGGCGGCAACCGCACCCATTTCTTCGATGACTACGACCTGTGGACCTGGGCTTTCGAACAGAAAGCCGCTGGCAAAATCAAGCATGTCGGTTTCTCGGCCCATGCCACACCCGAAGAACTGGAAGAGATACTCGTGAAACACCCCGAAGCCGAATTCGTGCAGTTGCAAATCAACTACGCCGACTGGGAAGACCCGACCGTGAAAGCCCGCGAATGTTATGAGATTGCACGCCGTCACGGCAAGCCCGTCATCGTCATGGAACCTATCAAGGGCGGCATGTTGGCCAATCCGCCACAGCCGGTGAAAGAAGTCTTCGACAACGCCGCTCCCGATGAATCGTATGCTTCATGGGCCTTGCGTTATGCTGCTGCTCCCGAAGGCATCCTGACCGTCTTGTCGGGCATGAGCAATGTGGAACAGATGGAAGACAACATCCACACGATGAAAGATTTCGACAAACTGACCGACGAGCAAGCCAAGGTCATCGATGATGCCTGCAAGGCTTTGGCTTCCATCCCGACAGTTCCTTGCACCAACTGCAACTATTGCGCCAAGGTATGCCCAATGAACGTCGGCATCTCTGGCTCGTTCAACGCCTTGAATTTCTACACCATGTACGGCGACATGACAGAAGCTCTCGACCAAGAAGACTTCTATGTAAAAGGCAAAGGATTCAATTTCGCATCGGCATGCATCAAGTGCGGCAAGTGCGAGGAAGTGTGCCCGCAACATATCAACATCCGTGAACAGCTCGACCGCGTCGTGGAAGTGTTAGGCAAGAAATAAACCTATAAATTGAACTGATTATGACACTGTTATTTATTGGCACCCAGGAAATCATCATCATCGCATTGATCGTCCTGCTGCTGTTTGGCGGGAAAAAAATTCCGGAACTCATGCGCGGCTTGGGCAAAGGTGTGAAGAGTTTCAAGGACGGCATGGACGGCAAGAGCGAACCTGCCGAAAAGGAAGAAAAGAAAGAAAATAATGAGTCAGGAAAAGAAGCCTGAGAATCTTACCTTCTGGGATCATGTAGAGGAGCTTCGGCATTGTATTTTCCGAATCCTCATCGCCGCTTTGGTGGCCAGCGTGGTGGCATTTTGTTTCAAAGATGTTCTTTTCGCTGTGGTCTTGGCGCCGAAAAACGCTGATTTCATCACTTACCGCCTCTTTCAAAGGCTGTCGGGTGATATTTCACAATTTTCGTTATCTCTTATCAATGTAAACCTTGCACAACAGTTCATCGTTCACATGAAGGTGGCATTGTATGTGGGATTGCTTGTTGCTTCGCCCTATATAATATATGTGCTTTTTGGGTTTATTGCTCCGGCCTTGTACGACAGCGAACGTCGTTTCGCAGTGCGTGCCGTGGTGAGCGGCTACCTGATGTTCATCGTAGGTGTGCTGCTCAACTATTTCCTCATCTTCCCGCTCACCGTCCGTTTCCTCGGTTCGTATCAAGTCAGTGGCGAGGTTGCTAATCTTATCTCCCTCGAGTCGTACATTTCTACGCTTCTCATGCTTTCGTTTATGATAGGAGTGGTGTTTGAACTGCCGGTTTTGTGTTGGCTTTTGGCCAAGATGGGCGTGCTGAAAAGCGCGTTCATGAAACAATACCGTCGTCATGCCGTCGTGGTTATTGTGGTGCTTGCAGCCATCATTACCCCAACCGCCGATGCCTTTACCTTGTCGCTTGTCGCCGTGCCGATTTACCTTTTGTTTGAGGTCAGCGTGCTGATTGTGAAAAGGGTAGAGACGTAGCGCGCTACGTCTCAGATAATTAAATCATTGGACGGGTTGGG
>CALBNP010000064.1 GCA_937896505.1 uncultured Bacteroidales bacterium | reverse complement strand
ACGGCGACGGTAGCGCCCACCATCGGGTTGTTGCCCATGCCGAGGAAGCCCATCATCTCGACGTGTGCCGGGACTGATGAAGAACCTGCAAACTGAGCATCGCTGTGCATACGGCCCATGGTGTCGGTCATGCCGTATGAAGCAGGGCCAGCGGCCATGTTGTCAGGATGCAAGGTGCGGCCTGTGCCACCACCTGATGCCACTGAGAAATAAGGCTTTCCAGCCTGAATGCGTTCCTTCTTGTAGGTGCCTGCAACAGGGTGCTGGAAACGGGTCGGGTTGGTCGAGTTACCGGTGATGGAGACATCGACGTTTTCCAACCAAAGGATAGCGACGCCTTCGCGGACATCGTCGGCACCATAGCAGTTCACCTTCGAGCGGAGACCTTTTGAATAAGGTGTGCGTTCAACGACTTTCACTTCGCCAGTGTAGTAGTCGAATTCGGTGCGGCAGTAGGTGAAACCATTGATGCGGCTGATGATTTTAGCAGCATCCTTGCCAAGACCGTTCAGAATGACGCGCAAAGGCTTCTGACGGACCTTGTTTGCCATTTCAGCAATCTTGATGGCTCCTTCGGCAGCAGCGAAGCTTTCGTGACCAGCGAGGAATGCAAAGCATTCGGTCTCTTCGCGGAGCAGACGGGCAGCCAGGTTGCCGTGGCCCAGACCGACCTTACGGTCGTCGGCAACGGAGCCGTCGATGCAGAACGACTGGAGGCCTTCGCCAATGGCTTCGGCAGCCTCGGCAGCGCTCTTGCAGCCCTTCTTGATAGCGATGGCAGCACCGCAAGTGTAAGCCCATTTCACGTTTTCGAAGCAGATAGGCTGTGTTTCCTCTGCCATTTTATAAGGGTCGATACCTTTGGCTTCGCAGATTTCATCGGCTTCTTCGATGCTCTTGATGCCATACTGGTTCAAAGCCTTCAGGATGTTGGCCATGCGGCGTTCCTGACTTTCAAATTTTACTTCTCTTCTTGCCATGATGTATCCTCCTTATTCTTTACGTGGGTCAATATATTT
>CALBNP010000063.1 GCA_937896505.1 uncultured Bacteroidales bacterium | reverse complement strand
TTTGGATGGCATGAATCAGCGGAGCAATCTTCATGAAGTTCGGGCGTGCGCCCGCTATGAGTGTGATATGTTGCATGATTATTTGAATCTGTATTGATAATCAGGATTTTCTTTCATGATTTGTTTCGACTCAGGATAATTCTCAATGAACCAAGTAAGGAACTGTGCATAGTCAATCTTCTCCGACAACATCTTCTGACGACGTTCTTGGAACACCTCTACTCTATTTGGCATAGACAACAAATCATCAACAGTATTGTAAAGTTGTTCAACCTCATCGGTTTTAATGCCATATCCAAGATGATAGACATCCTCAAGTTCTCTCAGGTAGCCGATTTTACCGACAAAATCATTGAAGCGGACAAAAGGCACACCAAGCACACCCGATTCAGCCGCCATCGTCTGACTGTCGCCAATATAAAGCTGAGCAAACGCCATCACATGATGCATATCCAATGGATTGATTTGAATACGATATTGTTCAAACTGAGGTTCCAGTTCACGTTCTGAAGTGATATAAATATCACCATACGGTTTAAGTTGATCTATAAGATGCTGGGCAATTTCCGTATTGATACCATGCGCCTTAGCATCCAAATCGTGATAAGCCTTCAGTTGAGCAAAGCGCAAGATGAAATATGGTTTATCAGCTGAGAAATACTTTTCAACGACTTTTTTGTTTGGAGCAAAATGGTTCGGGTGCAAATATGCAAGTTCATGATAACTCGCGTATTTAATGGTTTTGTTTTCATATATACCATTATCGCAAACCATAGGAACTAGATAAGATTGCACCGTATTTCTTGCGACCTTTGCAAACGTGGGAACAACCGACATATCATCCTCGCCTGTATTCACAGAGAACTTCCGCAAAAGCCATGAAACGTGAGCGACTTCAACAGTCGATCCAGTCAGCATATCAATCTTATGTTTCTTTACAAACCTAATCATCCTCCATTCCCGCACAAACATATCCAGCAAAATCCCATATCTGCTTTTACGATGTGCAACAGGGAGAATATTATAATAAGGTATTCCTGATTTTTGCATCAATTCTTCAAGAATATCTTTTGATTTTATCAAGACAAACACCTCATTTCCATCTTTTTGCCAATTCACAATGGCATTCTTATATAAATGGAAATGGGCAGGATGGGATAATTGGACTAATATTTTCATGGCAATTTCACTAAAGCAGTTCCTTCAATTAATATTACATTATTTTCGTCCTTACACAAAGTTTCCAATAGGACTCGGTTTTTTTCCGGATACAATTCCTTGACCGAGACAGAAGCCTTCACCAATTGGTCGATGAAAACCGGATTGCGGAAAATCATGTTTTGGCTTAAATATACAGAACCAATACCGGGAAACTTAGTTCCAATGATAGCACTAAACAACGATGCCGTCAGGAAATCTGGAACAATCAGGCATCCGAAACGGCTGTTCCTGGCAAATTCCGGATCAGTGTGAATCGGATTGGTGTCATGAGACAAATCTGCAAAGGATTTAATATCCAGTTCGGAGAAACGTCTCTGCATTTCGTATGACTGTCCTATTTTCAGATCATCACATTTCATATTCCATATTTTTCCTTACGTTCCTTCAGAATACGTTCAAATTCTTCAGGTGTATAATTATCTTTCAGTTTGTCCGACATATCCTTAATGAATTTGGCCGGGATGCCGCCATAAAAAGTCAACGGAGGAACATCTTTGTTCACCAAGCTATTGGAAGCCACTATCGCACCTTCTCCTACTTCCACGCCAGGCAAAATCGTGACATTTACAGCAATCCAAGCATTCTTCCTAATAGTTACAGGAGCGATATACGACGGACTGCAATTCTGGTGATATTTCAACGGCTTGTTATGCGTCAAGATGGTGATACTTCCTGCAAGAGAAACTCCATCCTCAACCGTAATAAAGTATGGATACGGCAAGTCCATATTGACGTATGTCCCGACATGGACATTCTTCCCAATATTCACTCCACGCCGGCGTTGCATACGGATACGCAACTTGTTCCATGGTGTAGTCTGAGCCCACACATTCAGAACATGATCCTTAAATCGCACCCAGCCGAAAACCAAAGCCGACTTATAGCCATGTTCCTTAGCCGACAGACGCATCGTCTTCCACAAGCCGTTTGCCTCATAATTCGGCACAGGCTGTTTTTTTATTTCAAGATATGCCTTCATTTATCTATTATTTTCTCATTTTCAATATTCTTGCCGGATTGCCACCGACTATCGCCCAATCGGGAACGTCTTTGGTCACAACCGAACCTGCTCCAATTATGGAGCCATAGCCTATCCTCTTGCAACCTGGCAAGACCGTCACCCTTGCGCCGAACCACACATCACCAGCAATGTATAAAGGTGTTTTCTCCTCATTCCCACCTTGAAGACCCATGGGGATATCCGTCCTATCGTGACCATGACTGCCTCCAAGGAACAGCACATCCTCACCCATCATAATGTAATCGCCGGTCACCAACGACCTACTGAGCATCTTGAAATTCTTTCCCAAGCCCACATAATTACCGAGTTCAACATCCTTGCCATTCCCGAAATAGGCACCTTGTTCAATATTCACACCAACGCCACACTTTTTCATCACCCTTTTGGCACAAAAACGCCTTGCCGACTTGAACATTCTACCCAATACAGGCATTGTGGACTTTGGCAAATGCTTACATATACCATAATATAAGACCAAAAACAATTTATTCATAAATCCAATCATTTTAGCAGTCCGAAATCAACATCTTCACACCGATTGGCATACTTCAAGAACTTTTCAAGCGTCTTCTCGTTATAGGGCACAAATGTCTTTGAATGTCCAATCAATACAACGGGAACCAGTTCCGGATTGTTATTCATCCTTCTTATTCTACCCAGTGCACCAATCATCTGAGCACCATTAGCTTGATTGAAGTCGAATTTCCATGGACTTTTCACAAAAAACGATTTCACGGTCAACCTTCTGTTATCATTCTCAGAAATTGATTTAGGTGCAGCAACTTCTTTCTTCTTATGCTTATGAAACTTGGCCCGAATCATCCTGAAAATCCTAATCGGTGAAATAAAGCTCCAAAAATGCCTCATCTCAGTATAGATGGGGTATTCCGTAATCATACCATTTTCATCAAATTCATTGATATTGTTGCAACTTGCCTTGTATGGCAACAAATTGCTATAGGCTTCTCTATAATCATAACAGACATTTCCACCTTGACAACCACCTTTATACACAGAAGTGTCAATGGTTATTCCATTATTCACCAATGCCTTATATATATTCTCCGTTGGCATCATCGACCAATTGGCCGCCCTAAACACATGGCACTCATACCCATTGTCAATCGGTTTCAGCAAACCATTCAGATAGTTGACACATTGCGAGACCATTTCATCAATTCTCTCATACGGCAGAGCAGCCATATTATATTCCTCTATGCATTGGTCCCAATGTTGCCCATTGTATTTCGACTTAAAATAGGACGAATGCACATGAAGCTGAACATCATGACCTCTTTTTATCGCATCACACAATTGGCTTTCAATGTCCTTATAATGAAATTTGTCGTCTCCCGTTTTCTCAAGATAACTCTTAAAGCACAAAATTTCAGCCACATCTGCCATTATTGTGAGCCTTGCCCCATATTTTTCGAGCAGATCCATCAAACGGTTCGTTGGTTCGACCATCAATTTGTAAGGACAGCCATCGCCATTCCCATGAATTTCGTAATCGAGTGTAAAAATTATTCTATTTAACATAGCTGTTTTCGCATAATTATTTCGTTGGTCTACGACCCACATAGTTTAAAGCCAACCTAATAACATAACTACATTTTGGAACTAACAATTCTCAGCAACTTTCGGTTATTCTTGGCAAGTCGGACAATCTTGTGTTTAAACCTTGAAAGGACAATATCACCACATGTGAATTCCATGTATTCCCCTCCATAGCTTTTTTTGAACTTATACACCCCGTATGCCGGATGACTCTCATCAGGATTAACCGGAACACCTCCCATATCAAAATACCTATATCCATTATTCTTGGCATATTCAATCATTTTCCAAACCAGCAATGCAGATGCTCCTGACTTTCTGTTCATCTCAATATCACTTCCTCCCGAATAATAGTACATGGTTTTGCCTGACATCATGGCGAGAGCGACCGAAGCCACTGCACCTTCATATTCAGCAACGCCGAGACATACATTGTAGTTCTTGAAAATGTTCTCGAAAAACAATTTGGATTTCAACAACATGGATGCTTTTGAGTTGTTTTCAATAGCACGGTGCTGAGTATCTTGCCTCAGCCGTTGAAAATCATCCAAGAAAGACATCATTCCCGATTTCGACGATACTATTTTGCACTGGACACCCGTTTTTTCACCTTTCCGGACAATGTTCCTCTGTTTTGACTCCACCAACGAAAAAAGGTCATCTTCATTAAGATTAATGACGAATGTTGCACATTTTTCTTCCAGTTTCATCCTGCCTCTCGACCAATGCGACACACACAGAGTAGAGATACCACTTCTCTTTGCCATTGCGCACACCTTATCCAAGAACTCTAGTTCATCAATCGCATCACAAAAAAATAAAGGCTGCGATTCAAAGGCAATCTCTTGATAAAATAAGCCTAAAGCCTTATTCTTTATCCGCTTTTGTCCGACCCAACCGGCCACAATCGTGCCGTTTTCATAACACAAGACGCCCCACAATGTCGGTTGCCATTGCTGAGGCAAAAGCATCGGTCCAAAATCCGTTTCTACGGTTTTATTGAAAAACTCAGAATAATTTCTTTCAGTTACATAAACCCAATTCATAACATCATTTTTCCAATACGCTATTGTAGATACCCACGATTCTCTTTGCAATGGAGACATTATCGAACCTATCATCGAATGAACCATCCAACTTCCCTACGGAAACCACTTCCTTGATTTTTTCAGCAACATCGGCAGCCTCATACGTGCAGATTCTTGCATTTTTGACCCCAGCAATCACTTCCGCTACATCACCAACATCGGTTGAAACTATCGGCATACCACAAGCCAATGCTTCTTTGATGAATTGAGGAGAACCTTCGCTGAATGAGGTCATCAAACCAACATCACAAGCATTCATCAGCAACGCCACCTGTTCGTGGGTATAGCCAATCAATTCAACCAATTTCCACCCCTCAAGCCTTTCTATAGCAGCCTTGGCCAAAGGATAATTCTTGACTTTATCTCCAAATTCTTTAGAAAACAAAGCATACTTGGTGTCATCATCAAATCTCATTTCTTTACGGCAATCAATCGCATCCATTGGAAAAAACAAGTCCGTGTTGACACCACAAGCAATTACAGAGTACTTTCTGTTCACCTTAATCTTATCGACCATTTTTTTCGACACGAAGATATTCCAAGCGCTTAGGCAAATTGAGAGTTTGGAAAACTTCTGGTTTGATGGTTCATTAATATCACTTCCATGGTATGTAGTCACAACGGGAATTCGTCTCTGCAAATTTGCCAACAAGCCACAAAGCCCATAATGGGCATGAATTATGTCAGGCCTGTATTCACGCAATTTCTTTTTCAGTTGGAAAAGATTACGGATATAACCTGCAATTCCTTTTCCCTTAACCAAGAAATAGTCAGTTTCAACACCACATTGTCTTACACAATCAACTTGGTCACTAATAAAGGCAGCCACACCAGAAGCCATATAAGAGCGATACGAACAAACAATCAATACTTTCATACTTGTCAAAAAAAGCTGTTGATCCTACACCATTCCTCTACCAGCGAGCTTAAACCATGCCCACACGATATTGGCGGCAAAGATGACGACCATCCAAACTGTGAAAATCCACTTATGTTTATTCTTCAGCATTGAAATTCCGCAAGCAGCGAACATCAATTCGAAAGGCAAAACAGGATAATGGAAACGCTCCGATTGGGCAAAGGCGCTGAAGGCGATGACCGCCAGATAACCCACCATTAGCGCCAAAGGCAATACATGTTTTCTCCAATCGCCAGAAATAAGCAGCATGATCAAAGCAAATATGGTGAAAACCGATGTAATGTTCTTTACGAAATTGCCACCATTAATAATTCTCATGTTCTCCTGTCCCTCGGTTTCCACCAAAGTCGGGAAAGGAATCGTGAAAATCATCGGTGCGAACACCGCCGCTCCCGCATATTTTGCAAACTCGTTTCCTCCAGTTCTGGCCGAACGATACTCCATACTGAGTTCTTGGTTGGTATCCTTCTCCTCCCATAGTGCTTTTGTTTCTTCAACGATAACACTACCCGACGACACAAAGAGACCGACAACTATCACCAATATAACAGCAATCTTTTTCCACCAAGGCACCTTTTTGCTACTACTTAGAAGAGCCGCCGCCGCCAACGACATTATTGCCACAGCACCCACAGCAGTTCGAAAAGTGAACAATGCAAGAGCTGCTACAATAGCCCAAATAAGTGGCTTTACTTTCATCTTCTCTCCACTCAAGGCGAAATCGGCACGTTCAACGAATAAAGCAATCAAAAATGTCATCTCGACCTCCTTCAGATGCAAGCCGCAATAGAAAATCAGGTTGGGCATTATCATGCAGAATATTCCAGCCATACGTCCCGTCCTTTCGCCGAAGTGCCGAGCAGCAAGTCTGTATATCAGAACACAAGTATAGGCACCGATGAAAGCCTTGACGAATCGGGCAATGATTATCGAGTTACCTGTCAATCGATACAAAATAGCCAAATAAGTCGCATAGCCGCAATCCGGCAATTCTTCCGTAACAAATTTCCAATATTCTTTCAGGTTATTCGTATTCCACATCAGATTGACCCATTTAGCTTTTGAATCATAACCCAACGAGTCGCCTGCTCCAAATTCAAACGGAATACCTATTGCATTTTTATAGTAAAAATAGCTGAAAATGACATAAGCCAGTCGGAGGGACACTGCTGTCCAAAACAGCTTCTTCAAGAAAGCCTTATCCGAAAGGTTTCTCCATTTTCCAGGCTGATTTGCGGCAACAATAAAGAACATGCACACCTCAACTGTTCCAAACACAATCCATTGGAACTTCAGTGCATATTGGGAATAGATAAAAGAAACCGTTGCCAGCAGCAAGAAATATAATATTATCGAACGCTTCGAGAATTGTTTGGGGAAATGATCTAACATGATAAAAAACCGAAATATTCAACCACTTTAAACGAGTGTGCAAAACTAAACAAAAAAAATGAATTGACCACGAGACGTCAAGACTTCATGTCAACGAGATTGTGAGACCACTATACTGTTCTTTGATAAAGGACCAAATATTGCTCGGCAGTCCTTTCGATCGTATATTTTTCATTGTATTCGTTCTGATTGGCTTCTTTCATCTTAGCCAAATCAGTTGCTGACATCGACAAAAACCTTCTAATCGTCTTCACAAAGTCATCAACTTCAAGCGATTCCGAAAGAAAGCCATTCACGCCCTCTTTAACAATATCGGGTATTCCGCCTACTGCCGTACTGACGATGGGAAGCCCTGCACTCATGGCCTCGATAATGGATATGGGCAATCCTTCATACAACGACGACATAATGAAGCAATCCGCATTAAAAAGATAATCACTGACGTTGTTTTTTCCACCAAGGAAATGCACATTCGAAGGAATGTCGTTCTTGTGCCTTTCAAGAAATCCATCATAGTCTTTCCCCAATACCACAAGCAAAATGTCTTCATCTTCTAGCAGCCCAAAGGCCTCAATTAATAACGTATAGTTTTTTTGTGGATTTAGCCTCCCAACTGCTATAAAAACCTTTGTGTCTTCATTCTTCTTATATGAAGAAACCTCAGCTTTAACTATTTCATCATCCTTCGCAAATTGCTGACGTTTTCTCCCATTATATATCACAGGAACAGCACTATTAAGCCTATACAATTTTTTAAAATCGTCACTTATCATGCCAGATATTCCTACGAAAGTCAACTTCCCTTTTTCGGCAAACCCCTTTCTAATCATTCTCATTGACTTTCTCGATTCCTCATCAATCGGATTATTATGAATCGTATAGAAGAACTTCACATCTTTACGAACCAACAACGACCATATCAAATAGGGGAAAACAGCTGGCAGATGGCAATTGACCACCTCAAAGCCTTCAGCTTTAATGTAGTTTGCTATTTTGAATGGCAGCAGCAGGTCAAGTCCCTTGGTTTTGCCGAAGCAATGTACCTTGACTGATTTATCGATGTTACTGACAACCTCATCTGATGGTTTTCTGAAACAACAGATAGTCACATCATGTCCCTTTCTCGCCATCGTTTCCGATAGGTCAATCACGAGCCGTTCCGCTCCACCTTGACCAAGAGCACCTGAAATAAGCTGAAGGATTTTCATTTAATGTAAAAACTTAATGGTACCAAAACTGAAAATTTCCATTTAAATTTCGTCAAATACACGCAAAACTTACTATCTTTAGGAACGTAATATTGTATATTATTATTCTTGCAATAATCTCCAATTACTTGTTCCCTAATAGCCGTATCATACAAAAATCGCGGATCGTCCTTTCGTAAGCTATTACTCAGTCCCGACATATCACAAACAGACACGACAACACTGATATGCTTTGTAGAAACATGATTTACAACTACCGCAGTAAAAAAGAAGAACCAATCGGCAGCGATAAACATATCCTCTCTATACTTTCCTATTTTGTCGAACAAACATCTTCTAATAAACGCTGCTTGATGATGAATTGCTGGATATGCAGAGAAAAAATCATAACAAGAAAGAACATCTTTATATTCCAACTTCCGCTTCTTATTACCTTTAACTTTAACAACATCACCATACACTATATCTTCATCAGCCAACATTGGCATGACTTTTTCCAGAACACGATTGTGGGCAAAAACATCACCAGAATTCAAGAACATGCAATAGTCCCCAACCGCCATATCTATCCCCTTGTTCATGGCATTGTAGATTCCATCATCTTTCTCAGAAATGCACTTCACCTCAAATAAATGGGATTCACAGGAATAATCAAAAATTAATTCAGCAGATCCATCCAAACTTCCTCCATCAACAATAATATGCTCAAAATCCGTAACATTAACTTGCGAAATGACACTATTAATTGTGGCTTGAAGTCCTGCACAATTATTAAAACAAATAGTAATTATTGACAATTTCATGATTCTAATAATTCAATACTCTTTATTGGTGTCCCATATCTCTCCCAATAATCTCGTGCAGAATTTTCAAGGTCTATCCTCAACTGCTCATCATTTATCACCTTAACAATAGCATCACGCATCTTGATTTCGTCGTTCTGCACAAATATAGCTTGTTTCCCATTTTCTAATGGGAACGGCAAGTCATTATAAAGTTTCGTACTAATAATAGCTTTCCCCATAGCAAGATATTCTCCTAATTTCCATCCATGACAATCGTAAAACGCTGGTGTATTAAAAACTACAGCGGATCTCTTTGATTCAGTCAGCCATTCTCTAAAACTCATTCTCTCAGTTGTAACTGCATCGATGAATTTTTCATTGGAAGATATAGCACTGCCAAGCAAACCTCCTTTAAATGTCAGATCTTGTATAGATTTACAAGCCCTAATGAACTTATATCTTCTCTGATTAACGCCATTGTCATTATCATGGTCTTCATCGCTTTGCCATAAAGTACTTAAAAAGAACACATATTTATTCTTCACACATTCCCTTTGCAAATAGTCTTCATAAGGCATACGCTGTTTCCAATTTTTTAAATAATTAATAAAATGACGTCTAATATTATTAATTGAATTAATTTCAAAGCAATCCTTGGACATGTTATACCTTTCCCTCGAAATTATGTAACGCATTGATAAAAAAAACGTCACAATGGAAAAACTCAATGTTTGGAATAAATTATAGTTTTTAATTGCAAAGGACGGCACTAACGAACAAAGCTTATGATACCGATCTTTAGGGTAATGAAAAAAATTGGCATTTACGCTACCATATTTATCACACCAATCATATTCTGCTTGATTTATTTTATATGAATCTCCAATATGAACGACATATTTCTTAATAATGCCATCACTGAACCACACATAACGGAGATTGCCTCCATCAGGCAAATCTCTAAAATATCGCATGGTATAATGAATATTTCGCTGTCCATATTTCATTTTCAAGCCATACAAATAGAACGAATCGTAAGCAATATTGAGCCTTGGATCTATGAAAATTTTAACTTTACCCATAACTGATTATTTAAATTATATTAAAACGCCCACCATCCGTGGAGCCGCCATCAATCACGATGAACTCGTAATCCTTGTAGGTCTGCTTCTTCACACTCTCAGCGGTCTCACGGAGACCTTCTCGGTTGTTGTAGCAGACGGTGATAATACTAACTTTCGCGTTCATAAATACAATCTATCATACTTTACTAAAGATTTACATTTTTCAATAATCAGACTTATACAAACGCAGATAATCATCGAAACGATGAAAACCAAAACGGGTTTCCCTATTCCATTCAAAAAATCTTGAAGCCACCAATTCAAGATGAACCAATGGAAGAAATAGATGTTTGACGAATGTTTGCCCAGAAACTCAAACAAATGGAATTTATTCTTTATCGCAGATGGGACACGTGACACCAATAACGCAAGAAAAAACAGAATAAACGCCTCCGATCTCCAGCCATGAATAAAAGGAATTCGTGTGTCAAAATGAGAATAGGTGAAAAAAGCGAGCAATATCAAACATAGTGGAATAAATAGACTCGGTCTTAAAACATTATTGATTTTATTCCAATTCAAGGCGAGAAAAATTCCTGCAATGAACACGAAAAGCATCATATTCAATTGATAGACTTGAAACATAAAAGGATAATTGGAAAACAATGGCGAATAGCGTTCCCAGATTGCGAATTTAGTAAGCAGAAGCGAAACGCACAAAGTAATACATGGTAACTTTTTTGTCAAGATGAACAGGAAAGGAAAAAGCAAATAAAGTATCAATATTTGGGTATTGAACCACCATTGGACATCATAGTTATAATTACCTATGCAAAAGAAGTCAAGAATCAGTCTTTCTATTCCATTTGCTCCATAGGCTTCATCTGGATATCTTTTGAAAACAAAAATGCTAATAGAAACAAAAACAACAAATATGGGCCAAAAGCTCAGATAGAATTTCTTGATTCTCTTATACAAGAAAAAAATTGTCGGTTTTATCCCAGGTGCTTCATTCTCAATCAATTTCGAATATCCAGAAGCCATCCCATACCCACTAACAAAAATAAATAGTGCCACGCATATTTTGCAAATAGGATAGCCAAACAGATGCAACGCCAACATTGCACAAATCCCTATTCCCTTTAATATAAGCGAATCTTGTTTTGACATTTTACTTTATTGTCCTCTAATATAAAACCATGATTGTTTATTTCAAGACAATTCATCGTCAATTTCGGTCAATTCTCTACATCCTCTGCATTCTTGACATCGAATTGACGTTTAATTGACCCTAATTGTCTTCCAACAAAACAGCATTGTCTTTTTCTCTTTCCCAAGACAATTCATCGTCAATTTAGGTCAATTTTCTGCATTCTTGACATCAAATTGACGTCTAATTGACCCTAATTGTCTTCCAACAAAATAGCATTGTCTTTTTCTCTTTTCCAAGATAATTCATCGTCAATTTCAGTCAATTCTCTACATCCTTGACATCAAATTGACGTCTAATTGACCTTAATTGTCTTTCAAACAGAAACCGAATCTTTCGTTATTAGCAAATCAGCTTTTCAAATTCACTGACTCTCGGCTGGAGCACTTCCTCATAGAGTCTCCTGGCCTCTGCTGGCTTGAAATCAGCCTTTTCCAATGACTGGCAGAGACTCTTGGCATCACTAACCGAAGCTCCGAAATCGTATTGTTTCAACAAAGCATCATATATCTTGCACGATGTCACCAAGGTCGGCAAGCCCAGCATCATATACATGGCGAACTTGCCCGACGAAAGGCCAATCTCTTCCATATTCTTGCCATAGTATGGATTCTCCCGATTCGGGAAATACAAGGCAAGGGCTGCATCGAAGCCACTAAGGAACGAAGCCAACTCGCTCAACGGACCGAAAGGCTCGGTGTGAAGCGAGAAAGGCACCTCCGAATCGGCATCCAACGCAGCGAGTTTACCAAACAAGGCATTCCCTGTTTCAGAAATCTTCCGGCAATGAAACACCAAGTGCCAATCGGCAGGCCAATGGCCACTCTCTAACGCTTCAATAATACAAGCAGTTCCACACCAATTGCCTACACTACCCGAATAGACCACCAACTTTTTCGACCTGTCGATGCCCATGAATTCATGAATATCCCAAGGCGAGACACCTTCGATGGGCGATGAACTCACCGGAACCAATGCCACTTTGTCATCTGGCAAAGTGAAATGATTCTCGGCGAACAACAAATCGCGACGGGTGGCATCTTGGCTAAGCAAGGCATCGATATATTTAGAATAACAGATCTCCTTTTGCTTGAGTTTCAGATAATGGCCGCTCAACTCGTCGGCAAAGAAAATCTCATACGACAAGTAGCTGAGCTTGGCTTTCGGGCAAAGATACTTCTTGATTCTTCCAGCAATGACCAGCCCCAATGGATCAACAGCCAATAGCACACTCCCCTCGCCATTGCCAATAGCGCCACGCACCTTTCGATAAGAACGGATTTGGGCACGCCAGAACTTAGGATTCCGAAACGAGAGCTTGAAACATGTCTCTTCCAACCTAAGGAAACCGAACTCTTCAGGGCATTCCAATTCCTGCTGCGGCCCGAACAGAGTCACTTCTTGCCTCTTCTCACGGAGATAGCCGCGCAACGACACCATCGTGGGATTGGTGAAAGTATCAGTATTTGGGGTGATGATGACTAACATACCATAACATTGTATTTCTCAAAAATTCCGTATCACCTCACAAATCCATGCAATCTCATCTTCCTTCAGCGTGCTTGCCGATGGCAAGTAGAATCCGTTGGCAGTGAGCCAATCGCTTACAGGATATTGTCCTGAACAGTCGCAGCCGAAGTCGCGCATCGACTTCTGATTGTGCATCCCGTTGAACAACAGGCGCGTATCGATGCCGTTTTCTTTCAGATGGGCCATCAACTCATCTTTCGTGTGGCCATATTCCGATGGGTCAATCACGATGGCATTCATCCAAGCCACACTCTCGGCCTGAGGCAACACCTTCTGGAACCTGATTCCCGGCACATCGGCCAAATATTTGCGATACAACTCGTGATTATGCTGTCGCATGCGCTTGTAGTCGTCGGCTTTCTCAACCTGCGCGAGACCGATGGCTGCCACCACATTACTCATCCTGTAATTGAAGCCTATGTCGTCATGCGTGTAGTTGCGTCCGCCTGTCAGCGGGAAACACACATTCTTGTAATACCTTATCTTGTCGTAAAGACCATCATCGTTGGTCACGACCATTCCGCCCTCGCCTGTCGTGATGTTCTTGTTCGCGAAGAAGCTGAACGAGCCGATGTCGGAAAACGCCCCTGCTTTCTTTCCATTATAGGTGGCGCCATGGGCTTCGGCTGCGTCTTCAACAATGAGAAGATGGTGTTTCTTCGCTATCTCTTCAATCCTGTCCATCTCACACATCTGTCCGAAGATATGCACCGGCATGATGGCCTTGGTGCGAGGCGTAATCTTCTCCTCTATCTTGGCCGCGTCGATGTTCCAAGTGTCAGGGTCGGCATCCACAAAAACGGGAGTAGCACCTGTGTAGCACACTGCAAATGCCGAGGCAATCATGGTAAATGTCGGCACAATCACCTCATCGCCTTTGCCGATGCCGAGTGCTACAAGGGCGAGGTGGAGTGCCACGGTCCCGTTGCACACGGCCACGCCATATTTGCAGCCGCAATATTCAGCGAACTGCCTTTCAAACTCTGTAACATATTTCCCTGCCGATGAAATCCATCCTGTAGAGACGGCATCGGTCACGTATTTCAGTTCATTTCCGAGCAACGAAGGCTCGCACACTGGTATGAATTTTTCCATTATATAACTACAATTCTTTTTTTCTCTTTTCAAAGACAATTCATCGTCAATTTTGGTCAATTTGCGGCGAAGCCGCTTCTATCTGTTCACTTTAAGGAGCGACACGGTCGCAAAATAATTGACGTTTAATTGACCCTAATTGTCTTCCAACAAAATAACATTGCTTTTTTTCCTCTTCCAAGACAATTTGCGTCAATTCTGGTCAATTTTTGCGGCGCAGCCGCTTCTATCTGTTCACTTTAAGGAGCGACACGGTCGCAAAATAATTGACGTTTAATTGACCCTAATTGTCTTACAACAAAATAACACTGTCTTTTTCTCTTCCAAGACAATTCATCGTCAATTCTGGTCAATTTTGCGGCGAAGCCGTTTCTATCTGTTCAACACAGTCGCAAAATAATTGACGCTTAATTGACCCTAATTGTCTTACAAATAAAAGCTACAATATCATTATTCTATTTCGATAGCACTTGATTACTTCATGACCACTCGATCATCGCTGACAGGCTCGAACCTGACCTTGTCCATCTCGCCACTGTAAGGTCCCTGCTTGACCTCCACCATCTCCGTCGGTTCCAACATCTTGAATCCATGACCACCATGAGCGAGCAGGATGATATCGCCAGTCTCGGCAATACGGCTCTCCAAATAGTTCCTATCATCATCATAGAAATCGACACGAACCTTGCCCGAGCGCACCACGAGCACCTCTTGAGTGAGGTCGATGCTACGCAACACAAGATTGTGGACATGAGGCGGAATCACATAGTCCTTAGGGCGGTTCATGTAACCCACCTGTTGTGAAAAATCGTCAGGGGTGAAGAATGCTATCCCTTCTTTCCTGTAGTTTGCACGGATAATCAACCCGAGCATCTTATCGTTATGATTGATTTGCTCTAACATAATTTTATCATCTATTCTTGCTTCAACATTATCTGGAAATCCAAATCATAATAACCTGATATGCACATATTGCTGTATGAATTTGGATCAACACTAATTTCGTCAGACAGATACAACACTGGCTTTACCCTACGTGTAACCAAGTACTTAAAATTCACTGAATGGACATCCGACAGCTTATCCAACTCAAGTGGCGACTTATCACCATTATTCTTGTGCTCCATTATCATCTCAGTCCGTTTATCAACACTTTCGGCGTATGCTTTTGCTATAGGCGTATCATAACACAATTTGAAAACCATCGCACCAGTTATCAGAACAAGATACATCACCGTTATTATTGGCACATTTTTCACAGTCCATTCTTTTTCGCGGCACGCCTCGCCCAGCTTCCATCCGTGCATTGCCAAAATCACCATCCCCACAAATATACAAGGAGTATAAAACCTATGGAAACCGAACCCTGACATGATGTAAGCCATCGGGAAAACTGACAAAACGACGAAAACCAGATACAAAAGACCCGAATAAACAGCGAATTGTTTATAACTGCATTTGATAGGGAACTTTGCCCCATTCATACCAACAACAAACATAACAGCTACCGCGCCCAACATGTAAGGTAGCTTAAACGCAAAAAGATAGAAATACACTGCGATATTCTTAATCCAAATCGCCAAGAAATGCATGATTGAGGATGGATGGACATAAATCTCTTCAGAAGCTCGTTCATAATTACCTGGTGCCGCAACAACGATAGCAGTACCTATCAACAGAACCACAATAGTAGCCGAAATCCATTTGTTTCCAGTATTACACAATAATTGTTTCAGTGATTTCAACTTCATAAATCTAAACAGCAACACCAAAAACAGAAGACCTGCAAACAACGGAGTGAATACTTCAGATGCGAATGCTTCAATCAAAGTAATTACAACTATTTGAATCTTATCTGACACCAAATCTTTGTAATCGACCAGCAGAACGAACAAATAAACATACAGAATTGCGTTCCAAATCCCCAATGATGCACAGCACCAATAAAAAGCAGAAAACTCGAAATTGCATATTATCAGGATATTTACCATGAAAAACGACAGACTTGCATTCAACAGTTTATTTGCACCTACAATCCTTTTGATTATCAAATACATAAAAAACACTGACAACGAATAACTAAGTATAGGCATAGCCAATGCGATATTCCCCGCATCAAAAATCGAGAAATTGATGGTATGCAAAAAATAGCCTGTCAACCTTCCCGACTGATGTTGATAAGTATAAGACAAAAAATCAGTCATACTATTTGAATTGATAGCCTTGAGGAAAATCCAGTCATCCTGAGAAGGACGATTGAAGATGGCAAGCATCAAGTAGTAGCAGATGAAACTGACATTGGCAATAAACAGAATTACAGCAATGGCCTTTTTGTTTTTATTGATTTGCTCTAACATATTTCTTTTTTATTCTTTATCTATCCAATTATCAATCAATACCATCTCGCGCCATTGGGGGTCATTTATGATCCGATTGTTATAGCGGATACGGTTTCTGTAATAATCCAAATAGGCTCGGTCAACATGCCATTTGTCACGGCCTAAAACCTTATGGGCAACAAGCCTTGCCAACTTCTTAACCCACTTCATGGCGAATTGCCTATTTTGCCTCAACAGTTCCTTGTCTGAAAAACGGCATTGTCTGTAGTTAGTATATGAATCGCAATTCCCTTGGTTGGCGAAACGCTTGTTGAAATACTCCTGGGTCATCCTGCGAGGCGGAATTATATGCAAAGTCTCCGACTTATGCGTAAACGCGAACTTCGCGCCGAGCTTCTTGATTTTGATGCACAGGCCCGTCTCATTATCGCCAAGCCATTCCCCATCAACGATGTCGGGATTATAGCCTCCAGCCTGCACGAACAAGTCCTTCCGCACCATCTGATGACAGCTGAAAATGCCACAATCCGTATCGCCCACATACAATTCCTCATCCAAATCAAACAAGCTAAGCATGCCGTTGACGAAATAATGCAAAAGCCATTCAGACGGTTGCTCCTGCCATTTGGGCAAGACCCGCCCTGTTGCCGTCCCGACTTCTGGATGCTCCACCATCACCCGAACCAGTTCCTCTAAGGCGTGCGCATCGGTAATCATGTCATCATCAGTGAAATAAAGCAGCTCGCCTCTCACATGCTTGACGACATTATTACGCGCATAGTGCGAACCTTGTCGGCCTTCATAAAAATAACGAACACGGCCTTCTGTCCTCTGCTCATAATCCTTAACAATTGTTGCCGTTTCATCGGTCGAATGATTATCTACAACAACAATTTCATACTTGTCGGATGGATAAGTCTGCGCCAGAAGACTATCAAGCGTGATTGAAATCAGCGACGACCTATTATAGGTTGGGATGATTATGCTTACAAACGGCTGATGATTCATTTCTTGAGCTTTTTATACAAAAAAAATAGGCAAAACCAGCAAGTCGGTCTTCACCAAATCGCGCCAAACTGAGCGTCGAATCTCCTCACTTTCATACATTGGAAGTTGTCGGACATACAAAGCATAGCGTTGTTTCATCGCTTTCCATCGTTCACTGAATGTCGGTTTTATTAGTCGCGCCACATAACGGCAGATACGATTACCTTCCATCATATCGACTCCGGTATATTCAGCGTGCGACGATACCGTCGATGGATTGCGACGAAAGTTATTAAGATATTCAGGGCAGACAGCAACTTTCCCCTGCATGGCCACCTGAACCCAAAACATCCAATCGCCGGCACTATGGAATTCCTTGTGTTCACCCGTAAGATACTTCAAGACATCCTTACGGAACATGCACATTCCACTATTTACCAGCATAGTATCGCCAAAGAGATATTTCCTGACGAAATCCCTTCCTTCGAAAACAGTCGTTTTATCAACGCCAAAATCAGTCTTATACAACAGCTTTCCCTCGTCACTTATGGTATTGGCTTGGCAAACCGAGAGCACGACATCCTCGCGCATACCTTCACGCAAGGTTTCAAGGATAGTGGGTTCCCACCAGTCGTCGCTTTCAGCCACACAGATGTATTCACCATGCGCCAAATCGAAGCCCCGCTGCCATTGCACGAAGGGACTGCCGCTATTCTCCGCATTCACAACAATATGGCTCACATGCCCGTTCTGTTCATACTCCCGAAGAATGCTCACGCTATCGTCAGTCGAACAGTCGTCGAGCAGTATCAGTTCGAAATCCTGACAAGTCTGCTGCAATATCGAGTCAATCCGACGATGGAGAAACTCGGCATGGTTGTAATTGGGGACTATGACGGAAATTAAAGGTCGATCCATTATACCTCAATATTGATTATCAACACCCCAAAACCCATCCAACAATGTTTTAAAAATAACGATGAAAAACATTCCTCGCCCATTTGAATAGTCTTGTTCTTCTAATAGGATTTACATTTTTCTTATATCTTTTCCAAATTCTTCTAATTTCTTTCCGTCTTTGTCCTTTATCAGTTGGAAGCAATTCACGATAGAGATTTCTTCGATTATCTTTAGTGTTGCACGAACCTATTTCATCGCTGAAATTAAAAAACTTTTCAACAGATATCACTTGTCTTAACAAAGTATCATCCTCGGCAACTCCACAATTAACGCCACTACCATCATTTCCTTCATTTCTAACCAAAGATAGTGCAGGTACCAATTGACATTTCCCCTCTATAATGTTAAATACCGATCGCATTACATCTCCCCATTTTTTCTGCCCTGCAATCATATCATTTAACATATCATATTTCATCGGAGATATTTTACATAGTCTAAACGCTTTTATTGGAGAATGGAGAATATCAACATAATATCTTGGATTATTTGCAAGGAATTCTGCAAATTTTTCTTCTTTATCTTTCCACAATCCCATTCCCCAAGCTGAATTGTTTTTGCTGAAATAACAATTTGCAGGACCTTGGTCATAAAACGGGATATGATTAAATCCCGAAATAGACACAATTTCATCATCATCTCGGAATCGTTCTAATGCCTTATTCATATAATCCAAAAAACAAGGAGAGAATACATTATCGTCTTCCGTCAAGATATAAGCATTATAATGTTCTATGCAATAATCGATGAGTCCTTGCAAATTCGGACCTGGCCCATAGTTCTTCGTTCTCTCAAATACTGTTACTTTCTTAAATCCAGATATCTGCGGAATGTATTCTTTAATCTTTTGATATCCTTCAGCATATTTCTCCGAAGGGGGATAATCCAAGCCGATCACAAGTTCGGTGTTCCCAGCATGAGTATTATTTGCCAAGGATTCAACACATTTCTTAAAATGCTCATAGCGATTTAATGTAGGAATACAAATTGGATAGAAATTCATAATGACAATACTTTTTCGCGGATAGATAGTAGTTTTTCTTTGCTAAAATGGCATTCGTAATATTGTTTTCCTTTACGGGCAAGACTAACGAAATCTCTCAACAAGAAATTTGCCATAAACTCTTCAGGAGAGTCAAAAAAAGCGATGTGACTTGTTTCCGTTTCCGAATAGCATCCTTCAGCACCAAAACGAGTACTAAAAACAGGTATCCCATTTGCCATAGACAAAAGAACCTTGGTTCGCAAACCAGCACCTGATTTAATTGGATTGACTAGAATTGAATCATGAAACACCTCTTCGATATGTTCTACGACTCCCAAAAATCTAATACTCGATACATTGGTATAGTTTTGAATGAACACATTACTCCAGGTCCCTGTAACATACAATGGCATGTTTATCTTTTCAAGATTTGGAATATATATTTCATCAAGGAACCATTTCAAACCTTGGGCATTAGGAGTATGTCCTTCAGCGCCCATAAAGAGCAAATGCGGTGAATGATAATCACTATCATTTGGAAAGATTTGTTCGTCAGCTATTGCAAATGGAGAAACTGTGATTTTTTTACAATAAGGACGTATCGAGTCGGCATCATTTGCGTTAAAAACAACGACTTCATCAAAATGCTGAAGACACGACAATTCAAATGCACGATTCTTGTTTATCAAATAATTCTTATATTCCTCAGAACAAGAACTTGATTTAGAAGAAGTTTCTAACCTCTTAAACCTCACCTCATGATGTATGAAGATTTTTTTTACATAGTCAGGCAAAGCAAACACCAAATCTATACAATCATAAAAATCCAACTGGACGACACCAATTTCTTCTTCCCTTATCGTTCTATTTATCAAATCGATAAATTCTATTGGAGTTAAGTTATCAACACGTTGATAATATGAATCCAGAAAATCATCTTCGTTTGATGTTACAAATCTTTTAGGACCTCGTTTAACAAGAAACTTCAGCTTTGATTTAAGCGTTGCTTTCTGTTTGGGTTTAATGAAATCAACATAATTAATTTTGATTCCAGATTGCTTTTGGCAAAGCAATTCATACCGCTCTTTCTGGAACTCTTCCCTTACAATAGAACAAAGGACAAACGAAAACCTATCCTTCAGCCCATCAATAAAATAGTATTGGGCCAATGTGCCTCCATCTCGTAATGGATAAGGCTGTACCTTTGTTATCAATAATACTTTTTTCTTATCACTCATATCAGTATTTCATTGATTGAACCGCAACGAATTCGTTAAATATGCTGCTAGCATTTGCATTCTCAGAAAACCGTAACGCATCTTCTCTATTATTCATCCTAATCATTGATATAGATTCTTCATTTTTATCAATGATTTTTCCGACACTATCAGCAAGGCTTCTCGGATTATTCAATTCGTATAGATATCCATTTCTACCATCTTTTACCAGTTCGGGATTCGCTCCACTATTGCTGGCTACAACAGGAATCCCCATCAACATATATTCGATTGTAACTCGGCCAAAAGCCTCGTCTTTCGATGGCATTATTGCAATGTCCATTCGTGCAAGAATTTCAAAGACATCCTGCCTTTGTCCATAGAAAAGCACATCACTATCAATTCCCATCTCCTGAATTTCCGACATCAATTTCTTCTTATAATCATCATCTTCAGGACCTACTAAATGCAATTGGACATTATATCCTTTCGATTTCAATAGTGGAATAGCTTCTACAATATCTTTCTGGTTCTTCTGTTCACTAATGGCACCAACACAACAAATATTTATCAATGAATTCTTAAATCCAATTTTCGTAACACAAGAAGAATAATTTGATGATAGATTCACACCATCGTATATACGAATACACTTTTTTGCAGGAATATATTTTTCATACCCTTTTAACTGAAAATCTGATATCATGACAAAGCGTTTCGTTGCTTTGTGGTGAAACGACAAATAACCAGTTATTGGAGGGATAACAAATCCAAATTGTGACAAATCTTCACGGAAATGCCAAATGTGATTGATATGGAAATAACGTGCGAGAATAACACCCACGTTTATTGTAACTGAGTTCGAATAAATCAAATCAAAATGCTTACCTTCCAGAACCGATTTAGCAAAGTGCCGTAGTCTGAAATAATTTCGTCTTTGCTTGTTAAGATTATCCAAAAAGTGTTTGAAATCATAACAATTCGATTTCATAATCCACCAATAAAAAGGCTGGACATAATACTCGACATGTTCTTCTTCCAAAATATCACATATTGGTCCATCTTGGGGAAGCAGCACAACTGGTTCACAATTATAATCAGATCGCAAATACCGAATCAACGATAGAAACGACAAGTTTGCCCCTAACAATTCCGAATAATGCGTTATGAAAAGTACCTTCATTATCTCCACTCCTATTATTTATAATTCTTTAATATTTAATATCCTTTCGCATTGCTTGCCGCCAAACAGTTCCCTAATATTCATGGCAAAACCGCCCACGCCCCAAACCAAGACCTGGGCTGCGCTAATAGCCAAAATGCTTTCTTTTAGCAGCGTTTCACTCTCACCGACAAGCAGCCGCGCCCCTGCAAATTCCTTAAATACCTCATTGCGGCCTTTCGCTTGAGAGACAAGCGAACGAGCATCTTCCTTCGAGAGGGCAACTGGGCATTTCCATTTCAGCAAGTTACGCAGGATATTGCGGTAGGTAAGGTCGAAACCGTCAGAGATTACAGTCACTTCCTCGGCATTGTATTTATGGAATACATCCAAAAACGCTTCGGGCAAGATGGTCCTACGATGATTGTCGATAGCGAAAATCTCACTCATTTGTTCTTCTGAAGTGAAAAGGAATTTGTCATATGCAATCAATTGCTTGCCACTCGGCAGAAAAACAGTACTGCTATCGCCACAGCGCATGTGAAACACGACCCGTTCCTCTACATCATCCAGCGGATGTCTATCGCCGAACGCTTCTGCAAATGGCGATGGTATATCATAGCCTTCCAGTGCCTTATCGATCTTGGGTATCATAGCCCAAACTCCCGCTCCCCAACACAATCTTGGAACCAGATGGTCTTCTTGACAGACTTCAGCAATATAGTTCTTCAACTCCGCAATAGTAAAATCAGGACAGGCAGAAATGAATTTTTCGACATCGACATCAATGAAATGTCCCCCAACTCTGCCTTTCGCTATTGCAGAGATGTTGAGAAATTGAGCGAGGTCGTCTTTACGGGTGAGAAGCCGTTGGTCAAGTCTAGCCTCTATCTTCATCAGCAAGGCATTGACACCGCTGGCAAAACGGCATTTCCTGCCCTTCGTCATACGCATCAACGCCAAACGGATGTTCAGGTGAATGGTTTGGATATGGTCATACCAATTGGGCTTGACGCTTCGTGGGAAATACAAGTCATCATATACATACTCCATCCCACAGGCGACACCAAGCCGGTATAGCCTCATGAACTGAGTGCCAAGTTGGTCGCCCAGTCCACTACTTCGAATGGGTTTGATTGAGAATTGAGACATTACTCACAAAATTATAAATACGATTGTTGCCTTAATTCGTGCAAATCATTGTCAACATTCATCTTTTTTCTATACCTATACAAGAACAACACATCCCAAAAACTCAAAAACGCCGACCACGAACTGTTAATAGCTCGTTTTGAATAGCGGACAATCGCACGTCTATATTCACTCTTTGTGATAGGTTTATGGAGATGCTCAACAAGATATTTTTCATGCCATACAATAACATCTGTCTTATTCTCTCTCCTCATTTTCAGCAAGAACAAGGCATAATCTATTCGATGGTGCTGGTATTCCTTTTCCAAATCATCAAACAAATCCATGTGTTTTTGGAATTCAACCTCATGACCATACAAATCTGTATTAAACCGTCTTGCAAAAGTCAATCCCTGCCCTTCGTGAATCCGATAATAATTGAGAATCTCATATATCATGCCTACATTCCAATCCCTTAACACATCATTAGCAAGTTCGACATCACAATGAATGTTTTTCTCATTATAAACACGCAAATGGGGATTTATTTTGCGCAATGCATCAACTCGATACATTGGTGTTCCAAGATTACCTACCATATAGGAATCGTGCTTCAAATAGTCATGCAGCAGTTCTCTACCATTGAATATTTCGCCCTTCTCATAATCAAGGACACCACCATAAATGACTTCACTACCACAAATACTGTATGACAAACTCATACCAACATCATGATGGGTCTCGAGCATATTTACTTTTTTTTCCAAACATGTAGGGAACATCCAATCGTCAGCAGGAAATTCGATACTATACTTAGGATTACATACATCGTTCAAATTATTGTATGCAATATTAAAATTCTCCCATGGTGTTGTCGTTTTAGCATTTCTAAACACCTTGAAACGGGCATTATTGCGAACATAATCCAATACGATTTCGTACGTGCCATCATTGGAATTATTGTCAGTTACCACACATATCCAATTCGTATATGTCTGATCAATAATATGGTCAAGGCATTCACGGATAAACTGTGCTCCATTATAAACAGGAATGGCAATGCCCACCAAGGGTTCATTTGACTTTTCCATCTTTAGTATTATTCTATAAAACTATGAATTGTACGATCAAACGCTTCACCGATTGAAACCACCGGATTCCAACCGAGATTTTTCAATTTTGTAATATCAGGCAGTCCTCTCGAAAGCGGACTTTTGATGTAGCCTTCCTGATTTCGTGGCACATTAACCTGGACACGCATCTTCTTCTCAGGATATTGATTCACTAACAGATTCGCCAAATCAAGAATTGAGATTTCATTGTCAGGATTACCCATATTATAGGCATTGGCATTCTCGCCATGCAACAAAATGGTAAAGAATGCCCTCGTTGCATCACTCACATAGCAAAAAGCTCGTAATGCCGAACCATCGCTATTCAGCACGATATCAGTTCCTTCCAGAACATTTCTAACAAAATCGCCAAACACTCGGCCATCATTAAGTGTAATGCCGGGACCAAACGAATGGAAAATCCTTACCATTTTAGCTGGCACACCATATTGATGATGCCAACTCACGCACATGGTCTCACCCATTCTCTTGCTTTCAGCATAGCACGACCTTACTGCACAAGTATCCAGATAACCATCGGTCATCTCGTCCTGAGGGTTACATTCCACTGGCACTTTGCCATAAATCTCATTCGATGAGAAAAACAAGAATGACTTGACTTTCTTTTCTCGTGCCAATTCCAGCATATTATACGTACCCAAGACATTGGCTTTCAATGTGCCGACAGGATCCGAACCATAGTATTTTGGACTGGCTTGACTTGCAGAATGGATAATATAATCGATAGAACCTTCGTATTGAATAGCATCTGCCACATCCTGAACCAAAAATACCAAATCTTTACGTCCAAGACGATGCACGAAACGATTCTGCGCCTTCTCTTTATTTCTCACCAATGCCAAGACTGTGATTTCCATTTCTTGAACATCATTAAGATGCAAAAGTGTTTCAACAAGATAGGCTGGCAAAAAGCCATTTGCCCCTGTAACCAGCACAGTAGCATTGCGGAACAATGTCCAATCTATATTTTCATCAGACACTATCCGGTTCAAATCTTCATTTATAATGCTTGTATTCATATTATTCCAAAACCAAATGTTCGTATTCTCTTAAATAAGATTGGGTCCCAACAACGTCCGCAAACTCGTCAGGAATCGAAACTCGCTTGACCTTAGGATATGAAGCCAAAGCCCCACTTGCAAACATATCATTCAACTGCTCAATTATAGCCGAACCCATGCCACATGAACTTTGATGCTCTTCAATAGTAATCAGTCCTTCCGGATGCGACTCGGCAATGCTTCTGAGCTGTTCATTATCAATCGGCTTAACAAAAGGTATGCTATACAAATCATAAGGCAATTGACATTCTTCAATTTGCTTGCTTGCTGCATCCAAGATATTGCCACAAGCCAATACCGCTTTTCTGTTGCAGCAAGAAGTCCGAATCGGCAAGATGTCACCAATTCTCAAATCGACTGTTTCTTGAGGATGAACTTTTTTTTCTCCAGCCTTGCCAAGACGGATATACATCGGGCCTTCGTAGCTCGCCGACAATTTTGCTATTGCACGAGCTTCCGCAGGATCACCTGGTGTGCACACGGTCATATTGGGTATGACTCTAAGCGCTCCTATTTCCTCTGTTGCTTGATGCGTTGCCCCAAGACTCCCATAGGCATAACCAGCGCCAACCGACACGACTTTCACATTCGCCTTATGATAGGCAACATCATTACGGATTTGTTCCAAACATCTCAATGTTGGGAAATTGCCTATCGAATAAATATAGACATTGAAACCTGTCATGGACAAACCGGCGGCAACGCCTGCCATATTTTGCTCGGCAATGCCAACATTCAGAAAACGTTCAGGGAACTCCTGAGCAAATGGTTCGATTACATGATACCCCAAATCGCCCACTAGTAAAAATATACTGTCATTTTGACGGGCTTCTTCCATCAACTGATTGATAAATGACGTCCTCATTTCAGTTCCTCCATTGCTTTTGCTAATTCTTCATCATTTGGAGCACTATAATGGAACCTTAAATTATGTTCCATGAAGCTGACCCCTTTCCCCTTTACCGTATTCGCTATAATTACAGTAGGTTTAGATTTACATTCCTTGAAATTCTCGAAAGCATCAATAATAGCTTCATAATCATGGCCATCAATGTCAATCACATTCCACTGAAACGCACGAAGCTTTTCTGCCAATGGATCCATACAAATGATATCTTTCGTATCCCCCAAAGCTTGCATTTGGTTCTTGTCAATAATCAGGCACAAGTTATCCAAATGATTGTGTGCAGCAAACATTATCGCTTCCCAATTACTGCCTTCATTGATTTCGCCATCTCCAACAAGGACATAGACATCAAATTTGTTAGCACTACGCTTACTTCCCAAAGCCATGCCACAGGCAACAGGAAGTCCATGTCCCAAGCTTCCCGTTGACAGTTCCACGCCTGGCAGTTTATGACTGACATGAGCAAAATAATGCGAGCCATTCTTTGCGAACTGTTCCATCAAGGAATCTTCATCGATAATACCCATTTCGGCCAACAACGAATAATAAGTTGAGCAGCAATGGCCTTTGCTCAAGATAAAGCGATCGCGCCGAGGATCATCCAACGAATCAGGTGATATTCTCAAAAATTTTGAATACAGAACTGTCATAACATCAGCCATCGACAATGCTCCTCCCGAATGGGATTCGTTTGCATTGTGAGCCAACACCAATGCTTTTCTTCTGATTGACTGAGCAATATTCTTAATTTCTGTTATTGTCATATTCAACTCTAAATTTAATTTCCTCATTTTCAACACAAGGTGAATTACCCTTTAGAACATAAAAACTATACTTATCACAAGAATCAATCTTAAACGCTTCTGCATCAATAAAATAATGTTCTTCAAGACATTTCGTATAGTGTTCCATTATTAGTGTATCCCATCCATAATCGTTTGACAAGAGAATGCCCACATTCTTATCAATCAATTCTTTGTTATTGTGCAAAGCATTTTTTGCAGGATATCCCAGGAACCATCCACCAAACACATAATCAACATCATTATCCTTAATCTTAAAAGGGTTCAACCCTTGCTCAGCAATATCAGATGGCCAAAGCATTTTCAATCCATTTCCTGTCATCAATTCATATTGTTTATTCCAAATGTTTTCGAGTTCTGCTTTCGACGAATAAACTCCAATGATTTGCTTTGAAAACACAATTGAAACAAATAGTCCCAAAGCGACTATCAGGCCAGTTTTAATTGAATATCTTATCGTAGTATTTTGCAAACAATAGACGAAAATATAGAGCAATGGGACAATAGACGGAATGATTACCCTATCTTTGAGATACCAATCTATTGACTTATAGGCAATAAGCGCCACAAATAATCCATACGAGAACAAAGCCAACACTTTCTCTCGTTTAGGCGATTTGCCAAACAGCACAAATGCCAACACAAAAGCAAAAACCACGAAAAATAAGAGATAATGTTTTAGTTGATATACTTTCAAGAATTTCGACAAGTGTGTCTTTTCTGAAACAACTTTATTAACATCCCTTAGGCGATTCGCATCAACAATCGTTGCATCTTGTTCTGTTCCAAGAATCATTCGGATATCATTCTCCGACAAACCTTCAACTTGTGTTGAAAAGAGGACTCCTGCATTGGGATTATCATTAATCTTCGACCGTTGGCAGTTATAATCCTTGTAGTTTTTCCAATCGTCCGATTGATAGAAAAGGCTGTCAGCTCCCTTTATCCCTAACACCAGCAACAGCATTACCAATAATGAGAAATATCTCTTCCATTCTTTTCCATAAGTATAGAAAATCATTGGACTGAAAATCAGTCCAATGAATGCTGTCATTTCAAATCTTATCATTGAAGCGACAAGGATGAATAGTATCCCGCAAACTTTTTTCCATGTCGATTCTTTCAACAAAAGAAGACAACCCGCGAAACAGGCAACACCTGCTGTAGTTGTAAATTGGAACCCCGTAATACATCGAATCCAAAACACATAAACAGTGACCAAAAAAACGACTTTTGGCAACCTGTTAAAATTGTTTCGGATGACACACAAACTGATAGTTGAGATTGAAAGAACATGAATGACAAGGAACAGTATCGAATACCACTCTATTTTTGGCAACAAAGTATATAATGACGCCAATAATGAACCATATATCGCATTGATAAAAACAAGATGGCAATCAGGAGTTCCGAACACCTTACCATTTGCAACATAACACATTCCAACATCATCTGTGCTATCAAAGACGATTCCAACAGCATTTACTATCAGCAACACAAAAAGTGCATTAAAAACAAACACCATCAATGGCAATAGCCATCGATTCTTTATGGCAATCTTCATATCACAAATGAATTTATTCTAAATATTTCCTTATTTCCTCCACACAAAGGTCATACACATCCTCGTTCCGATAACGCTTGTACCAGTCGGCGGTAAGTTCCATGCACTGCTGCATGTTCATTCTCGGCTTCCAGCCTAAACGCGTCTTCGCCTTGGTGATATTCAGCATCAGTAAACCAGCTTCGTGCAAGGCTTCCGGATTTGACACATCGTTGAGTTCGCCACAACCATAACTCTTGGTCAAGGCCGTTGCCACATCCCATACCGTGCTAACCGAGTCAGCTTCGGGGCCAAAGTTCCAACCTTCGCAATATTCGGTCGGGTGTTCCCACATATTTTGGGCGAGCATCATGTAACCGCTCAGCGGCTCCAGCACATGCTCCCATGGGCGCACAGCCTTCGGGCTACGGATGTCGATAGGTTTTCCCGCTTCCAAGGCACGGATGCAATCGGGGATGATTCTGTCTTTGGCCCAGTCGCCACCACCAACAACATTACCAGCTCTCACGCTGGCGATGCTCATGCGGTGTTTCTTTCCGTAATCCTCAGGATTGAAGAACGAACGTCGCCAACTCTGGATGGCAATCTCGCAAGCACCTTTGCTGCTCGAATAAGGATCGTAACCACCAAATGGGTCAGTCTCGACATAGCCTTTCTCTTGTTCGCAGTTGTCGTAGCACTTGTCGGTGGTAATCATCACAGCCACGCGGACTGAATCCGTCTTGCGAATCGCCTCCATCACGTTGATGGTGCCCATCACATTGGTCTGATAGGTCTCGACAGGTATTTCGTAACTCAGACGGACAAGAGGTTGAGCCGCAAGATGAAACACGATTTCCGGCTTGTATTCCGCAAATATCTCCTTCAGCTTTTCTCCATCGCGAATATCAGCCCTCAAGTCGGCTTTCATCTTCTCACCGATGCCGCTGAGGACATAATTATCCTTATCGGAGTAAGGATCCAAGGCCACGCCCACCATTTCGGCACCCAACTCGTGCAGCCAGATGCTCAGCCACGAACCTTTGAAGCCCGTGTGACCCGTGACGAGGACACGTTTTCCAAAGAAAAAGCCATTAAAAACATCTGTGTTTTTATTCATTCTTTACCATTTTTTCCAAGGTGCAACACCATCGGCAAGGAGTTTTTCAAGAGTTTGTTTTTCGCGAATGTTATCCATACATTGCCAAAAACCTTCATGGACATACGACATCAATTCACCTTGTTCGACCAAAGTCTCTAAAGGTTCTCTCTCAAATACAGTTTGATCGCCTTCAATGAGGTCAAACACACTCGGCTCAAGCACCATATATCCTGCATTGATAGGAGCGCCATCCAGCATATTCTTTTCACGGAACGATTTCACTGCATTGTCACCACCTATATTCAAAACGCCTTTTTCTTGCTTGATTTTCACTGCAGTTAGCGTTGCTTTTTTCCCGTGCGACTTATGGAAAGAAAACAACTTGTTCATATCCACATCGCAAACGCCATCACCGTAAGTCATGAAGAAAGGTTCATTGCCGATGTACGATTGGATGCGCTTGATACGACCACCAGTCATGGTATTATAGCCTGTATCCACCACAGTGACTTTCCAAGGCTCTGCATGATTTTCATGGACAATCATGTCGTTTCGGCCATCCGAATAATCGAAAGTCACATCACTCATTTGCAAGAAATAGTTGGCAAACCATTGCTTAATATATTCCTGTTTGTAGCCAGCACAAATTACGAATTCAGTAAATCCGTAATAGGCATATTCCTTCATGATATGCCACAAGATTGGCATACCACCGATTTCAATCATCGGTTTAGGCTTGAAGATACTCTCTTCCGAAATTCTCGACCCAAATCCGCCGGCTAATATTACTACTTTCATATTATTATAATCTGTTTTCTATCACATTAAAGTCAGGGGTAACGCTTCCTGGTTCGCGTCCCATATAAGTTCCTAATTCGTTACATTTTTCAGAGACCACAAATGAAACTATATCGTTTTCAATTATGAACGCATAAAAACGATTCTCAACTACATATAAATCCAAAGAAAAATTACCAGAATTCAAGAAACTTGCAGGAATAATGCAAGTTTGAACATATTCTCCAATACCATGTTCATAATTATAATCAGCTCGTTTGGGCATTGAAGAAAAGATCTTTTCTCCCGTGTCATTTTTAAAATGGAAGCAAAGATGAAGTTGTTTGTAGGCTTGCGTCAGCTTGAATTTTGTCACGATTTCAATTTCGTTATCCATCGAAATCACATCTTTCCAATCATGGTCGGTTCTTCTAACACCTATTTCCAATAGCTCAAATCCATTTTTCTTGATTTGTGGATTTTCCCAAATCTTATGATTGTCAACATCGTTTCCGCCACGAAGATAATGTCCGACAATTCCTTCGATTGGGCCACTGTCAATGATAATTCCATTTTGAAGGATGATTCCATTATGGCACAAGCTTTTTACTGAAGTCATATTATGGCTCACGAAAAGCACCGTCCTTCCCTCGCCCTTGCTCACGTCCTGCATCTTGCCGATGGCCTTCTTCTGGAACTCGGCATCGCCAACAGCCAACACCTCATCCACGACAAGAATCTCTGGGTCGAGATGCGCTGCCACAGCGAAGCCGAGACGCACCATCATGCCCGACGAATAACGCTTGACAGGTGTATCGATGTAACGTTCACAACCCGAAAAGTCGATGATTTCGTCCAACTTCTTGGTAATCTCCGCTTTCGTCATACCAAGGATGGCTCCATTCAGATAGATATTCTCACGGCCAGTCATCTCTTGGTGGAAACCTGTCCCGACCTCAAGCAGCGAGCCGATACGTCCCTTGGCACGGATAACGCCCGTTGTTGGGCCCGTCACCTTAGATAGGAGCTTCAGCAGAGTGCTTTTCCCTGCACCATTCTTGCCGATGATGCCAACCACATCGCCCTGCTCTACCTTGAAGTTGATATCGCGCAAGGCCCAAACGTATTCCGAACTGCCTTTGGTAGAACGGTCGTTGGTCTCGCCAATCTTCAGATACGGGTCTTCCTTGCCCAACACATTGGTAATCCAAAAACGACGGATGTCGTGACTCAAGGTCTTGGTGCTCACCAATCCCAAGCGGTATTGCTTTGATATGTTTTCAAATTCTATTGCCGTGGACATATTTTACAACACTTTATCATTCAATTAATTAAACAAAATATAATTATTTCACTGCCTCGACTTACTCATAGTTTTCCATGGTAGTCGGATTTTATTTTTCATCTAGTATTCGTCATTTTACAACCATATCATTTCTAAATGACTTGGGCAAGTCATTCGAATAACTTAGTCAAGCCAACACATTTATACCCAGGTCTTATATTTTTCTTATATATTGTATTATTTCACTTTTCAGACCTTTCCAACGAGCCCTACATTTTGAAACATTTAGTCACAATTCAAAAACATCATCCTATCAAAAAGCGTCAGAAAAAAACACCAATGAAGTGCGATGAATCCGAAGATTCCATCAAACTCAACTCAAGCAGTTCGGGATGAGATTGCTGACATCATTGACTTAAGCATATAAGATGGATTCTTCAGTCCACACCTAAACAAACACCATAATGCTTTGGAATATTTATGTGCCTTGAAATAAGCATGTCCCAAATCCCACCATATCCAAGCCGTATTATCCCTCAAGTCTTTTTGTACGTCTTCATAACCATCCGGTAATACCGAGGCTACCGCAGGAAAGAGTCTAAAATATTCTTTTGCCGAACCTATTTTTCTCTGTATTGTGTCAGTATGTGTTAAAGATGTTGGATTTATTCTGTATGCACAAGTAACCTCATTCAGGAAATAAAAATCCCCAAAACAATGCAAAGCGACCCACAAAGTCCAATCACCGAAATAGGGGTTCAACATTATTTCGGTCTTCTCTCGAACTTCTTCACGATGTGAATTACGGTAAACGGCACTCAATGTCGGATATAGATGGCTGTTATTAAAAAAATCTCTTAAATCATATCTCCCCTCAATATCATCTTTTACCACTCCACCTCTTATTTCTTTTATTGTTTTACCTTTATCATTCACCACTGAACAATTTGTAACACAAGCCATCAATGTTTCATCTTTTTCCAGAATATCTACCTGCTTCTGCAACTTCAACGGATCCGTCCAGTAGTCGTCGCCTTCGCAAAGGGCGATGTATTTTCCGGTGCATGCCTCATTCATTATCCTTTCCAAAGAGCCATCATGTTTGGAATACTGATTTTCCGTTTCAAATATAGGCTTAATTATGTCTGGATACTTCTCCGCATATTCGCGGATAATATCGGCTGTTCCATCCGTTGATGCATCGTCATGAACGATTGCCTCAAAACGGAAATTCGTCTGCTGCATCACGAAGCCATCCAGACATTCGCGTATGTATGGCTCATGATTGTATGTAAAACAACTAATACTTACCAAGCAATCTGACATTTCTCATTCATTTATTGTCAAAACAAATCATTTTACACAAATACCACTCGTAATCAACAAGATTACAAGCAATTCGCTGCACCAAAGGGTTTTGGAATATTGCAGTATAATCACTCAATTCCGTCCATGAGTTTTTTTGACATCAGCAATTTTTCGTTGCGATCTTCACTCATAATAAAACCTTCTTTCTTATAAAAACCTCTCGCATTTATATTGGTTTTCAAAACTTCCAAATTCAAAAAAGAATACTTCCCCCCAATATAATCATACAAGCTTGTGAACATCAAATGCCCGATACCTTTGTGTTGCCACTCGGGAAGAATTGCAGTCAACGAAATGTAAGCAAACTCACCTTCATCATTCAAATAATAAGCAATAAATCCAATCAATACATCTTGATCATGCACCAAAACGAAATGAGCTAATTGGCTTAACTTACTACTATAATCAGCAAAATCAACACTCTCGTGCAAGGGCTCAATGAATACCTCATCAAAACGCAGAAGTAATGTGAAAACTTCTTTTTGTGTCAAATGTGTATCTATCTGAATTTTCATTTATTCCGTTATTATATTATGTTAGTTTTGAAAAAAACGAACTCAAAACAATTCCGTGCCGTGTTCAGCCGGATGGCATCCTTGTGATAATGTTCGCCATGGCGAAGTTCTAAGCCGAAATATCCACCTATTGCCTTATCCATTATTTTCCTTTCTCTATCTCGTTAACCTGCCAGCGTCCTCCCTTATCCGGTCCTATTCGGGTAATCAGACCTTGAGACTTCAACTTGGCGATTATCTTCTCAACTCCGCGAGTGGTTATGGAAAGTTTTCCAGCAAGTTCCTGTATTGCTATTTCGGGGTTTTCCTTCATCAACCACAACACTTTCTCCGAACTTTTCTCCGAACTTTTCTCCGAACTTTTCTCCGAACTTTTCTCCGAACTTTCATCTTTCTGTTTCTTATCCGTAACATTCGAAGATTCATGCTCCGTTTCATCAGAATGTACAGACATTGAGGTATATGCTGTTCCGACAATCATAAAAGCAATCTGCTCATACTTTGGAGAGGGATTGCCAGCCTCCTGCAATTCACGGTACATCCTGTCCACACCTTCGCCGAACTCGCGGACAAATTTATGCACTTTCAAAAACTTGGCAATGATGGGATTGCGTGAGAAATGCACATATCTCATATTGTCCAAACGCACGATACTCGGCAAATTGCCTGGACTCTCCACAGAAATGCGGTCGTCAAACATCTTAACCTGGATGTCTGTCCCTAAAATGCTATAATCGCGATGCGTTATCGCATTTATAATCAATTCTTTCCAGACAAACTCGGGATATTCAGCCTTGGTAACGAAGCGCGCATCTTTGCCTAAATAAGTATGCTCGCGTATCTGCGTTCCGACAAAGGCAATGCTTTTATTCACCATGTCAAGGATGGTTCCGTCAAAAACGACGTCTTTCATCACATTCATCTGGGCACCCGTCAAAGCTTCGGTCCCCTGATATTTTATGAAACGCACTTGCGCACGAGGAAAGAAATCCTGCGGTTTCCTGCCAAACAGCAGAATGGCAGCGGAACTTATCTTGTACCCATTCCCTTCCTTGACAATCAGTTTGTCGTTCTGTTCCAAGTACTCCAAGGGCGACTTGGTGTAACCAATCAAATCGCAATACGATTGAACAAGTTGCAAGTCAAGGTCATCAATGGAAGCTCCAAAAACGGATTTGCTTTCATAAACCATTTCCCCTTTATCATAAAGCAACTGCAAGCGCTCGTCAAACGTCAATTTCTTGGACTTGTCGCCAACACGGTAAAACACCTCGTCTTTTTGGTTCGCGTGAACTTTCCGGCTCTGCTGCACATTCATCAGAAGAATGTGATCCGACTCTCCATTGTCATGGAAAAACGGCAACTTTTCCACCGATACTTTGACGGTGGGCTGACAAAAATCGAACGGAACGCGCAGCAACTCATTCACATGCTCCTGATGCCTGTCAATTCCTTCCAATTCGCCATCATCTGCAATTCCAATAGCGATTGTTCCACCGTCCGCATTGGCAAAAGCCACGACAATGACCGCCAAATCCTTCGCCGCAATTTTAATGCTTTTGCGGTCGAAAGTCTGACTTTCAACAGCGTAAACTAAATTATGGACAGCGTTTCTCTCCATCATTTCACAATCACTTTTATCCATTTTTCAACTTACTCGAAACAATTCCGAGCCGTATTCAACCTCAAAGCATCCTTGTGGTAATGCGCTCCCTTGCGAAGCTCAAGTTCGAAATATCCGCCTATTGCATTCTTCATCTCACTTTAACTTCAATATAGTTTTCAATATTCTTAATCACCTCAAACATCTGCTCCATGGATTCGTAATGGAGAATGAATTCACCTATACAATCCTGAGCATCGCGAAATCTGTGAACCTTATCCCCGATGTGAAGGTCATTGACAAAATCAACAAGATGATTCTTTTTAAAATCCAAATCAAAACTAATACTTTGAAATATACCCGTAACATTGGAATGAACCATATAGTTGCTCCAATAACCTTTGATAGGCATTTCGATTCTTCCTCGAAGCGGTGTCAAGTCAATCGGGTCTCCCGCAGCAGCCTGAATAACCCAAGTAACCATATTAATGCCAGTGGCACATTCCGTAACCTGAGGTATCAGCGAGCCACCAGAACGGGCTCCAAGTTCAAGAAGATATACTTTATCATCCTCTCCTACAATAGCTTCAACATTGTATGCATTACTCTTCATATTTAAAAGAGTCATTAGCCATTGAAGTTGCCGTTCCAAGTCTTCGATGTATTTATGATCCATCTGAAACGGCCAGCACTCACCAAGAGGCGCAAAATCCTTATCGCAATTCGGGTCGTAGAACTCGTTGCCTAGGCAATGAAAAACCAATTTTCCGTCAACGGAAAATGCATCGCCCGAGATCTGATGTCCTTTCTTGACGATGAATTCTTCTATTATGAATCGCTTCCCTCTGGAATAACTCAGAGCCTCTTCTACGAAATCTTTCAACTGGCTTTTATCCGTCATCTTATTGATGCCTTTACTGCCAGATGAATCTACAGGTTTCACCATAACCGGAAGTTTGAAATCGTCAATATGTGTCAAAGCTTCTTCATAAGTCGCGAACCCCATTGCCTTGGGACAATTGAAGCCATTCTGCTGGAGAAAATTCCGGAAAAGATCCTTATTGGACAAAATCTCAACAGATTTATAGGGAGATGTGGGAAGACCAAGCCTTTCACAAACATAAGCTGCCGTTGGAGCCGCAGGGTCGGAAGCATATGCCACCACCCCATCCACTTTTAATTCAGCAGCCAACTTGAGCACGGCATCCTTGTCTGTGGTGCTGACATTATGATATTCATCGGCAAATCTATGACCAGGATTGCTTGGAAGATAATCAGCCGTAATCACATAATAGCCCAAGCGTTTAGCTTCCTTTATAGCGTATGTCTGATAGAGCGATCCGCCCAACATCAAAAGTTTTTTCATTTCATAATTCCTTTCATAAACTCACCAATCCTTCTCACCCCTTCATGAATCTCTTCAACATTTTTAGTGAATGCAATTCTAACATAATTATCACAACTCTTTCCGTATGTCAGCCCAGGAACGACCGCAACGTGTTGTGATTTCAACAATTCTAATGCAAAATCAAGTGATTTCAACCCTGTAGATGAAATATCAACCATCAGATAAAAAGTTGCTTCCGGCTCATAGCAAGCTAAACCAGGTATAGCTCGAATACCACTTGCTATACAGTTTTTCCTTTCTGTAAATGTTCGCACCATATCTTTTGAATAATCTTCTTTTCCACTCAAGGCTTCTATTGCAGCATACTGGCTAGGTAATGGAGCACAAGCAGCAACATTTTCCTGTAGCTTCGTCATCGCAGCGATAATCTCGCTTGGACCAAGGACGTAACCGATACGATATCCTGTCATGCAAAATTCTTTACTAAGGGAATTGATAATAATTGTACGTTCTCGCATCCCGTCAAATGATGCAATGCTCTTCCATTCTCGCTTGTCATACACAAGACATTTATACACCTCATCCGCAATCACAACTAGATTGTGTTTTATCGCCAATTCAGCAACACCCATAAGTGTTTCTTGAGGGATTATTTTTCCTGTTGGATTACAAGGAGTATTTAGCATAATAGCTTTTGTCTTTGGACTAATAGCATCTTCAACATCTTGAATTCTAAATGACAAATCATTTACATCAGGATTATCAACTATCACTGGTACACCATGACACATCGGCACCATCTGCGTATAATTCACATAATACGGTGCAGGAATAATAACTTCATCGCCAGGATTGAGCAATGCCAAAAAAACAAGATAAAGTCCTTCCATAGCGCCTACCGAAACCTGTATTTCATTCTCAGGATTATAATTCAGACCTTCTTTTCGCAAATAATAATCATGAATTGTCTGCCTTAATTCCAGCAAACCTGCATTCTGCGAATAGCGCGTCTTTCCATCCTGAATTGCACGGCATGCAGCATCTTTAATCGCTTGATGTGTTTGAACATCCGGATCACCAAGCGTAAAGTCAATCACGTCATTATAATCCTTGGCAAGATTAAACAACTGGCGTGTATACGACGTTTGTATTGAATTTGAAATTTCTGATGGTTTAATCATTTTTATCGTTGTATTCTTCCAGAAGAGTTGCCGTTCATAAGATCTTCAACCTCTGAAACTGTTACCAAATTAAAATCACCTTCAATCGTTTGTTTGAGGCAACTCGCTGCTACTGCGAAATTCAGCGCACGCTGTTCTTCCCAATTATTAATCAACCCATAAATAAGTCCCGCTGCA
Source organism: uncultured Bacteroidales bacterium (assembly GCA_937896505.1). Taxonomy (GTDB): domain Bacteria; phylum Bacteroidota; class Bacteroidia; order Bacteroidales; family F082; genus Limimorpha. The sequence goes on along the minus strand of CALBNP010000063.1, from coordinate 55,213 downwards.
AAAGAATCACCACCACCTATTCTATCTACTATATGGATGTCGTATTTTGGACTTCTAATTACACCATTGTTAGTGTACATGATTGCTGACCAACCATTATCACTTGCTGAATAAGATTCACGTTGTGTAACGCAGACAAACTTAAAACTAAAAACATCCTTCAATTTTTCTGATGACAATCCGAAAACATCCATGGAATCCGTTTCGTTTGCAATACACACATCAACATATTCGCACAATTTAGTCAATTCCCGTTTTGCTTCTTCTGACGACCAAAGTTTTGAGCGATAATTAAGGTCACAACTAATAGTTATCCCTCTTTTTTTCGCTTCTACACATGCTTGTTCACATATCAAAGCTGTTGTTTTGCTCAGCGCTGGCGTAATACCAGTAAAATGGAACCATTTAACACCTTCAAAAATCAATTCCCAATCAAAATCTACAGGATTTGACTCCGCTATTGACGAATGTTTTCTGTCATATAGAACTTTTGAAGGCCGTTGACTTGCGCCTTTTTCAGAAAAATAAATTCCAATCCTTTCGCCTCCTCTTGAGATAAAACGTGTATCTACACCATGTTGCCTAAGGCAGGTAATGGCTGATTCTCCCCAATCGTTTTTAGGCAATTTCGTAACAAAACACACATCTGCTCCAAATCTTGAAAGCGAAACAGCAACATTTGCCTCAGCACCTGAGAATTCAACCCCAAGTCGGTTTGTCTGCTCAAGTCGTCTGTATTCTTCTGCTGACAATTTGAGCATAATTTCTCCAAAAGTTACAATTCTTGACATATTGTTATTTTGCCATTCCTAATTGTTTCCGCATTCTTTCTATACGTGCTTCATCCTCACATGAAAGACGTTCATAATAATCCCGTTTATTCAAAAGATAAAGCAATTCAAAATTCAATGCCTTTTCGATACTCTTTCTAAGCTTATCTGCATCATTATCCATACGAACAATTACTTTTCTTGTTTCAAAGCGATCGGCCACATCGCTCATTTTTTGGATAAATGGAATACTTTCAATTCCAATATTTCCACCAAAATTCGTTTTTAAACCATACAATTTTGATTTTTCGACCAAAACGCGTGTAGTTTCATAAACCATCTGTGACTCAATTTCATTTCTTTTAATTCCCATAGATGCAGACAAATCACTACGTCCAACAGTCACTGCTTGCAAAAAGTCTTTACTCTGTTCAAGAATAGCATCATAATTTGCAAGGCATGTTATAGTTTCTGCATTTATTATCCACTCAACTGTATTTATTTCCTCACCATACACACGCTCAGCCGCTGATTGGAATTTGCTTATAGCAAATGGAGTTTCAATCATTGGTGCCATAACACCTGTCGCGCCCAACAATTTACATTGATTCATATCATGAACCGCTTCGCATCCTCCAATCTTTATCACAAAATCAAGATCTGCACGGAGAACCAGTTCCCTCAAACTAATAAGTTCATCCATACGAGCACCTTCTGCCTCAAATTCAGCTTTAATCCCATATATGCCATAGACTTGTTTTAATTCTTTTAACAAGTCAAGCATCTGCAATTCTCTTCTATTCATAAAATCAACTATTTATTTATACAATTCGATATCCATTCTCATATTCCAATCCATCATGCACTATGCCAATCACTTGCTTTGAATGATTTTCCAATAGCCGCCTTTGCCGCCAATCCTTACTATTCGGCCCTGCTTCGTCAGCTTCCGGATGTGATAATGCACACCCTCATCACTGATTTGAAACATTTCAGCCAACTTACTGACGGTAATATAAGGATTCTTGATGATTTTTGCTAAAATATCAATGGTTTTCGTGGTAGTTTTCGTGGTAGTTTTCGTGGTAGTTTTCGTGGTAGTTTTTTTAGTATTTAAACGCTGACTACCAATATCTTTTGCAGATTTTTTTCATGGCAGTATCACTCGAAAGCATTTCTGCAAGAAGAATGCTTGTTGCATCATCAATGGCTTCAAGCATTATCGTAGTGGTAAAAGAATTGGATTGTCTTGACGATTCAAACCTCGGTTTTGAAAGCACGACTTCATTCATCAGCCTTCCAATGGTAGAAATGCCGCTTCCCTTGGTCTCGGCCAAATTGGTCTCATGGAAAATGGAACTGATGAACGGATTTCTCAGTTCAGAACCCGGCTGCGAAAACTGCTCCACTGGTTTTAAAGAGAAGCCTGGATTTCGGATTTCAATACGGTTGGAATATCTGATGACCTGTATCGGTGATTGAACGGTATATGCCCTATGAATGATGGCATTGACAAGCGCTTCACGCAACACCCTGCTCGGCAAACCTAACGATGCCGCCTGCAGTTTTCCTTCCTCAAGCATGAATCCATGTGGCAAATCATCGGTCACCGTTGTGAAAATCCTATTGATTAAAAGCATGAGCGGTCCTCGCATATCAATAGTGGTAAATCTATTGACAGGATCCTCAATCCACTCTTTACCATTGATTCTTATATAGTCGATACGAATGGCAGGCATAATTCGTCTCAACGAAGCAGTCAATCCGAAAGTAAGAAGGCCGGCATAAGTCAGCCGAAATCCATCATTGATTTTCTTAGCACACCCTAACGATATGAGCAAGTCCTCTGTATCGAAATGAAGTTCCTCCGCCATCGGATTGACATTGGCCCTAAGTTGCTTATACCTTTTTATGGCATTTTCGTCAACATCATCGACTGTTGTGTCGTGAACAATAGCCGTTTCAAAACTATCGCTGCTATTGTAAAACAATTTCAAATCATCCTCCGTGCATCTCTGATCGGTGGAGCCTATTCGTCGCCAAGCACCTCTTGGGAGTCCCTGACTCGAAAAGAACAACGGCTTTTGAGCGGCTGGCAACTCCTGCACATGAATCAAGACAATGACTTTACCTTCGACGATTTCAGTATGGATTAAAGGACGGATGGGCTGATTGAAAACGGAACTGCATTGTGTGGCAAGATTCATCTGGATTTTGTCAGGATTGTCAACGCCTGAAACATAATAGCTGCCATTTGAATCCTTGCTGATGCCCAAGAGGATGTATCCCTCGACAATGCCAGGCTCATTTGAGAACGCACAAATGGTTTCCATGACAGAGCGGCCTATCTCACTGCCCTGCTTGACCTCAATCTGGATGCTTTCATCCAATTTCAGCAATTGATTGTAAACCTCTTTGACGTTCATTATATTGCGTTTTATCCAAGCAATTCTTATCTCACAATCAATTCAATTACTTTTTCCACATCTGCCTCACTTAAAGCATGATGCATAGGCAGACAGATCACTTCATTAGCAATGCGAGTCGCCACCGGCAAGTTTTCAGGTCTTGCCGATTCCAACCCACGATAGGTCGAAAAAGTGCTAATCAAAGGATAGAAATAGCGACGGCCCAACACATTGTCTTCCTTCATCTTGAAATACAATTCATCACGTGTCATGCCATATTGTTCCGCATCCACGAAAATCGGGAAATAGGAATAGTTATGACGCACGCCCGGCATATCGTCAAAGAAGGAAATGCCTTCAATATTGCACAATGCCTCACGGTATTTTATAGCCACTTGGTGACGGGCTTCGATAGCCGCATCCACCTGTTTCAGATTCAACAGACCGTATGCCGCACGCATTTCGTCCATCTTACTGTTGATACCGGGAGCCACCACCTCGGTCTCACCATGAAAGCCGAAGTTCTTCAAATCATCAATCCTGCGTTTTGTCGCCTCATCATGACAAATCAAGGCACCGCCTTCAACCGTATTAAAAACCTTTGTCGCATGGAAGCTCAATGTTGACATATCACCTTCTTCAAGAATCGACTTCCCTTTCACTTCCACGCCAAAAGCATGGGCCGCATCATAAATCACCTTCAAGCCATACCTGTCGGCCATCTCCTGAATGCGTTTCGTATCGCAAGGCTTGCCATAGCAATGCACGGGCATGATAGCTGTCGTTCTTGGCGTTATCGCTGCCTCAATCTTTTCAGGATCAAGATTACACGTTGCGGGGTCAATGTCAACAAACACTGGTTTTATTCCGTTCCACCATATCGAATGGGTCGTTGCCACAAAACTATAAGGGGTTGTTATAACCTCCCCTGTAACTCTCAACGCCTGCAACGCAGTTATCAATGGCAAGGTTCCGTTAGTGAACACACTAACATACGGAACTTTAAGATATTCACACAAAGCCTTTTCCAATTGTTGATGGAAATGGCCATTGTTGGTAATCCACTTGCTGTCCCAAATCTCTTTCAGAAGTAAGTTGAACTCATCAAGATTGGGGAGAAGTGGCGAAGTCACTGTGATTGCCGTTGCCATAATCTATCACTCCTTTTCCAACATTTCCAAATCATGCTTCACCATGATCTTCACCAAATCCTCGAAACTGGTCTTTTGCGGATTCCAGCCTAAAACCGTGCGAGCCTTTGTCGGGTCGCCCAAGAGCTGATCGACTTCGGTAGGCCTGAAGAATTTCGGATCGACTTCCACGAGCACCCTGCCCGTCTTCTTGTCGATACCTTTCTCGTCAACGCCTTCGCCTTCCCAAGCCAAATCGATGCCTGCTTCGCGGAATGCCAGCGTGCAGAACTCCCTAACCGTATGGTACGAGCCTGTGGCTATCACGAAATCTTCCGGCTTTTCCTGCTGCAGCATCAGCCACATACACTCGACATAATCCTTGGCATAGCCCCAGTCGCGAAGGGCTGAGAGATTGCCCAAATAGAGTTTCTCTTGCAACCCCCGTGCGATGCGTGCCGCCGCCATCGTTATCTTGCGGGTGACGAAGTTCTCGCCTCGACGCTCGCTCTCGTGGTTGAAGAGGATGCCATTCACCGCAAAGATACCGTAGGCTTCGCGATAGTTCTTGATAATCCAATAGGCATAAAGCTTGGCAACTCCATACGGGCTACGCGGATAGAAAGGAGTGGTCTCACGCTGAGGCACTTCCTGCACCATACCGAACAGCTCAGAAGTGGATGCCTGATACACTTTCGTCTTCTTTTCCAAGCCTAGTATCTTGATGGCTTCAAGCAACCGCAGGGTACCCGTAGCATCGGTTTCGGCCGTATATTCTGGGCACTCGAAGCTCACCCTCACATGGCTTTGCGCGGCAAGGTTATAGATTTCGTCAGGCTGGACGATTTGCAAGATACGCACCAGCGAACTCGAATCGGTCATATCGCCATAGTGCAGTTGGAAAGCCTTCGAAATCAGGCTGTCATTCATGTCGCGGATTTCGTCATCCAGATAGATGTGTTCAATCCTGCCACGGTTGAAGGTCGATGAGCGACGCACCAAGCCATGTACCTGATAGCCTTTCTTCAGCAGGAATTCGGCAAGAAAACTGCCGTCTTGTCCAGTGATGCCAGTGATGAGTGCTACTTTCATTGGTTTATTATTTTACAAATTGTTTCGACATTTTCTAAAGTCAGTTCATAGAACATCGGCAAGCGAACCAAGCAATCGGCAAAGCGGTCGCAGTTCGGCAAGTCGCGACCATCGTGCTTATCTTGGTAATATGGGCTGCTATGAAGACTGAGATAATGGAACACGGCCCCAATATCGTTTGCCTTCAGTTTGTTTATCAATGCCGTACGTTCTTCGAGGCTATTGCACACCAGATAGAACATGTGGGCATTGTTGGTGGCGTATGAAGGCACATTAGGCAAACCGAACTTCCCTTGGGCAGCTGCTGGCGATAGCAATTCATAGTATTTATTCCATAACATCTTGCGTTTTTCCTGAATCATATCGAGATGCTCAATCTGAGCCCACAAGAATGCTGCGACAACTTCACTCGGAAGGAACGAACTACCGACATCAACCCAACCATATTTGTTCACCTCGCCACGGAAAAACTCTGCACGGTTCGTACCCTTTTCCCAAATGATTTCGGCACGACGGATGAAACGCTCGTCGTTAATCGTCAGCATTCCGCCTTCACCAGAAATGATGTTCTTGGTCTCGTGGAACGAAAAACAGCCGAAATGTCCTATGCTTCCAAGTGCTTTCTTCTCGCCCGTCTTTGGCGAAATAAAATAGGAATCGATAGCCTGAGCAGCATCTTCAACTACAAGGATATTGTGACGGTTGGCAATCTCCATAATCTTGTCCATGTCGCATGCCGCACCAGCGTAATGGACGGGAGCAATCACCTTTGTACGAGGCGTAATCAGTTCCTCTATCTTATCGGCATCGATATTCGGATTGTCGTTGCAGCTATCGGCAAAAACGATTTTCGCTCCCGCCCTGACAAACGCCAAAGCCGACGACACGAACGTGTAACTCGGCACAATGACCTCATCGCCAGGTTTCACATCACAGAGGATAGAAGCCATCTCCAGCGCATCGGTGCAACTTGTCGTCAGCAGGCATTTCTTGAAGCCGTAACGTTCTTCGAAATACTTCTGGCATCTTTTCGTAAACTCGCCATTGCCAGAAATCTTGCCATCATATACCGCCTGGTACATGTAATGGGCTTCCTTGCCCGTGAGATAGGGCTTATTGAAAGGAATATACATAAGATTCAAATTTCATTTTTCATTGGAAAAACGCCAACACACCAATCATTATCACTCCTATTGCGCCCATTTTCTGCCAGCTGAGTTTCTCCTTAAAAACCAAGTACGACAAAAACGGGACGAACAGATAGCTCAATGATTCTATGATAGAGACTTCTTTTACTTGTATGCCTTTGCTCATCGCAAAAATGTTCATGAGTAAAGATATGCCCATCATGCCGTAACCACAAATCACTTTCCAGTTAAGGTATTCACGGATGACATTCTCATGCTCGTCCTTCGAACTGCTTTTCAGAAGCAATTGCGAAAGAGCCGCAATGAACACGCTTGTTATGACAACTATGTAATACATTCATTTATGCTTTCGCGAACCAAACGATTCTACCCACTATCAGACTTGCGCCGATGATGTTCCAAAGCGTTATGGTTTCATTTTTCATCATTGATTTGCCACCTTCCGCCTTTGTCAGGACCGACACGGACAATATAATCGTTTTCAACAAGATACTGCAAATATTTCTGAACCGTAGCACGAACCTTCCCTGTAACCGAAACCAGTATGTTCTGCGTGACCCTGTCGTCATTTTCAATCTGCTTCATTATTGCAATCAACAGATCTTTCTGGTCTTTTTTCAGATCATCTTTCTGACTGATTTCATCTAACCAACTATAGGTTTTCTGACCATTTTCCGAAGTTTTCTGACCATTTTCCGAGGTTTTCTGACCATTTTCCGAGGTTTTCTGACCATTAATCTTTTTCACCGAAACCTCACGCTTAACAACGACCTCGACACCTCCACAAACACAATTGAACTGTGGTGACTCCAATCCGCTCGCCGCCATAACCTCGCACACCCTGCCAATGCCTCTGCCCCAAGTCTCAATGAAACCGGCACGGAAAAAAACGTCAGCCATGCTTTGGTTACGGGCGCGTGACTTATGCGGCTGCAACAACGTTTCAACTGTATAACCAGAAGGCAGAACACCTTCATTCCACAACACGATTCTATCTGAAAACACCTGCAACTGAATATCGACACCGCGATAATCCTTGTGAACTATAGCATTATATATCAACTCTCTCAGCACCTCTTCCGGAATTTCAAGCGTTTCCTTCCGTTGCAAGCCTTCATAACTTATCAATGAGTTGAGATATTTTATTTTGAGCAATTCAATCACTCTGTCGGCCATTCTAATCACATCACCTTCAACGACATCCTGTGTTATCAATTCTGTCTCCGACTCACCAAAACGTCCGATACGGAACCTGACACCCGGAATAAATCTGAGCGGATTCTTGCCGAAAAGAAGCACGGCCGATTTTTTCAGATTGCCGGAAGCATCAAAAAGGTTCAGGCTTTCCAACACATGGGTAACAGTATCTTTTCTGCAACTTTTCGGGACACGCCCCGATTCTATGCCGTGCTCAACAAAATATTCCACGGCATCTCTGTCAATATCATCAACCGCGGCACCTTTGCAAACTTCAGAACTCCAATCGGACGTATTCTGCTGGTCTCGTATCGTTTCCAATTCCTGAATGTTCAATGCGACCAACGACTCGCCGTCACGACCATAATAATGCCCTTTAAACGCCGTCGGAATGCCTCTCAATGCTGCAGGAATTTCAAACATGACAACCCGTTTTGAGCTGTAAAACAATTCATATATCTCTGAAAAAGTAATGCGATTCGTGGTTTGGTCAGCAATTTTCTTTTTCATCCCATCAAGCGATGTCCGACTTGACTTATAATTTGTTCCTTTAACTTCATGAGTGTCATTGTCGATGCCGAACACCAGCCAAGCTGAAGGCACACCTTTCAGATTGGCCTCATTACTCAATGCAGAGAAATACTCGCCCAACTCGTTATCGCTGAAACCATTTTCCGCACGTTTAAACTCAACGACTTCTGTCTCAGAAGGCTTCGACAACAAATCACGCAATATTTCTTTCAATTCCAGATCGTCAAACATACGAAAAATAAACTTTTTTCAAATTCGCACCTCACGCTTTTGCGAACCAGACTATTCCACCCACTATCAGGCTTGCGCCGACGATGTTCCACACCGTTATGGTTTCATTGAATATCAACGCTGAAAACAGCAGAACGAAAATAAGGCTCGTGCCTTTGAACATATAAGCCGTCGTAAGCTCAATGCGTTTGAGGACTTGCTGCCAGATGATGGCGTAGATGCCAAGCATGGCAACCACAATCGCAAGACCGAGAAAATACTTTAAACTTAAGAATTCCTGAAGCGATGTGAATTTGGTGGCGATGGAAACTGAAGCGTAAACAAAATTCACGCCAAGCAATTTCCAAATTCCATTAACTGAGATTGAACGCATATCTATATCAATTTGATAATTGCGTACCCATCAATAACCACTTCACCGTTTGAATTGACACAAAATGTATCTAAATACACCAAAGACTTTTCTTTTACAATATTTGATACTTTAACAACAGCTTCTATAGTTTCATCATGATATACTGGTTTGCGGAAATTCATTTCCTGTTTAAGATAAACAGAGCCATGTCCAGGCATCTTTGTGCCAATAATTGCACTAAATAATGAACCTGTCAAAAAGCCATGAACGATCTTCTTTCCAAAAATTGTCTTTGACGCATATTCCTCATCAACATGAATTGGATTATCATCCAAACTCATTCTTGAAAAAGATTGGACATCCTCATCGCTGAAGCTCTTTTTCAGGCGATATTCCATTCCTATTGACAATTCCTCAATTTTCATTGCTCAACTCTATTCTTAAGGAATCTTGCTGGATTACCAACATAAACACCATTTGGTTCAACAATATTTTTCACGACAACTGCACCACCACCTATAGTTGTCGAATCAGCAATACTGATATGATCAATCGTAACCGTTCCATTACCAATCATACATTTTTCACCGACATGAGATAAGCCTGCAATCAGCACCATTGCAGCTACAAATGTATGAGATTCCATAATAGCGTCATGACCGATTCCACTTCCCCAATTGATGAAAACATTATCCTTAATTTGTGCGTTTTTATCTATGATGCATCTCGGATAGATTACAACACCTTTCCCGATTTCGGCTGTAGGATCAACATAGCAGGTTGAATGGACAAAAGTTCCAAATGGCACAATGCTCTTGAACCTTTCATATACAGCCTTTCTAAAATCAAAATGCTTATAGCCAATTCCTATCAGGACTTCATCAAAAACACCATCTTGATATAGTTTTTCCGTATCATTGATACACCCATATACCGGATGTCCGCAAACTAACTCATTCTTTTGTTTCCAATCATCTACGAAACCAACAACATCGTATTGATTGTCAGTTGTTACGAAATGACATATCTGTTGTCCAAGATCTCCTGCTCCAATAATCAGAAGTTTTTTCATTTGTATATTTTTTTTATTATGAATCTTTGCCTGTTCTTAGTTTGATTATACAATCTTTCAATATATACTCCCAAAATTCCAAGTGACATCACAATAATCCCTGTTGAGAATAAAACAATAACAATCAATGATGTGTAACCACGGAGGACATAATCCGTTTGGAATAATTTTCTCAAAATCAAATACAATCCATAAAGAAAACTCAATGATGTCACTAAACTGCCAACTTTAAACAATATTCTTAATGGATATCCCGAAAATGAAGTTATGGCTTGCAAAGACAAAGCCAATCTTTTTCCGAAAGTATAGGTGCTTTTAGTTTCTCTTTGTCCTTTCTTACACACAATAGGAATTTGTTTAAAGCCTGTCCAGCTAAACATTCCTGCCAAGAACAAGTTTGCATCGCCCATTTTAACCAATTCATCAACAAACTGTCGCGACATCAAGCTTTCTGTCAGAATATTTTCTGGTATTGGAACATCACTTAAAGAATTAAAAATCTTATAGAACAACCTTCCACCAACCCTTTCAACGAAGCCACCCTTCCTTTGTTCTTGAACTCCGTATATTCTATCAATACTTTCATCATTTTGATGCAAATGCCAGAAATCTTTAAGTACTGCTGGATCAACTTCTAAATCACAATCTATTGTAAAAACATAATCGCCTGTTGATACAGACATTCCTGCAAGCAAAGCATAATGATGTCCGAAATTTCTGGAAAAATCAACAACAACGATTTTCGAATTTGTCTTTTTCAACTCCAAAGTAATCTCAAGCGAATTATCAGGAGACCCATCATTAACAATAACAATTTCATAATCCTCAATGCCCAATTCATAAATTGATTTCGTAATTCCCTCAACGAATCTACCTATAAATGGCGCAGATTTATATAAAGTTGTTACAACGGAAAGTTTCATAGCAATTACCCAATTTCAAACTTTTTCTCACTCTTATACATAAAATATCCGCTTCGCTCTGCGCTGCATGTCACATCTCTAAGTTCATTGTCAGTGATTTCGGCAGCGACAATCTGGGGATATTTTTCCTTGTTTTCAATGTATTTCAAGACTTCTGGAGTTTCTTTACACAAGAAATAAACTCCAGAACAGTTGTTTTCGCTCAACACTGGCTTTTCAAATGTTCCAAGCGCCACTTCTATAACGCCTTTCACGAAGTCATAACCTGTCGAGAGGCGCACCAAATCGGAACCAATGAAATCGCCACCCATGCGGGCACCTGTCTCAATGATGAAAATCTCACCATCTTTGGTTATCTTATATTCTGAATGTGAAGCTCCATTGGCAACTCCAAGAGCATCAAGCGCATTCTTGGTAATCGAATACAAACTATCTTTTATTTCAGTCGTCAATGTAGATGGCTGATGATGTGCAAGCTCAACAAAATGAGGTGCACCTGTTGTCACCTTGTCGGTTATCGTCAATGGATAATGCACGCCATCGTAACTGATAAACTCAACACTCACTTCCCTACCCTCGACAAACTGTTCGACAATGGCCGTCTTTCTGAACGAGTCACTACAAGCGTTTTCAATCGCGATGTTGAGATCATCCATATTATCAACCTTTGCCACGCCGAGGCTTCCCGAACGGTCAACAGGCTTCACAATCAAAGGGAAAGTCAATCCTTCTTTCTCAATATCATCAACCGATTGCACCTGCCAGAACTTCGGACATGGAACACCATGTTTTGAAAATGCCAGACGCATATCCATCTTATCGTGAGCTTTCAAAGCCGATTCATAGCTATTTCCTTTCAGTCCCATCTTTTCAGCAACATACGCCACCGTAGGGGCTGCCACATCGGAAGCTATGGTACAGATGCCGTCAATGTTTTCTTTTCTACAGACATCCAATATTTCTTCCTTTTCGACAATCGAAATAGGATAAAACGCATCGCATATATCTTTGCAGACTGCACCTTCAGCCCATGCAAAGCATATAATACGAAGCCCCATTTCCTTCGCCTTCTCCACCAGCGGCCGCTGGAGGTAGCTAGCACCTATCACTGCGAGAGTTATTTGCTTGGAAATGTTTTCAAATTTCATGATTGTAAGCACATTACATTTTCATTTATTATTTCCCTTTGTTTCCATTTCATCCCAACAAAAACGCCTGAAAAACGGGACACAGATGAAGTATGAGTAACTCTTGATAAACTTCTTCTATCTGTTCATTTCCAATACCCTATCAGGATACAACTCGAAACCAGTAGAATGCTGAGGCTTTTTTTTGAGGAAAAGCACCGGCACTATCCTGCGGCCGACAGCAAAAGGCATGTATTTCACCTTCTCTTCAAGCTCATTCAGCAACGACATGGCGTTCTCCTCATTCGTCCACTTACATTCACCCACGAGCAGCGTGCTATGATCAACCGATTCGGCCACCACATCGACGTCCACCGTCAAGTCACGGTTCGCCGAACGCCACCAGCGACTTGCCTTGCCATAAACCACTCCGTCAAGCTCATTGCCCGAAACCGCATCACGGCAAATGTCTTCCCACACCATACCGACATAATCGTTGAAAGTGTTCCCAAAAGCATTCTTCAGAGGAGCAGTCCTCCCCATCTCAATAAAGGAACGGAAAGGCACAAGGTACTTGTAATAGATTCCGAAAAAAGAATCCGACACTTTATACAGACTTTTCTTGGCGTTTTTTTCATTCTCGCCAAATGGAATGTCTTTCCTCAGATAGCCGAGTTCGATGAGTTTCGCCAAAGGCCGCGACAGATTGGTTGACGGCTCTCCGCAGCGGCTGGCTATCTCCGAGACTTTCGCAGATCCCGTCCCTACATACGACAAGATTGTCGATGCCTTGACTGGGTCTTTCACATCGTCACGCAGCAAGCGACCCGCTTCCTCATACAAAGTGCCGTTCACATGAAACAGCTCCGACCAAAGCATATCTTCCAACAACTCGTATGCCTCCCTGATGCACCAATACCGGGGAATGCCACCCAACACAGCATAATTTTCAACGCTCTCAATGGGATCCAGTTTCAAAGCCTCCTGAATGAAAGGAATATGCAAAGGTGTCACCTTCATTAGGAGGTCGGCACGTACGTAAATCGGCGAAGATGCATCCAAAAGCAAAGAATACATCGACTGCTGCGACGACCCACAAACAACTAAATTATATTTCAGAACATGCGTGTCAAGCAATTTCTGAATGACCGATGGCAATTCAGGACTCGTCCGCACCATGTATGGGAACTCATCGAAACACAAGGTGAACCTCTTGGCCGCCCGGTAATTGACGGCGAGCAGAAGGGATTCCCAATCATTATAGACCACGTTGTCAAATCCTTCGAAAACGGATGACGCCGTTTTTCGCCACCAGTTCGCGCTGCAAGGCTGCATCGACTTCGGTGGCAAGATAATAAATATCGCCATCGCCCAAGGCTCTCTGAATCAAAGCCGATTTCCCCACTCTGCGGCGACCATAAATAGCCACAAACGAAGGTTCCGTCCTCTTCAAAACAGCTTTCAAGCGAGCCATTTCGTCTATCCTATCGACAAATTCCATTTATTATGCTTAACAAACATTATGTTTTATTTACATAATATTTTCAATTAATCTCTAAAAGACATTATTGCGTGTTATTTTTACTTTTCAAGATTCCACCATCAAGTCCTTGCGGCCAATCAAGCTATTTTGTCTTTCAAGATGTCAACAATCATCACCAATCTTCTCAAATCAGTCCCAGAATCTCTCTTCTCAAATACTGCGCATGCTCATGAGTGATGGCTTGGTCGTCAATTTCCGCGCCATTGATGGAACCATACAACTCGCACCACAAACAATCGAGCAAATGGTCGTTTGTCAGATAGCCTTCCTTGTAGGCGTCAAGGTCGTGCTGCAGATAGCCAGGAAGTCCATGTTCCCAAGCACGTTGTTGTTCGGTCTTGTCTTTGTCCTCAATCATTTCTGACAAACAGTTTCTCGCGACGGACATTCAGATATCGAATCAGGAATTCCCTGTGAAGCTCTGTCATATAAGGAGTATCAGAGATAATTCCATCGAAATCCAATTCCATTATCTTAGGAGTGAGTTCATTCAAAACAATGGTAAAATCTTCTTCACGATATGCTTTCAGGAAATCGTGGTAGTTGATCTTTCTGCCGTCAATCTTTAGCATCGATGACGGGAACGAATACACTCGCGCCAGCATTTCGTCTTGATTATCAAGACACTTCTGCATGATATTATCATCAGCCTGAGGCAGCAGGCAACTGCCACAATCAAACACTGGAGCAAGTTTAGCATCACCTGTGTTTTCATCCACAAGAAATCCCCAGTTGCCATTGTGCCGGTCGAAATTGCCTAGCAGAGCGTCAACAACAAACATCTGCCAGAAACGACGTCGCACCATAAATGAATCCATGAACTGTTGCTGGTCGATAGCTTCAAGCACATCGTTCAGTTCGGTGCCTGTTCCACCACTTCCCGACTCTAAAACGGTATTCTTTATCGAGCAGAAATCAAAAAGTCTTAAACCTGGCTTAGTGAAATCTTTACACGCACAAACCACCTTTGTCTTTCCGTTGACGAAAGTTCCCAATTTGGTTTCTTGTACCGGAATACCGAGTAAGTTATATATGGTGCAGCCAACATATTCAGAAAAACAGCTATTTGAATAGGATTGCTCGTTAGGGCGTTCTCTCACATCGTTAGGAAACTTCAAGATCCACACTTCGTCCTTATAGCTCACGGCAATCTTCTTGCCGTTGGCGCCATTGTAAGCCCTATTCAAGACCCTCGGGCACGATGTAAAATCCATCAATTCCATCTCAAATCAAATCGTATCAATAAACAGTTTCTGTTTCCTATTGAACATCAGCATTCCGATGAGAAGTAGCACCAGCATCACGCCAAAGCTATAGGCCAGCCAGCCCCAACTGAACTCGCCGGCACCCATAGCGCCATATTTGAAGGCCTCGACGATAGAAGTCAAAGGATTCAAGCGCATGACAGTCTTCAACGTAGGATTTTCAATAACACTCATCGGATAGACCACTGGCGTAGCATACATCCACAGCGATACGAACACATTGAAGAAGTTCTTCAAGTCGCGGTATTTCGTTGTCATCGAAGTGATTATCAAGCCCAAGCCCATGGCAGTGAAGCCCAACATCAGCACCAAGACTGGGAACAGAAGCAGATACCAATTCGGGTGCACATCCACTCCTATGATGGCATAGATGACATAGACAATCACAAAGAGCAACATCTGGATCGAGAAACGGAACAGATGCGACACCACCTGCGAGATTGGAATGATGAGCCTTGGGAAATACACCTTTCCGAACAAGTCGGAATTGGTGGAAAAGGTCTCCGCTATCTTGGTTAGGCACTGTGAGAAATAGTTCCAAAGGCAGACTCCAGAGAGATAAAATAAAGGTTCAGGAATGCCATCGGTTTGAATGCCCGCCACACGGCTGAAGATGACGATATAAATCAGCGTAGAAACCAGCGGCGAGATGAAATACCACCCCAAGCCAAAGATGGTCTGCTTGAACTGCACCAAAATATCACGCTTGATGAACAGCCAAAGCAAGTAGCGCTTCGACCACACCTCTTTCAAGTCAAGGTTGAATAGTTTGTCTTTTGGTTTTATTTCAGTAGTAAAATTTTCCATAACTAAACTGTATCCATAAACGACTTCTGCGTCCTATTGAAAACGATAATTCCAAAAGTCAGCAATACTACCATAAAAACAAAACTATAGCCTAACCACATCCAACTGAAATCGCCCACTCCAAGCAAACCATATTTCACAGCTTCCATGATAGGAGTCACTGGGTTCAACGACATCAGCGTATGCAGCTTCGGATTTTCGACCATACTCAATGGATAGATTACCGGAGTGACATACATCCAAAGATTAACGACATAAGTGAAAACGAGTTGCAAGTCTCTGTATTTCGTCGTCATCGATGAAATCACCATACCGAATCCGGCTGCCATAAGGGCAAGCATCACCACAAGGAAAGGAAACAGCAATCCAATCCAGTTGGGCGCAATCGGGGTGCCCGTGACGACGTAATAGATGTAGAATGCAACAAAAATCAGCATCTGCACGCCGAAAGCCACTAAGTTGGTAGTTACCGACACGAAAGGCATGATCATCCTCGGGAAATACACCTTGCCGAAGATGCCAGAGTTAGTCACAAACGAATTGGAAGTGGCGGTGAGGCAGTTCGAGAAATAACCCCACACGGCAGGGCCTAACAGATAAAACAAAGTGGCAGGCACCCCATCGGTAGGGATACCTACGATGCCGCCGAACACGACGACCATCACCACCATTGACAAAACCGGATTGATGATCCACCAAAGCGGACCGAGAACAGTCTGTTTGTAGGCCGTGGAAATATCTCTTCGGACAAACAGGACGAAAAGGTCGCGATAGCGCCACATCTCTTTGAAGTCGATGGCCAACATGCGGTCTTTAGGCTTGATCTCTATGTCCCATTTTTCTTCTTTCATCACAAAAATCTATTGAAAATAATCGGTTCCGTCTTTATACAGCTTCGCCACCTGAGTCACATTCAAATTATCATAAAACACTAATTTACAACTATTTGAATAGATCAACCTGGCTTCTATTTCTATTATGCCATCTATATATCAATGGCATTAAAATAATCTGCAAATATATAAATAATTATTATAAAAAAAACGCGCGACCACTAATTTCTAAAACCCAAAATTAATGGCACCATAAAGATGGATATTGCCTCGGCTTCCTGCCCGGCAATCAATCTTATCACTTCGAGCGTTTGCGCTTGAAAACGATATTTCCGATAATTTTCCAGAAATAATTCCAATCGGTACGGAATGGATGTTTCAGATAAGCCTCGCAATAGCGGCGTTCGCTTTCTTGGATTTCTTCCAAAGTTTCAGGCATATCCACATAAAACGGAGGCAGCATTCCTGGCTTTGTCTTGATACGAAGTTGCTGCATTTCAAGAGAATATAAACTAAAATACTGTTTACTCAATGGGCGTACCCCCACCAACTTCATCTGGCCTTTCAGCACGTTGATAAACATGGGCCATTCGTCAATCCAAAGTTTGCGCAAGATTTTTCCCCATTCGGTCACACGATAGTCGTCCTTGAACTTTCCGCCTTCGTCCAGGTTGTTGTTATTGTAGATGTAGGTCTGCAAGAATTCGGAATAGGCATACATTGTGCGGAATTTGAAGACATTGAAAAGTTCTCCGTCTTTGCCTACACGACGCAACTTGATGAAAGGTCCGTAAGTGTGAGGGTCTCTGCATGGCGGGCGTTTCTTTTGGCCAATGACCATATAGCGGTCGTGGACATATTGCTCACAAACGACATCAAAGCCGCAGTAATACAGTCTTCCAAGGATTTCAGGACGCGGGAAGACTTTCCTAACTTTCTTGGTGCAGAAATAATAGAAACGTCTGGTCAACTTCAACTTAGGACATACACGATGCCAGATGAAATCAAAGAAATAGAGGATATGGGCCAGAAAACGAGGGTGTTTGGCATAGATTTGGGCACGATGCTTTTGAGCCGTATCGAAAGAGCAAACGAAATAGCCATCCTCTGCCAGTTTCGCATTGGCCTCGCGCATGTAGCGGTTCACATAACGGATGGCATTCAGATGGTCTTCAGCCAACAGCACCTTGGCTTCGCCATCGGGTACCGACCATGTATTTGCAGAAAAATCATTGAGCCACTTCGAGCGTTCCTCACTTCGAGGCTGGAAAGCATAGGCAATCAGCTCGCGCAACTCAACCGGAGCGTGCTCGAAGTCAAAGAGCGGAGCGTGCTTCGTCTCGTATGACGAGAGATATTCCATCACCTCATCATAGTTGTCGCGACTTGTCAACATATTCAGACGTTCCCTGAGTCCCATACTTTTTACTATTAAACCTAGATTATTCCCTTAATATGTTTCGGTTCAAGGACTTATTTCTTCAAATATTCGCGCACTGTTTCGCAAATCATATCTTGGTCATTTTCAGACAAGTAAGGATGCACTGGCAAAGAAAGCACCGTCTTGGCAATCCGTTCCGAGACAGGGCATCGGTTGTCGTCAGGATTCAGATACTTGAAAGCCGTCTGCTGATGCATCGGAATTGGGTAGTAGATAGCTGTTGGGATGTCCTTAGCCTTCAATGCAGCTTGCAAACCCGCACGTTGTTCTTCGTTCTCAAGTTGCAAGGTATATTGTGCCCAACTCGAATAGAAACCTTCGGGAACGATTGGAGTTTTCACAACGCCTTTAAGCTTTTCGGTATAACGAGCCGCAACCTTGTTGACATCAACCAGTTCGTATTCCTTGAAAGCCTTCAGCTTCACCAACAAGACAGCCGCCTGGATGCTATCCAAACGCGAGTTCATGCCGATACGCACATTGTCGTAACGGTCGCTGCCCTTGCCGTGGATATGATACGACTCCATCAAGGCAGCCCATTCATCGTTGTTCGTGAAAATGGCACCGCCATCGCCATAGCTGCCTACTGGCTTGGCCGGGAAGAACGAAGTCGTGGCAATGTCGCCGAAAGTGCAGGCCTTTTGTTCGCCAATGCGACCGCCAAAACCTTGGGCACCATCTTCCAAGACGAAAAGATGATATTGGTCAGCAATCTTTCTGACCGCCTTGAAATCAGCGGGAAGGCCGAATAAGTCAACAGCAATGACAACTTTTGGGGCCAGTTTGCCAACCTTCAGAGTCTGTTCGATTTTGCGTTCCAAATCAGCGGCATCGATATTGAATGTGTTTTCGTCAACATCTACAAAGACCGGTGTCGCACCAATATTTGCAATCACTTCAGCAGAAGCAAAGAAGGTGAAACTCGGAACGAAAACGGCATCGCCTGGTTTCACATCCCATGCCATGAGAGCCAACAGCAAAGCGTCGGTGCCGCTGTTGCAAGCTATGCAATGCTTCATGCCCGTGTATTCGGCAAAAGCCTGTTCCATTTCCTTGACTTTCGGTCCCATGACGTAGGCGCTCGAAGCCACCACATCAAGGATTGCCTTATCCATTTCGTCCTTCAGGACTATATATTGTGTCTTTAAATCTCTGAATTGCATTGTTTTGTGTTTTAATAGTTATCAGTTTTCAGTTTTCAGTTATCAGCTCTTACCTCAGAATTCTCAACTTTCCACTTTAAAACTTTCCACTTAAATAATTTTCTTCAACATTCCGTTTTCCTCGGCATAGCAACGGCCACATTCGCATTTCAGCGAAGCGTCGAGGCGTTTGCCACATTCGCACACCCACCCGATTTGACGGGCTGGAACGCCTGCCATCAGTGCATAGGGTTTTACATCCTTTGTTACCACGGCACCGGCTGCAATCAAGGCACTCTTGCCAACCGTATGACCACAAACGACCGTGCAGTTAGCTCCCAACGAAGCACCTTCACAAATCTTCGTCTTGGCATAGACTCCATGCACCGGAAAATGGGCGCGAGGCGTGGTAACATTCGTAAATACACAACTCGGTCCACAGAACACATTGTCCTCAATTTCAACGCCTTCGTAGAGCGAAACATTATTTTGGATGCGTACACCATTGCCGATATGGACGTTGTTGCCTACATTCACATTCTGACCCAACGAGCAGCTTTCGCCAATGACGGCACCCGACTGCACATGGCAGAAATGCCAAATCTTCGTTCCCTTGCCAATGCTCACATTGTCATCAACATAACTACTCTCGTGCTTAAAATATTCTTCGTTCATTTTTTCTTTCAATTTTTGTCTAGTTTGCTTCGTCGTTCCTCCTCGCAAAGACATATAGCGTCAACTCTCCACTTCCAACTCTCCACTTCCAACTCTCCACTTTCAACTCTCCACTTTAGCATTTTCCACTAAATCACCATCCAGAAGCCAACACATCAGCAATATGGACAACCCTAATCGGGTATTTCGTGGCATCCAACACCGATTTCTGGTGCATCAGGCAATTCATATCGGTCGAGACGATATAATCGGCTCCCGTGTTCAAGGCGTTCTTGATTTTGTGCGTCGCCATGCCAACGGCAAGCGGTTCGTGGTTCAACTGCATCGTGAGGTCAGCACCGCAGCACATATCAGTCTGCTTCATCTCAATCAGTTCCAAGCCTTTCACCTTCGAAAGAAGCTGTCTTGCCTCCTTACCCAAGCCCATCTGACGAGCGCTGCAGCTATCGTGATAAGTCACTTTATATGGGAACTCAGCGCCAAAATCATCAAAATGCAGTTGGTTGACCAAAAAATCAGTAATTTCAAACAAGCTATTGATGAACTTCTTGAACACCAAATGGTTAGAGGTATTATAATAAAGTTCAGGATAGTGTTTCTTGATATAATGGACGCAAGCGGCAGTGGGAGCCACTACTGGACGCTCTTCCTGGAAATCATCCAAGAATTTTTCACCCAATATCTTTGCATCTTCCACACAACCAGCATTGTAAGCAAACCTCCCACAGCAAGTCTGCTCGGGGTTGTATTTCACCTCAACACCAGCGCGTTCAAGCACCTTTACTGTATTGGCGGCCACTTGAGGGAAAAACTGGTCGATAATGCATGGAACAAATAAATCTACTATCATTCTTTATCACAAAAATTTCGCAAAAATACTGAAATATTTCTCAACCAAATGCAAAAAAAAAAAAACAGAGAATGTGAAGTTAATTTATTTTAACACAGAAAAGGGGTACCATTGGAAAAATTCAATTAATAATCTATGAATGAATGTGTTAAAAAGAATAATCATAGCAAATTATCAATACTAAAGTTTATCGAAATCTTCCCAAAAATCAGGATACGATTTTGCCACTACTTTAGGATGGTCTATTTCAACGCAACCCAATTTCAAACGCAAAGGAGCCAGAGCCATGGCTATGCGATGGTCATTATAAGTATTGAATATCAATCCTTTACAATCATTTTTCTGCAAAACAGAAGGCAATAGTTCCAACTCATTTTCAGAGATTTTCACCAACTGCACTCCTATTTTTGACAGTTCCGTCTTCATGGCCTCTACCCTATCCGATTCCTTTGAAGAAAGATTCTTGACTCCTGCAAAATGCGCTTCGAGTTCCAAGCCCGCACACGCTGCCACGACAGCCGGGAACAAGTCGGGAGAATCGGAAAAGTTGAAAAAAAGATTTTCCGATGCAAATGGTATTTTTTTCAACCTCAGACCAGCTTTTTCAGCAATGGTCTGTACACCCAACTGTTCTGCCATCTTTGCCATCTTCGCATCGCCTTGAAGCGACTGCAACGGCAAGTCTTTCAATAAGATGTCACATTCATCGCTAAACGCGGCAATCTCATACCAATACGAAGCTGCCGACCAATCAGGTTCCACGACGAATGATGTTGGGCAATAAAGTTTCGGCTCGACAACGACCTTTCGCTCTTTTCGTTCAACATTTGCTCCAAAATGGCGCATCATATTGATAGTCATTTCGATATAGGGCATCGAATTCAGTTCGCCTTTCAATTCAAGTTCCAAGCCATTTGGCCACATCGGAGCCGCCAAAAGCAAGGATGACGCAAACTGACTGCTGCGTGTCACATCGACCGCGACTTTTCCACCACGAAGCGGTTTACCTTCTATCACGACGGGTAGGAAAGCATCTTTGCCAAGGCATTGAATATCAGCGCCCAAATCACGAAGCGCTACTATCAAATCTTGCATAGGTCGTTGCTTCATCCGCTCGATTCCCGTCAGCAGCCAATGCCCTTCGTGACAGGCAAGAAAAGTGAGCATAAAACGTGCTGCCGCACCACAATCCTGAACATCGACGGTTTCACTTTTG
The DNA here is from genome assembly GCA_937896505.1 of uncultured Bacteroidales bacterium. Classification (GTDB taxonomy): domain Bacteria; phylum Bacteroidota; class Bacteroidia; order Bacteroidales; family F082; genus Limimorpha. The sequence continues at coordinate 33,457 of CALBNP010000063.1, read as the reverse complement.
CCCAAATCCTCAAAAACGTGTTTCAGCAGTTGCGTATCGTTTGACTCAGAAAAGTTTTGAATATTAGGAGCAAAACCACCATATGCAGCAATCGTCAAGGCACGATTGCTTTCGCTTTTTGAAGCAGGCAATTGTATGTCGCATCTTATGGTTTTCATCCCACGACTTTCAACAATTCCATTACCGACTCACGAATCAGATTTTCAGGCACTTGCTGGTCAATAAGAGGTTTGCCAACAGCTTCAAGTAGAACGAAACGAATCTGCTCGCCAAAATTCTTCTTATCGTGAGTCAAAAAGGCCATTATCGCATCAATATCTTGCTCATTCATAGTTACTTTCGCTTCGCCCAAAAGTATTGGAAGCTTTCGTTCGCAATCGTGCAGAATGGTTTCGTCAAGGCCACATTGTTGCACCGAAAGCCACAAGGCGCACCACATCCCCAATGCCACAGCCTCACCATGACGCAGAGGCAAACCCGTCGTCAAGGAAAAGCTCTCGAACGCATGGCCCAAAGTGTGACCAAAATTCAAGACTTTTCGTCGGCCATGTTCCTGTGGGTCATCAGCCACGATGCGTTTCTTGATGTCAGCACAACGCGAAATATAATCCTCGAAGTTATCCAAATCGACCTTCAGCAATTCGGCATCGGCAATGAAGCCATACTTCATCATCTCGGCCAGACCAGAAAGAATTTCGCGTTGCGGCAAAGTCATTAAAGTCGTTGGGAAACAGCATATTTCCTTGGGTTGGGCAAAGGTACCGATTTGGTTTTTACAACCGCCAAAATCGATGCCCGACTTTCCACCTATCGACGCATCCACCATGGCCAGCAAGGTAGTCGGGACGTTGATGAAATCGATGCCGCGCATGAAGGTTGAAGCCGCAAATCCACCCAAATCACAGATCACGCCACCGCCCAGATTGATTAGCAACGAGTGACGATCGGCATGGTGTTTCATCAAGGTCTTCCAAATGCGTTGAACAGTTTGCAGGTTCTTCTGCTCCTCTCCTTCCTTGATGACGATTTCGATTGCGTCAGGACAGTTCAACCAATGGCAAACCTCTGGCAACCAAAATGGTGCAACATTTTTATCAGTCAGAATATAAACTGAGGAATAATTTTCAATAGTCATAAACCGAGGTAGTTTCCAATATGTTTTATAAGAGCCTCAGTTGGAATAATCATGGGTTCGACATTCAAGGAACCAACTTGAAAAGCACAATTATAATCACTTTTTTCCCTCAATGTCTGCAATTGAGAATACAATCTACCTTCGTCAAGCGAAAAACGACCCGAGACAACATAATGCTGACCAAATTTCTGAGCAGCACCTTTATGGGTGCCTACACTAATTCCATCATGAATCAGAAATGCCGTAACTGCATGGAAAAGTGAATAATACAATCTATTAGCCACATTATCCCAAAAGCCCAACTGCTTTAGAGGTTCAATCTGAGAGAAAATGGACAAAGCCCTTTCATATTCCAAGGACACCATAACCGACCTCTGTTCATCAGTCAGACTCATGCCAAGACTATTTTATCGCGTTCAACTTTCTGACAGAAAGGGAAATAGTAGTTTTCTGACCAATCCTTCATCGAATAAACAACTGGGATTATCATTTCCCCAATAGTCCATCCCAAATAAGTAAATGGAAATACAAACCGGTCATAATCAGAATTTTCCAAACTCTCTTTGTTCAAAAGAATCAGCAAATCCCAATCAGAATCTTCTTTTGCATCGCCTCTTGCACGCGAACCATACAGCAAAAGCCTCGCATCTTTCGGCAAAGTATCAGAAGCCACTTCTTGAATTTTCCCTATTACTTCTTCTGGATTCATACACAAAGAATTATGACGCAAACATACAACTTTTTTCTCAATCGCAAATCGAAACTGAAATTTTCCTACTGTCATCGGTCTCGCACAAGGCGATTTCCACACGGATGAAACGGTCGGGCATCAGCGGGTCAATCATTTCGGGCCATTCCAAAAGGCAGAGGTTGCCGCTGTAGAAATAGTTGTCGTAGCCAATGTCAAAGACTTCTTCCAATTTCTTAATTCTATAGAAATCAAAATGATATACCGATTCACCTTCAATCGTGACATATTCATTGACGATAGCGAAAGTCGGGCTGTTGACCTCATCGGTAACCCCCATCTTGTGGCACAAGTTCTTGATTAGCGTGGTCTTTCCGGCACCCATCAGACCGTAAAAAGCGATGATGTCCGACTCGTTGCGCAACGAAATCAGATAGTCGGCCACCTGACCGAGTTCATCGACGCCATTGATATGAAATTCCTTCGTTGACATTTCCAAAAATTTTGGCCGCAAAGATAGTTTATTTCGCCGTCAGATGCGCAATCGGAATCAGCATTTCGCTCATCGAGATGCCGCCATGCTGGAAGGTGTTGCGGTAATAGTTCACATAATAGTTGTAGTTGTTGGGATAAGCGAAGAAATCGTTATCGCCAGCAAACACATAGCAAGTGCTGAGGTTGACACGCGGCAGGAAAATCTTTTCAGGGTCTTTCACCTCGAACACCTCTTTCGCGTTGTATTTCATGTTCTTGCCATACTTGTAACGCAAATTCGTATTCACCTCACGGTCGCCCAACAACTTGACTGGATTTTTCACGTATGTGGAGCCATGGTCGGTGGTAATCATCATGTCGCATTTCTTGTCGGCGATGAAGCGCATCATGTCGAAGAGACTAGAATGCTCAAACCACGAGAGCATGAGCGAGCGATAGGCCTCCTCGTCGTCGGCCAACTCGCGGATGATTTCCATTTCGGTACGGGCGTGCGACAGCATATCGACGAAATTATAGACGATGACATTCAGCTTGTTTTGCATCAGGTTCGACATCTGTTCGTAGAGCTTTTTGCCTGCCTGCAAATTGAGCACCTTATTATAAGAGTACTTCACATTCTTTCCAAAGCGCTTCAGCTGTTCACCCAAAAGCTCGTTTTCGAACTGATTCTTGGTACCCTCGTCTTCCTCATCGACCCACCATTTCGGATAACGGCGACGGATTTCGAGAGGCATCAAACCTGCGAAGAGGGCATTTCGTGCATACTGCGTCGTAGTCGGCAAGATGCTGAAATACACATCGTCAGCATCAACGTGGAAATAGGATTCAATCAGTGGCTGGATGGCTTTCCATTGGTCGTAACGAAGATTGTCAATCACAATGAGGAACAGCGGTTTGTCATTGTCATCAAGATGCGGCAGCACCTTATCACGGACAAGGGTATGCGACATCACAGGCTTTTGTTTGTTGCCCTGTATCCAGTCGATGTAGTTGCGTTCGACAAAACGGGTAAAGATGCTGTTGGCCTCCTGTTTCTGGTCGGACAGAATACTTTTGATGCCTTCGTCTGACGACTTTTGCAATTCCAATTCCCAACGTACAAGGTTTTTATAAACGTCAATCCATTCGTCGGCATTGAGGTTGTTGTTCAGGTCCATGCTGATTTTCCTGAACTCCTGCTGATAGCCCAAAGACGATTTTTCGTCGCGCAACTTCCGGTTCTCAAGATTACGTTTCAGCGACAGCAGAATCTGGTTCGGATTCACCGGCTTGATAAGATAATCGGCTATGTTCGAACCGATTGCATCTTCCATAATCCGTTCTTCCTCGCTTTTTGTAATCATCACGACAGGCAAATTCGGGAAGTCATGCTTGATGACCTCGAGTGCCTCGATGCCCGAAATGCCAGGCATCTGTTCGTCGAGGAAGACAATATCGAAGCGCTGGGCACGCACCAAGTCGATGGCATCAGAACCATTATTAGCCGTAACTACTTCATAACCTTTTTGTTCGAGAAACATGATATGGGGCTTGAGGAGGTCAATCTCGTCGTCAGCCCAAAGTATTGTCGTTTTTTCCATTGCTCTATTATTTTCAGTCATGCAAAACAAAGTCATTTACCTCATAACGCACAATTACGCTTTCTGGTATGACAAGCCACAAGATTTTCGGTTGCAGTCACTGTTTGTCCTATTTTCCAACGGTTTGCAAAAATAACATTTCGCCGCTATTCTCCCATCAAAAAAAATAGTACCTTTGCAAAAAAAATAAAAATCCATTCTTATGAAGTTTAAGTATATCGTTTTATCAATCTGCATTTTACTTTCAGTTACCGCACAATCACAAACCAATTCGAGTCCTAAAAACCAATCCGAACGTCCAAAAATCGGCTTGGTGCTTAGTGGCGGCGGTGCCAAAGGCTCGGCACACATTGGCATCTTGAAATACTTGGAGGAAATCGGTTTGCCCATCGATTACATTGCCGGCACGAGTATGGGCTCGATCATCGGAGGCATGTATTCATTGGGCTATTCGGCCAACGAACTCGACACGCTCATTGCCAATCTCGACTGGAACATTTACATGAGCAACAACATCAGCCGCGACAAGATGTCGTCAGAAGACCGGCACCTCAAGAGCACCTATTTACTGACCATTCCCTTCAATTTCATAGATGGAGAATCAAAGCACATTTTCACCGGCATTGACCAACACGCCCTGCTGTCGTCGCTGCCCAGTTCGTTCATCGACGGGTCGAAACTCACCAACCTGTTCAACAGCCTTTGCGTAGGCTATCAGGATTCCATCAGTTTCGACAACCTGCCCATTCCTTTCGCTTGTGTGGCCACCAACATCAGAGACGGCAAGGAAGTCGTGATGAGAAGCGGGCGTATGCCTATTGCCATGCGTGCGAGCATGGCCATCCCTGGTGTATTCGAACCCGTCAGAATCAATGGGATGCATCTCGTCGATGGTGGATTGGTGAACAATGTTCCCGTCGATGTCTGCAAGGCAATGGGAGCCGACATCGTTATCGGTATCGAAGTCGCCGACGAAGTGGTGGTTGGCGACGACCAACTGAAGTCGCTGCCGCAACTCGCGCTACAACTCGTCAACATCACCGGCGAAGAGAAAGCCGAAGCAAACCGTAAAATGTGCGACATCTACATCCACCCCAACATCAAAGGCTACAACACATTGAGTTTCGACAAATCGTCTATCGACACCCTGATTCAACGTGGTTACCAAGCAGCGAAGCAAAACGAAGAAGTACTTTTGGCACTGAAACAACAAATCGACGCCTACGGACCTATCGAACACACGCACACAAGGCCGAAAGCCAGATATATCGACGACGATTACATCATCATCAATTCCATCAATTTCGGTGATAACATCAGCCAAAGAGAAAGCAATTGGCTTCGCAGAAAAAGCAATCTCGAAGAAGGGGCAATCATAAAAGGCGAAGAAATCGAAAGCGCGATTGAGACTTTCAAAGGAACCGGTTCATACAGCGAAGTCACCTACACCATTAAAGAAGCGGAAAACGAGAAAGCCAACGACACCATCGAGGCTTTCGACCTCAACCTTAAGCTGAAAAAATCAGAACCGCACACCTTGGGCTTCGGATTCAGATACGACACCGAAGAAAGCGCTTCCGTGCTGCTCAACATCAACCTCAACCGCAACCGACTCACTGGAATAAAATTGGATTTCACCACCAAACTCGGCTATAATCCTTACATTAACACGACTCTCACATGGGCAAATAGAGGCGTTAACAAAATCAGCGTCTCCTACGCATACCATTCCACCGACTTCAAGACCTATATCGACAAAGACCATCTAGAGAACGTCTTTTTCCGCAGCAATAAATTCTGCATCTACATTTCCGAATTTCACTTATTTAAATTCAATGTTGCCGCCGGTTTCCAATATACTATTTTACCACACATCAAGCTGCCGAATTTGAATTCAGTGCTTGACGACTATTATTTCGGGCCTTACTTCAGGGCACAATATGAAAGCACCGACAACGCTTTCTTTGCAAACCACGGCACTAAAGTGACCTTAAATGGCGACATGAACTTTGGCAAGAACAAGCAAGAACGTTACGGCGACATTTTGCTGTCATGGAAATCATATTTCACGCCTGGCGATTGGCGCATCACCTTGGTTCCACAAATTTACATTAACGAAATCATCGGCAATAACATCCTGGATATCAGCCACAACTTCGTTGGCGGTGCTAATGCGGGGCGCTACCTCGACCATCAATTGCCATTCGTCGGTTCGCTCTTCACAAACAAGACAAAAAACTTTACCACGATTGCCAGATTTGATGTCAGATTCAGACTTTTCAGGAAACACTATATTACCGGAACATGCAACTACCTGCGTCATTCCGACAAAATCCTGAAATATTTCAACAGCAGCGAAGCACATGACAACTGGGGCTATGGACTCAAATACACAATCGACACCGGCGTTGGGCCTATTTCGCTTGAAGGTCAATGGAGCGACCTGACCAAATCGTTCTTAGCATATTTCAGTTTGGGCTATTATTTCTAACGTTGCTTTTCTACCCAACAAACTCATTCTATGATGGTTAAAGACACTTCCAACAAGAAAAAGATCGTCAACGACCCGATTTACGGTTTCGTAAGCATCCCCGACGAGTTGCATTTCGACATCATCGAACATCCATATTTCCAACGGCTCCGACGCATCAAGCAAGTCAGCATGACCAACATGGTGTATCCAAGCGCCAACCACACGCGCTTTGCGCACAGCCTCGGCGCCATGCACCTGATGCACCGCGCCATACAACTGCTTCGCAGCAAAGGCACCAAAATCACCGAAGAGGAAGAACAAGCCGCCTCGCTCGCCATCTTGCTGCACGACGTCGGCCACGGACCTTTCTCACACACCTTGGAGAACAGCATTGTGAAAGGCATCACCCACGAGGAGATTTCGCTCGAAATCATGAAGAAATTCAATGCCTTGCACAATGGGCAATTGGATATGGCCATCGACATTTTCACCGACCGCTATCCCAAGCGATTCCTCAACAAGCTTATCTCCAGCCAACTCGACGTTGACCGTCTCGACTATCTGAAGCGCGACAGTTTCTTCACCGGTGTAGCCGAAGGCAACGTGAACGCCGAACGGCTTTTGGACATGATGGAAGTGGTTGACAATGGTTTGGCTATCGAAGCAAAAGGCATCTATTCGGTGGAGAGTTTCCTCGTGGCACGACGCATCATGTATTGGCAAGTGTATATGCACAAGACCGTCTTGAGTGCCGAATACACCCTGATGAAAATCCTGCAACGAGCCAAGTTACTCTTCCGGCAACGCGTGCTTCCTGCCACGCCTGCACTCACTTTTTTCCTGAAAAACCAACTCGATTTCAATGAGATACCCGACAAGGAACTCGCATTGGAGCAATTCTGCCGTTTGGACGATTTCGATGTGATGACCGCCGTCAAGATGTGGTGTGACGATGAAGACCGCGTGCTTTCCGAGCTTTGCAAACGACTCACGAGCCGGCACCTCTTCAAGATTGAGATTCAAGACGACGAATTCGACACAAACTATGTGAAAGAAATCAAGCAACGCATCATGCGCTACTATGGTTGGTCGGCTGACGAAGCCGACTACATGTTGCTGCACGGTGTGTCATCGAACCACGCCTACCACCCACGCAAGGCGGCCATCAACATCCTCTACAAAGACGGTATGTTGAAGGACATCAGCGAGGCATCAGGCCAGCTCAACAACACGGTGCTTTCGCAACCCGTCGTGAAGCACTTCATCTGCTATCCGAAGGAAATTGAAAACTTCTATTGATTTCCAAACGAATCAATTCATTTTTCAATTATTTGGCAGAGCGTTTTCTAGTTTCAGGTTCTCTTCTGTTTTTCTCGGGATTTTTCACCGACTCTGTGAAATCCGACCAATCTTCCACCTTGAAGCCACGAATGTCACGCACCGAGTTCCTAAACCACTCAATACTACTTAACGCCTGTATCGCATCATAAAGATTAGCCAAACTTGGATTTGTGGTGAGATACACGCTACCTTGCAAATTGACAAAATCATAATCGGCCAACACCTGCTTAATTTCGTAATAAGCATTGTTGTAAGGTTCGCCATAATTCTTTTCCAATTGGGCGACGACCATATCAAAAGCTATTGCAAACATAGTGCATTCTCATCGACAGGTTCAAAATAATCGCTTTCACCCCAAAAAATCCTACCGAGATTGTCTTTTGCGGCAATTACAATCCCTCTGTATGGATTTTGCTCAATTTCAATAACTTCCCCCATTATCCAATCAACTAAATGAGTGAGATATGGGCTGATGTTAACCATTTGTCCGACTTTCATAATTGCTCATTTTGGTGCAAAAATAAACATTCTTCCGCACACACAGCTTTTTTTCAATGACTTTTTCAAGACACTATTCAAAAACCCGACTTGGCAGATTGCGAATCCACCAAGTTGAAGACATTTCAAGAAGAAGAGAATCAATCAGTAGTTGCGGTTGCGGTTAGCGTGTTTCAGCGATTCAAGCACATACTCGTTGGCTTCTTGCTGGAGCAAGCGTTCCTCCTCGTTGGTCGGCTCGATAGTGATGTTGTGACGACGCGACTGATGATTATCGTCAAGATACGAGAAAGTAGAATAGCCGTAGGCGGCAATCTGGTCAGGAGTATTGCTGCGGTACACCTTTGTATAGACCGTCAGCGTGCTGTGGCCTGCTGCCACCACCTTACTCTCGAAAGTGATGATATCGCCTACCGAAAGCGGGAAACGGAAGTTGATGCCATGTTGAACGAGAAGCACCACGTTTTTGGTGTCAAGATATTGGGCAATAGCGAAATACGAACCTTCGATTAACCATTCGGCGCAACGGCCGGCGAAGAAAGTCTCGTGATGGTTCAAGTCAGCGAGCTTAATGAGATGTTGTGTATATGCAGATTTCATAGCGTTAGAATTTTGATGCAAAATAAGGGCAACTTTTTTACAAAAGCAAATTTTCAGTCCACAATTTTCAGTCCATCGTAAGCCAAGGCCATTCCTTCGGGCAACTTCCTATTCACCTCATCGGCCAAACCAATGCTATGGCTACAATGTGTGAACCAAGTCTTTTTGGCACCCACACGTCGGGCCACTTCAATGGATTCATCAAGGCAAAGATGTGAATAGTGCTTTTTCAGTCCGAGAGCCTCAAGAACAAGAAAATCAACACCTTGAAGCGCATTGATAATCTCGTCAGTTATCTCGCTCAGGTCGGTGACGTAGGCAAATTTCCCGATGCGGAAAGCATAGCTTGTAAGCGTAAAATGCTTCATCTTTATCGGCTGGATGTGGAGGTCGCCAAGGTCGAAAGGCGTTTCGTCGAGATGATGGATTTCGTAGGTCGGAGCACCTGGATAAAGCTCTTCGGCAAAGGCATAGGAATACTCTCGCTTGATTTCGGGCAAAGCCGAATCGGCCACATAAAGCGGCATGGGTTTGTTGCCCTGACGGAAAATGAACGGGCGCAAATCGTCGAGACCACCGATATGGTCCTTATGCTCGTGCGTAACCAACACAGCATCAAGATGATCGACCCCTTCGCGCAGCATCTGCTGACGGAAATCTGGTCCGGCATCCACCACCACAGTCACCTCATCGGACTGAATCATGATAGATGTACGCAAACGCTTGTTACGTGGGTCATTCGACTGGCACACAGGACATTGACAACCGATGACAGGCACGCCCTGCGATGTTCCGCTTCCTAAAACCGTAATAATCATAGCCGCAAAAATACGCCATTTATCATTCAAACGTGCAAGAAAAAAGTGAAATAGATTCACCTCTTTAAAAAAGAATGCAAGTCTTTACGAAAAAAACACTATTTTTGCAAGTTCAAATGTTGAAGAACTGATGAAACTAATCGACAGAATAAAAAACAGGGCGCTACGCAAGGCTCTCGACCATTTCCTGGACGAAAAGGAGCCTATCAAGATGCCTAACGTCAAGAAAATCAACTCAGCCATCATCATTCTTGAAGAACACGACAAAGAGAATGTAAGGAACATTGAGAGCAGCATGAAATCGCTGTTCGGCACAGCCCGTTGCGGTTTCGTCATCCTTTGCAACCAGATGTCGGACACCATTCTGCAAAGCGACCTCTACACGGAAGTCACGCCTAAAGACTTTGGTTTCATGAGCGTTTTGAAGCCAGAAAAACAACAAGAAATCAGCAAGTTGCCTCTTTGCAATGTCATCATCAACATGGCTGCCAAGCATCCTGATGTGAGTGATTATATCTGCACCTTGCCGAAGACCGATTTCAGAATCAGTTTCTTCCGCAGCGAACATTTGAAGATTTACGACCTCGTCATCGAAAACAACAAAGCCGCCGACCCTGTGTCGAACATCCATGTGTTGCACAACTACCTGGAAGCACTGGCAGGCGAACACACGACAAACTAATTTCCAATGAAACATAATCCATTCAAAGGCACGGGCATTGCCCTTATCACCCCTTTTAAATCCGACAAGTCCGTTGACGTCGAATCGTTGGCCAAAATCGTCAACCACGTCATCGACAACGGAGCCGATTTCCTGGTCGCTTTGGGAACCACTTCCGAATCCCCTACCCTTTCAGCCGAAGAGAAAAAACTGGTAATCAAGACTATAATAGACACTAACCGCAACCGCTTGCCTATACTTTTGGGCATGGGCGGCAACAACACCGAAGCCGTCATCGAAGCCATCAAAGCGCAAGACTTCACGGACATCGGTGGCATTTTGAGTGTCGTACCTTATTATAACAAACCCAACCAGCGCGGCATGAAGGCGCATTTCGAAGCCATTGCAGATGTCAGTCCCGTTCCCGTGGTGCTTTACAACGTGCCAGGTCGCGTGGGAGTCAACCTGCAAGCCGCTACCTGCGTTGAATTGGCAAAACATCCTAACATCATTGCAGTGAAAGAGGCATCGGGCAACTTGCAGCAAATCATGGAGATATTGCGTGACAAGCCTACCGATTTCGATGTCCTTTCGGGCGACGACGGCATCACCCAACCTTTGATGGCTCTTGGCGCACAAGGTGTGATTTCGGTAGCCGCAAACGCCTACACTAAGCCTTTCGCACAAATGATACGCGCACAAAAGGAAGGCAACACTGCAGAAGCTCTACGATTGCACTTCGGTATGCTGAGAATGAACCAGTTGATTTTTGCCGATGGCAACCCTTCGGGCATCAAATGTCTGATGCAGCACATGGGGCTTTGCGAAAATGTCTTACGTTTGCCGCTTGTTCCAGTTTGCGAAAAAGTCGAGCAAGACATCATCAACGAATACGAAAACAATTTATTAAAACTCTGATACAATGAAATTCTTACGTTTAATCACTTTGCTTTTGGTCACAGTCGTCATGGGCAGCAACCTTTACGCCCAACAAGACCTAAGCAAACTCATGCGCGAACGCGGCGAATATTATTTCAGCCTCAATTCAAAAGGAAACAACGAAGTGGCAGCTCTCAACAAACTTTGTTCTGTTGCCAAGTACGATGGCAACGAAGCCTTTTGCTATGCCAATCAAAAACAGTACGACAACCTTGTGAAACTCGGCTACCAGCCCAATTTGCTTTTACCTCCTTCCTTACAGAACGAAATCGTGATGTGGAACGGTCGTGGCACTTACGATTGGGACAGCTACCCGACATACCAGCAATATGAATCAATGATGCAAGACTACGCATCGCAGCATCCCGACCGTTGCTCCTATTTTGAGCTTGGCACATTGGCCAGCGGACGCAAACTCATGTTCTGCCGCATCAACAATGGGCAAACCGAAGGCAAGCCGAAATTCCTCTACACTTCCACCATGCACGGTAACGAAACGACAGGCTACGTTCTCCTCCTCCGTTTGCTTGACGAACTCTGCACCAGCAACGACGAGCGCATCATCAACATTGTAAACAATATCGACCTTTTCGTATGCCCTTGCACCAACCCTGACGGAACCTATCACGGCGGCAACAACAGTGTATCGGGTGCCAGAAGGAACAATGCTAACGATGTTGACCTTAACCGCAACTACCCCGACTTCAACGACGGTCCTCACCCAGATAATGAAGAATATCAGCAGGAAACCGAATGGATGATGCAATTGGCTGATGATTACACATTCACGATGGCTGCCAACTACCACGGTGGTTCGGAAGTGATGAACTACATTTGGGACAACTACCGCCCACTCAGTGCCGACGACGACTGGTGGCAATTTGTCTGCCACGAATATGCCGACCTTTGCCATGAAGTCAACCCAGATTATATGAGCAGCCACAACAACGGCATCACCAATGGTGCTGAATGGTATATGATTGGCGGCGGTCGCCAAGACTACATGAATTATTATAAGGAATGCCGTGAAGTCACTATTGAATGTTCAAACTCCTATACGCCAAGCGGTTCACAACTGCCCCAATATTGGAACTACAACCACAACAGCATGCTCACCTACCTTGAAGAAGTACTTTACGGTATCCACGGTGTTGTCACTGACAGCGTCACAGGCCAGCCTATCGTTGGGGCAACCATCACCGTTGAAGGCCACGACCACCACGGTTCATCCGTCACTTCACACGAAGTTGGCGATTACCACCGTCCGATTAAAGGCGGCACCTACGTCGTTACCTATTCAGCCAACGGCTATTTTCCAAAGACCTACACACTCAGCGTTGCCGACCACGAAACACTCATTCAGGATGTTCAACTTCGTGCAGGCGAAGGCCTTATCCCTGACTTCACCGCCAACACCACCAATGTCGCACTTGGCGGCAGCGTCAATTTCACCGACAACACCTGGGGCGCTAACCTCGTCAGCTGGGAATGGCAATTTGAAGGCGCCACACCAAGCACCTCAAACGAGCAAAATCCAAGCAATATCACCTATAACGAAGTCGGAAGTTACAACGTCACCTTGACTGTCACTAATGCAGACGGACAAAGCGAAACCATTACCAAGAACAACTACATCACCGTTACGGAAGCCTACCTCATGCACGACGGCATCATCACCACTTGCAGCGCCTTGTTCTACGATTCGGGCGGCGTTGACGGCAGCTATGGCAACAACGAAGACTACACTTTGACCTTCAAGCCACAAAGCGAAAATGCCAAATTGGAAATCAACTTCTTAGCATTCAGCACTGAATCAGGATACGACTTCCTTTACGTTTACGATGGCTCATCAACCAATGCCACACAAATTGGCAAATATTCAGGCAGCCACGGTCCTGGCGCTGTGACGGCTACCAATGCCGAAGGTGCTTTGACCTTCCGCTTCGAATCCGATTATACTTCAACTTCGACCGGTTGGATTGCACAAATCAATTGCCTTTTCGATGAACCTCTGACGATTACAGTTTCTGCTGACCCAGAAATCATCAACGAAGGCGAAAGCACTCAACTCAAAGTTGCCGCAGAAGGTGGCAGCGGTGAATATACCTATTCATGGGAACCTGCCGAAAGCCTCAGCGACCCGTTCATCGCAGATCCAATCGCAAAGCCTGAGTTACCAACAACTTACAAAGTCTCAGTCAGCGATGGCAGCAACACCGTTGATGGTGAGATTTTCATCGACATCCGCGACCTTGGTCTTGGCGAAAACGGCTTGCAAAACATAATGGTCTATCCTAACCCAGCCAAGTCAACACTGAACATCGAAGGCCGTTGCGACTATCGCTTGATGAACTGCTTAGGTCAGACCATCGCAGAAGGCAGCAATGAAAGCAAAACGCAAATCGACCTCAGCGGAATCAGCGAAGGCATCTACTTCCTGAATCTCAGCGATGGGAGCAACTGCCGCACCCAAAAGATTGTCATACAATAAAATCCTAGAAAACGCGTTTGAATTTCATTAAAAAAGACTAATTTTGCAGCCTCAATGAAAAACAGACTTCTGATATTAGCATTGGTCGCGCTTATCGCATTAGGCGGATGTAACGATTTCAACCGAATCGTGAAAGGGACTGATAGTGTGATGAAATACGAAATCGCCATGGACTATTTCGACCGGAAAGACTACAACAAGGCCTTACAGTTGTTTGACCTGTTGCAGATGTCGTTCCGCAACACTCCCCGCGGCGAAGACATCACCTATCGCACCGCCGAGTGCTATTATTTCATGAAAGACTACGACATTGCGAGCTATTATTACTCGAAATTCGTACAAACCTACCCTTTCGCGAAAGATGCCGAAAAAGCGGCTTACCTTAGCGCCTATTGCAGTTACCTGCTCTCGCCCGAATCGAGTCTCGACCAGACAAAGACCCACGAAGCCATCAAGCAAATCAACGGTTTCATAGAGCGTTACCCGAACAGCGACAGCATCCCACGTGCAAAGGAACTCGTTGACAACCTCAACGAGAAACTCGAGCAGAAAGACTACGATATTTGCAAGTTGTTCTATCGCATGGAAAGCTACAATTCGGCCATCACCGCATTCGAGAACCTGCTGAAGAACTACCCGAACACCAAGCACCGCGAAGAAATCCTCTTCGACATGGCAACAACCTATTTCGACTATGCCGAAAACAGCGTCTCCGACAAGCAACGCGAGCGTTACGAGGCTTGCATTGAGCAATGCAATACATTGACATATCTTTATCCCGAAAGCAACAGGCTCAAAGACGCGCAAGCCATTTCAGAAAAAGCAAGAAAAAAATTAGAAAACTTACAATAAGACATGGATTTCAGAAAGATTAAGACAGAAACGACGGTTGTCACCCGTCAGAAAGACCAGTTCTATGTCGGCACTGGCAACATTTACGAAACCGTAGCAATCCTCTCAAAGAGAGCCAACCAGATTGCATCAGAAATGAAAAACGAACTCAACAAGAAGATTGAAGAGTTTGCCACCAACAACGACGGTCTTGAAGAAGTATGCGAAAACAAGGAACAAATTGAAATCGCAAAGTTCTACGAACGTCTGCCAAAGCCTACCTTGATTGCCGTCAACGAATTTCTCCACGACGAGATTTATTTCAAGAATCCCGCCAAGGGCGAACAAGACGCATTCTGACTTTAGTTTCTTTGACCATGAAAAGAACATTCATTACTTTATTGGCATTGACATTGGCTGTTCTAGGCTGTTTCATCCCATCGCAATCCATTAAGGCCCAGGAAATCAAATGCGACATCCGTGTCAATTCCAATAAAATTGCTGGCACCGACAAGAGTGTTTTCGAAAGTATGCAGACCGCACTCTACGAATTCATCAACAACACCAAGTGGACCAACATCAACTTCAAGCCGGTCGAGAAAATCGAATGTTCGATGGTCATCAACATCCAGGAAAAGATTGACGCCACCTCATTCCGTGGCGAACTCAACCTTGCACTGAAACGTCCCACCTACAAGGCCACTTATAGCACACCACTTTTCAACTACATCGACACGCAATTCCCTTTCTCCTATTCAGAAGGCGAAGCACTCGATTTCAATCCTAACATCTACAGTTCGAACCTGACCTCAACCATTGCCTATTACATCTACATGTTCTTAGGCTTCGAGTTCGACTCATTTTCTCTCTATGGTGGTGAGGAATTCTACAAAGTGGCATCCAATATCGTTAGCGCTGCACAAAGCACCGGCGAATCGGGATGGAGCTCAAATGAACGCCGCAACCGCTACGTTCTATGCGAAAACCTGACCAACGAAAACTACAAGGCACTGCGCGAATTCCTCTACAACTATCATCGCCAAGGTCTCGACGTGATGTCGGAAGATCCCACAAAAGGCCGCGAAAGTATCACGGGAGCCATCATCCAGTTGGAATCCGTCTACAACCAATATCCTATGTGTTATTTCCTTCAGCTTATCGTTGAAACCAAACGCGATGAGATAATCCAAATCTATTCGCAAGGAAATCAGAAAGAAAAGACTGAAGTCACCAGGATTCTGAAAGCCATAGACCCGTCGCAAGCCACGAGATACGATGCAATACTGCAAAACGGAAAGTTTTAATTAGGCTTTATGCTACAGCGATTGCATATTAGCAACTACGCCCTCATCCAAAAACTGGACATCAGTTTCAATGAGGGTTTTAGTGTTATTACGGGCGAAACTGGAGCCGGTAAGTCAATCTTGCTTGGGGCCTTGGGATTCGCTTTAGGCGACCGCACTGATACCAATGTGCTTTATGACAAAGACGAGAAATGTGTCGTTGAAGCCGAATTCATTCTTAACGGCGACTCGCTACAAACACTTTTCGAAGAAAACGACTTGGATTTTGAAAAGGAATGCACTTTCCGACGCGAACTGACTCCCACAAAAAAGACGAGAGCTTTCATCAACGACACACCTGTCACTTTGCAAACGATGAAAGAAATCGGCAGCCAACTTGTCGATATCCATTCGCAGCACGACTCTCTCCTACTCACCAACAGCGATTTCCAGTTGAGACTTTTGGATGAAATTGCTCAAAATGCCGACAGCATCAGCGATTATAAAGCCGAATACACAAATTGGAACAATCTGAAACGTCATCTCGATGAGCTGAAAGAGATGGCCGAGAAAAACGCTGCCGAAAACGACTACCTCAAATTCCAGTTTGAAGAACTCGACAAGGCCAACCTGAAAGAAGGCGAATATGCAGAAATTGAGCAGACACTTCAAATGATGGAAAACGCCGAAGAAATTAAGACTCTATTGGTCAACGCCAACACCTTGCTTGAAAACTCTGACACAGCCATATTACAACAAATCAACGACTTGTGCAGTACTTTGACGCGTCTGAAACAACTTATTCCAAGCACCGAAGGCATGGACGAGCGAATCGAGAACCTAAAAGTCGAGCTAAAAGACATTGCTTACGACCTCGACCGTTTGGAAGGCGACACCCAATTCGACGAAGAACAATTAGCCTTTCTGCAAGAGCGTTTCGACCTGCTCAATCGCCTGATGATGAAACATCATGTTGCAGACTTCGATGCACTCATCACGCTTCGCGACGACCTGAAAGCCAAAGTAAGTGCCTACGAAAACATCGATGAAGAAATTGCCAAAGCACAACGACAATGGCAAGAAAGCGAGAAAAAGCTAACGCAATACGCCCAAAAGCTACATGACAAGCGCCAGAAAGCCGCCAAGGGATTTGCTGACGATGTTACCGCGTTGGTTCATCAATTGGCCATGCCGTTTGCCGTTTTCAGCATCGAAGTCAAGAAACAAGGCACTTATTCCCCCAATGGATTTGACCATATCACTTTCTTGTTCTCTGCCAACAAAGGCATGGAAGTCAGCGAGATGAGTCGTGTGGCTTCAGGTGGTGAACTTTCGAGATTGATGCTCAGTATCAAGAGTGTCGTTTCGGGCTACAACTACATTCCGACCCTGATTTTCGATGAAATCGACACTGGAGTTTCAGGCGAAGTGGCCGCCAAAATCGGAAGCATCATGTCGCAGATGGGACAATCGCTGCAACTGCTATCCATCACGCACTTGCCCCAAGTGGCCAGCAAGGCAGCACATCACTATTTCATCTTCAAGGACAACGACGGAGCCAAGACCAAGTCGAACATCAAGATCCTTGACCGAGAAGAGCGTATCAAAGAAATCGCGAAGATGCTTAGCAATGACAAAATCACCCCGGAAGCCATGAAGGCTGCCGAGGTGTTGCTAAACTAAATTTCAAGCAATTACAAGTCAGCGTTTTCAACAAGGATGAAATGTTCCTTGTCGTTTTCCTTTTTCACGTAGGCCTGGTCATAAACCACATAATAAACCGAGCCTGTCTTGGTCGTGTAAATGTGGGTGAAATACTTGAAATCGAAACCTTTTTCATCCAGTTGCTGCTTACTGACAAAAGCCTTTCCAGTAGGATTCAACGTTTTTAGGATGTTATAGTTTCGCGAAAGGATGGCATTGATATTTCTGACAAGATTCGTTTGCTTGTGGTTTTTCTCGTAGTTATAGCTATTGCGGCACGAGTCGCAGCAGAACTTCTTATCGATACGGCCAATGATTGGTTCTCCGCAGTAGAGGCATTTTTTTTGTTCTTCCATAATATTCAATGTTTTATAGTTTATTTCGTGAACACATATTGTAAAATGTTGGCCCCCATGCGCAAGGCTTGGGTACGTATTTCCTGCGAGTCGTGGTGAACGCGCTGGTCTTCCCAACCATCCCCAAGATCACATTCGTATGTGAAGATGCACACCAAACGGCCATCGTAAATCAAACCGAAAAGTTGTGGAGCTTTGTTATCATGTTCGTGAACCTTTGGCAAACCGTTAGAAAACAAATAGGGCGACTTGAAAATCTCATGCGAATAAGGCAATTCGACAAAGTCCAATTCAGGGAAAACCTTCTTCATCTGTGGCTCGATGAATTTTCGGATGCCATAGTTATCGTCGATATGAAGAAAACCACCGCCAATCAGATAGTTACGAAGATTTTGAGCTTCAGCGGCATCGAAAGTCACATTGCCGTGGCCCGTCATATAGACGTATGGATAATTGAACAAATCCGGACTTGACGGCTCAACCGTGGGCACGTTTGGATTGATGTCCGTGCCGATTTCCTGATTGCAGAATCGCACCAAATTGGGCAACGATGTAGGATTGCCATACCAGTCGCCACCGCCACGATATTTCAGCAAGGCGATATTCATCTGTTGGGCTTGCACAGCAACAGAAACGAACATCAAAACTATGATTATCAATTTCTTCATCCTTCCTATTCCCAATTCTCCATTCCTAATTCTGCATTCTTAATTTTAATTGATTAATGAGTTGAATCGTATGACAAGCCACCATGGCAGCCGTTTCGGTACGCAGTCGCGCATCACCCAAACTGCACGGTACAAAGCCATTTTCCTTAGCCAATGCCACTTCCTCAGGACTGAAATCACCTTCCGGACCAATCAGCACAAGCACATTTTCACCTTTATTATATAGGTCACAAAGGCAATCTTTTACATCATCGTCAATCCAAGCGATAAACTTCTGGCCTTCAAAAGGTTGCTTGACAAGTTTCTCGAAACTCACCAAATCCTCAATTCGCGGCAACCTCGACTTGATGCTCTGTTTCATGGCCGCCACCATCACTTTCTCGAAGCGTTCCACGTTGGCGGCACGACGTTCGGAATGGTAAGAAGTGAACAAGCGAACGCAATCGATACCGATTTCAGTAGCCTTTTCAAGGAACCACTCGGTCCGTTCGTTCAACTTGGTAGGAGCAATAGCGATTTCGAGATTGAAGTCCCAATGGTCATACCCTTTGTGCTTATTGGTAAGATTGACAGTTGCCCGTTTAGGGAGCGCCTCCACCAATTCGGCATCGAACAGGAAGCCTTCGCCGTTGGTCACACAGAAATGCTCGCCTTCGGTCATGCGGAGCACTTTGACACAGTGCTTCGACTCGTCTTCCGAAAGGGTATTCAGACCCTCAACCGCATCTGGGATATAAAAGACATTCATTGAATTTAATATTTAAGAGACGCGATGAATCGCGTCTCTACAAGATTACATTCTGTTTGGCATTCCGATGCCCAGCAATTCGGAAGCATTACGCAACAAGGCGGCAACCATACCGCAAATCTGCAAACGGAACTGACGACGTTCCACATCAGCCGACTCCTTCAGAATCGGGCATTCCTGATAGAACTGGTTAAACTCCTTGGCCAACTCGAAAATGAAATTGGCAATCATGGCGGGACTGCGGTTTTCCGATGCCTGGTTCAGCACAATCGGCCAGCCATACATCATCACGATAATTTCCTTTTCCTTCGACTGCAAGTCGCTCATTCTCACTTCATTGTCAAGTTCAACGCCCATATCTTTGGCTTTGCGCAAAACCGAACAAATACGAGCATGGGTATATTGGACAAACGGGCCAGTGTTGCCATTGAAATCAATAGATTCTGCCGGATTGAAGAGCATGGTCTTCTTTGGGTCAACTTTGAGGATGAAATACTTCAAAGCGCCCAAGCCGATGGTATGATACAGTCTGTCAGCATCTTCTGGCGACAAATCCTTAGCCTTGCCAAGTTCCTCAGAAACCGATTTGGCCGTTGCCACCATCTCATCCATGAGGTCGTCAGCGTCCACCACAGTACCTTCGCGCGACTTCATCTTTCCATTTGGCAATTCCACCATGCCATACGACAGATGTTCGATATCATTACCCCATTCACGGCCCAAACGCACCAAAACGCGCTTCAGCACATCGAAATGGTAAATCTGCTCATTACCAACTACATATATCAGTTTTTCAGGATCATATTCTTTCACACGAAGTTGGGCTGTACCCAAATCTTGAGTCATATACACCGAAGTGCCATCGCGACGGAGAAGGAGTTTCTCGTCAAGACCTTCATCGCGCAAATCGCACCAAACCGAATTGTCGTCGCGACGATATAGCACACCTTTTTCAAGGCCTTCTTGCACCAACGACTTACCTAACAAATAGGTCTGCGATTCGTAATAAATCTTTTCGAAACTCACACCTAAACGTTTGTAAGTCACATCGAAACCATCATACACCCATTGGTTCATCATTTCCCAAAGTAGGCGCACTTCTGGGTCGTTGGCTTCCCATTTCACAAGCATTTCGCGTGCTTCGTTCATCAAAGTCGATTGGCTTTCGGCCTTGGCCATTGCTTCTTCTTGCGCTTTTTCGTCCAGTTGGTCGTAGTTTTCTGGCAGCAAAGCCTTCACTTCTTTCTTAAACTCCTTGTCGAATAAGACATAGAAATCGCCAATCAAGTGGTCGCCTTTCTTTCCTGTCGATTCTGGCGTGCAGCCATTACCCCACTTTTTCCAAGCTAGCATACTCTTGCAAATGTGGATACCTCTGTCGTTCACCAAGTTAACACGCACCACATTCTTGCCATTGGCCTTCATGATTTCAGAAACACTCCAACCCAAGAGGTTGTTGCGGATATGACCCAAGTGCAATGGTTTGTTGGTGTTTGGCGAAGAATATTCCACCACTACCGGCTTTCCCGTAATCTCCTTACGGCCATACAGTTCCTTATCGTGATTTTCGGCAAAGAAATTCAGCCAGAAACGGTCAGAAATCAAGATATTAAGGAAACCCTTCACCACATTGAAACCGGCAATCATCTCCGATTCCTTCATCATCTCGTTGCCCATCTCTTCTGCAAGCTGTTCGGGCTTACGTCCGGCCAACTTCAAGAAAGGGAACACGACAATAGTGAGGTCGCCTTCAAATTCGGGACGTGTTTTCTGAAAATTGACTTGTTGAACAGGCGGTTCTTGGCCATAAAGATTTGTAAATGACTTTATAAATAACTGTCTAAGTATTTCTTCTAACATTTCAATAAGATTTAATTGCACAAAAATAGTGATTTTTTCTCTCAAGAAAATAAAAAAATGTAATTTTGCGGCTTGATGAGTTACTTAATCAAATCACCGGAAAGCAATGCAAAAAAGGAATTGTCAAATTCCATTGATTTGAATTTCATTTATTTACATATTGACGGTCAAACCATTGGCCGTCTTTTTTTTGTCAATAACAAAACTAAATCTATACGCCTATGTCAATTTCACTGAAAAACCGTAGCCTGATTTCAATCAGCGACTACACACCGGAAGAAATCTGCCATGTTTTGGACATCGCTGAAGACTTCGAGAAGAACCCGCACCAGAACCTGCTTAACGGTCGCATCATCGCATCGTTGTTCTTCGAACCTTCGACCCGTACACGCCTCAGCTTCGAGACTGCCATCCAGCTTTTGGGCGGCAACGTCATCGGTTTCAGCAGCACCTCGGGAACCAGCATCCAAAAAGGCGAATCATTGGCCGACACCATCACCATGGTGGCCAGCTATGCCGACCTTATCGTCATGCGTAACCCTATCGAAGGCTCAGCACGCTTTGCTTCCGAAGTGTCGAAAGTGCCAATCATCAACGCTGGTGATGGCGCCAACCAACACCCAACCCAATGCATGCTCGACCTTTACAGTATCCGCAAGACGCAAGGCACACTTAAAGACTTGGAAATCACCCTCGTCGGTGACCTCAAATACGGACGCACCGTTCACAGCCTTGTTGAAGCCATGTGCAACTTCAACGCAAAATTCAACCTCGTTTCGCCTGTCGAACTGAAACTTCCAAGCGTCGTGAAGCAACACATCAAGGATGCAAATCTGGAATATAACCAATACACCGAGTTGGAAGATGCCATCCCACATTCCGACATCATCTACATGACCCGCATCCAACGCGAGCGTTTCCCAGACCCAGAAGAATACGAGAGAGTGAAGAATTCGTATGTGCTCCGCAACTACATGCTCGAAGACTCGAAGCCGAACTGTCGTGTGCTGCACCCACTGCCACGCGTCAACGAGATTCATGTCGATGTGGATGCCAATCCGAAAGCATATTACTTCCAGCAAGCCCAAAATGGCGTATATGCACGTCAAGCTCTCATCGCTTCAATTCTTGGACTCAAATAATCAACTATCAATCAAACAATTGAAATCATCACACTATGGAAAAAAGAAAAGAATTAATCGTGTCCGCCATTGAAAACGGAACCGTTATCGACCATATTCCAGCCGACAAAGTGTTTCAAGTCGTGAAAATCTTGGGCTTGGAAAAAGTGAGCAATCCTATCTACTTCGGCACCAACCTCGAAAGCAAGAAATACGGCAGCAAAGGCATAATCAAGATTTCTGACAAGTTCTTCAAGCCTGAAGAAATCAACAAGGTCGCCTTAGTTGCTCCTACCGCCTCGCTTATCGAAATCAAGGACTACGAAGTGGTCAACAAGCAGACAGTCAATGTTCCTGAGAAAATCGAGCACATCGTCAAGTGCTTCAATCCCAACTGCATCACCAACAAGGAGCACGATGTTCCTACCAAGTTCACCCTCGTGAAAGATGCTAAAGGCGAGACCAAGCTCCATTGCCACTATTGCGAGAAGAACACTTCCTTAGACCAGTTGGAGTTTATTTAATCGCTTGAACTCATGAGAAAGATTTGGATTGCCGTCATCGCCATTGTCGCCCTCATCCTGATTTGGGGAGCATCGACCTACAATTCTTTTGTCAAACAACAAGAGGCTGTTAGGACAGCTTGGAGCCAAGTCGAGAATGTCTATCAGCGTCGTGCCAGTCTTATTCCGAATATTGTGGCAGTAGTAAAGCAATACACAGAATATGAGCAAGGTACGCTGATTGCAGTCACCGAAGCACGAGCCAAAGCTACGGCTACCAACGTCAACATCGACGAAACAACTGACCTCCATTCCTTTGAAGCCGCACAAGATGAATTGTCACAATCCATTGGCCGACTTCTCGTTAGCGTTGAGGAATATCCCGACCTGAAGGCCAACGAAGAATACCTCACTTTGCAAGCCGAACTGGCAGGTTGCGAAAACCGGATTGCCATTGAGCGTGAGCGATTCAACGAAACGGCTAAGTCATATAACCAAAAGGTGCGTCGTTTCCCAAGCAACCTCATTGCCAAGATGTTCGGATTCGAGCAACGCGCCTACTTCGAGGCCGACAAGGGAGCTGACAAGGCGCCGGAAACTTTCTAACCAAGACTTATAACAAAAAAAAGACGAGCAGATTCATTGAGCCTGCTCGTCTTTCATTTAAAGTAACCTGATTAAGCCATCGCTGTCGGGCCACCCATATTGAATGGGATGGTATCGCCAGCATCCTTGATTTGGCCATGCTGTTGTTCGTATTTGGCGAGATTGTCAGCCAAAGCCTTATACAAACGCTTTGCATTTTGAGGTGTCATGATGATTCTCGATCTCACCTTCGCCTTTGGATTTCCAGGCAGCATTTGTGCAAAATCAACGACAAACTCAATAGGTGAATGAGTGATAATAGCCAAATTGGAATACTTCCCTTCAGCGACCTCATCACTTAATTCAATATTCAATTGGTTGTTTTTCTGATTATTATCCATAATTGACTTTAATTACAAACAAAAGTGGGAACAAACCGAAACGGATATCCCCACTTCTGATAGTTAATGATTAGTTATTGGCCTTTTCGTTCAGCGCATCGTATTCTTCACGCGAAGCGACGATAAGGTCTTCATATTCACGCAGGCCTGTTCCAGCAGGAATCTTATGGCCCACGATGACGTTTTCCTTCATACCAAGCAAGTAATCAGTCTTGGCAGCGATGGCGGCATTGGTAAGCACCTTGGTCGTCTCCTGGAAGGAAGCTGCCGAGATGAAACTTTCGGTAGCCAGAGCTGCGCGAGTGATGCCTTGCAAGATTTGGGTAGCAGTAGCCGGCTTTGCAGGGCGGACGGTTGGCAGAGCCAAGTCCTTACGTTTCAGTGCCGATTGCTCCTCTCGGAGTTTCATAGCCGAAATGATAGCACCCTTATGCAAAGTCTCTGAAGCGCCTGGATCTTCAACATAGAACTTGCCGAAGATATCATCGTTTTCTTCTTGGAATATCAGCTTGTTGACCAAGTCGCCTTGCAAGAAGCGAGTGTCACCTGGATCGATAATTTCAACCTTACGCATCATTTGACGGACGATGACCTCAAAGTGCTTGTCATTGATAACCACACCCTGCTGACGATACACGCTCTGTGCTTCGTTGACAATATATTCTTGAACCTTCATCGGACCCATAATGGCCAAAATGGTTGCAGGAGTGATTGCACCTTCTGAAAGGGGCTGACCAGCCTTCACAAAGTCGTTTTCTTGTGCCAAAATCTGTTTCGAAGTTGGAATAAGATAACGTTTCTCTTCCCCTGTCTTTGCCGTAACGACAACCTCGCGGTTACCACGCTTCAGTTTCTTCTCAAGATGGACAGTACCATCAATTTCCGAAACGATAGCTGGATCGATAGGATTACGAGCTTCGAAAAGTTCTTGGACACGTGGCAGACCTCCAGTGATATCGCCACCGCCCGAAACGTTACGAGGAATTCTCACCAATTGAGCACCCGCTACGATTTCTTCATCTTCGTCAACAACAACATGTGCATCAACAGGTAAATCGTACGAAACGAGGACATTGTCATCCTTATCAACGATTTCGATAAGAGGATTCTTAGCGCCCCTCTTACTCTCGGTAATAACCCGTTCATTAAATCCCGTTTCTGCAATAGTCTCGGTACGATAGGTCGTTCCTTCAATCAAGTTGTGGAAGCGAACCTTGCCAGCATATTCCGAAACGATAGTTGCATTATATGGATCCCATTCGCAAATCTTATCGCCCTTCTTCACTTGGTCGCCCGAATTGAAATACAGCTTAGCGCCATAAGGGATGTTGGTAGTCATCAGGACGACGTTTGTATTGTTGTCGTGCAACTTTAATTCAGCTGAACGACCAATCACTACCTGATACTTGACACCATCCTTTTCGGTCTCAACCGAACGAAGTTCTTCGATTTCAAGATAACCATCATATTTAGCATCAGTGCTGTTAGCCACCAAACCCTTGGATGCCTTACCACCTTGGTGGAAGGTACGAAGTGTCAACTGGGTACCAGGTTCGCCGATTGACTGAGCTGCGATGACTCCCACAGCCTCACCTTTCTGGACCAGTTTGCTCGATGACAAGTTGCGACCATAGCAGTTGGCGCAAACACCACGCTTCGATTCGCAAGTCAACACAGAACGAATTTCGACACTTTCTAATGGCGATTCATCAATAGCCTCTGCCAATTCCTCATTAATTTCGACACCAGAGCCAACGATAAGTTCACCCGTTTGAGGATGGAACACATCATGCAACGCGACACGGCCCAAAATGCGATCATATAACAAGGAATGCTTGCCCGGTTCTTTTTGTTCTTCACCACGCGAGATGGTCATGCCACGGAGTGTACCACAGTCTTTTTCGGTGATAATGACATCGTGTGCCACGTCAACTAGACGGCGGGTCAGATAACCGGCATCTGCGGTTTTCAGAGCTGTATCAGCAAGACCCTTACGAGCACCGTGAGTTGAAATGAAGTATTCCAACACTGACAGACCTTCTTGGAAATTCGACAAAATCGGGTTTTCAATAATTTCAGATCCACCAGAGCCTGCCTTCATAGGCTTGGCCATCAGACCTCTCATACCGCACAATTGAGAAACTTGAGCTTCAGAACCACGAGCGCCTGAATGCAGCATCATATATACGGGATTGAAGCCTTGGTCGTCGCTTGAAAGGACATTCATCACTTCCTTGGTCAACTTGGAGTTAACATCAGTCCATAGGTCAACGATTTGGTTGTATCGCTCGTTAGGACCCATGAAGCCCATCTTTTCGTATTGACGGATTTCAGAAGCCTTGGCATTAGCGTCAGAAATGAGATTGCCCTTCATTTGTGGGACAAGCACGTTACCCAAGTTGAACGACAAACCACCCTTATATGCTTGGTAGTAACCCATGTTCTTGATATCGTCCAAGAACTTGGTGGTGATAGCAGTACCTTCGACACGCACCATTTCACCAACGATTGTACGCAGTGACTTCTTGGTCAGCAGTTCGTTAATAAAGCCGTAATCTTTAGGAACAACAGTATTAAAGACGACACGACCCACAGTAGTCTCGATGCGCTTATTAACAAGTTTGCCATCCTCACGTACATTCACTCTCACATTGATGACAGCATGCATGTCTGCACGACCTTCGTTATGAGCGATAATCACCTCTTCTGGTGAATAGAAGGTCATGCCTTCACCTTTGACAGGATGGTCAGGAGTGCTCTTACGAGGCTTGGTGATGTAGTATAGTCCCAAAACCATGTCTTGAGAAGGCAAGGTGATAGGAGCGCCGTTTGATGGGTTCAGAATGTTGTGCGAAGCCAGCATCAGAATCTGAGCCTCAAGGACAGCTGCGTTGCCAAGCGGTACGTGCACAGCCATCTGGTCACCATCGAAGTCAGCATTGAAAGCGGTACATACCAATGGGTGCAGACGGATAGCTTTACCTTCAATCATCTTTGGCTGGAAGGCTTGGATGCCCAAGCGGTGCAGTGTAGGAGCTCGGTTCAGCAGAATCGGGTGACCCTTCAGGATGTTTTCAAGGATATCCCAAATGACAGCATCCTTACGGTCAACAATCTTCTTGGCCGACTTGACAGTCTTCACCATGCCACGTTCGATGAGTTTACGGATAATAAACGGCTTGAACAATTCAGCAGCCATATCCTTTGGCAAACCGCATTCGTTCATGTGCAAGTCTGGTCCGACCACGATAACCGAACGACCAGAATAGTCGACACGCTTACCAAGTAGGTTCTGACGGAAACGACCTTGCTTACCCTTCAGACTGTCGCTCAACGACTTCAATGGACGATTCGAGTCAGTCTTCACTGCGCTCGACTTACGAGAGTTGTCGAACAATGAATCGACTGCCTCCTGAAGCATACGTTTTTCGTTGCGCATGATAACATCAGGAGCATTGATTTCCATCAAACGTTTCAAACGATTGTTACGGATGATGACACGACGATACAGATCGTTCAAGTCAGAGGTTGCAAAGCGTCCACCATCGAGTGGAACGAGAGGTCTCAACTCTGGAGGAATCACTGGAACCACCTTCACAATCATCCATTCAGGACGGTTTTCGATATGCTTGTTGGCTTCACGGAAGGCTTCAAAAACCTGAAGGCGCTTCAGCAAGTCTTGTTTCTTCTGTTGGGCTTTTGCCTCGTTGGCCTCGGCACGAAGTCTATCAGCTTCAGCATCGATATCCAAGCGTTGGAGCAAGTCATAGATAGCTTCAGCACCCATCTTTGCGATGAACTTGTTGGCATCGTCTTCTGGAAGATACTGGTTATCAATAGGAAGTGACTCCATCAATGACAGATATTGTTCTTCCGTCAGGAATTCCAACTTTGTGACCTTGCGGCCTTCATTGTCGTCAGGAATGTCGTGACCTTCAAGAGCACCACCTTGGATAACGATATAGCGTTCATAATAGATGATGGCATCGAGTTTTTTGGTTGGAATACCCAACAAAGCACCAATCTTGTTAGGAAGCGAGCGGAAATACCAGATATGAGCTACAGGAACCACCAATGAGATGTGGCCCATGCGTTCACGTCTGACTTTCTTTTCGGTTACTTCAACACCGCAATGGTCGCAGATGATGTTCTTATATCTGATGCGCTTGTACTTACCGCAATGGCATTCCCAGTCCTTGGTTGGTCCGAAAATCCTTTCGCAGAACAAACCGCCAATTTCGGGTTTGTAAGTACGGTAGTTGATGGTTTCAGGTTTCAGGACCTCACCATGCGAACGTGCAAGAATGGATTCTGGAGAAGCCAAACTTACGGTAATGCTATCAAAGTTGCTATTTATTGTGTTATTGACCATTATGTTACAATTAATTTTCAGGACTTGTTCAACATCAATTCAAGACTTTGCCATCCTTATCTTTGAAGGTGACTTCGAGGCCCAGACCGCGCAATTCGTGAATCAACACATTGAACGATTCTGGAAGGCCAGGTGTTGCCATGTTATCGCCCTTGACGATAGCTTCATATGCCTTGGCACGGCCATTAACATCATCGGACTTGACGGTAAGGATTTCTTGCAGCACATTGCTAGCACCGAATGCTTCTAGTGCCCAAACTTCCATCTCACCAAAACGCTGACCACCGAATTGGGCTTTACCACCCAAAGGTTGTTGTGTAATCAGCGAGTAAGGTCCAATGGAACGAGCATGCATCTTGTCGTCAACCATATGGTGCAACTTCAGCATATAGATGTAGCCAACAGTAGCAGGTTGGTCAAATGGTTCGCCTGTCTCGCCATCATACAACTGCATACGACCATTTTCCGGTAAACCAGCCTTACGCATATACTCGTTGATTTCCGACAAGGTGGCGCCATCAAAGATAGGAGTAGCGAACTTCAGGCCCAATTCATGACCTGCCCAACCAAGCACTGTCTCATAGATCTGACCCAGGTTCATACGTGAAGGCACGCCCAAAGGGTTAAGCACTATATCAACAGGAGTACCATCTGCCAAGAAAGGCATATCCTCAGCACGGACAATCTTAGAAACGATACCCTTATTACCATGACGACCAGCCATCTTATCACCAATCATGAGCTTACGTTTCTTGGCAACATACACCTTAGCCATTTGGACAATGCCATTAGGCAGTTCATCACCAATGTCAGTCATAAACTGTTCACGGTTATATTTACCTTCGATTTCCTTAAACTTGATCGAATAATTGTCGATGGCGGCTCCAACAAGCTTGTTAGTTTTTTCGTCTGTCGTCCACTTGTTCGGGTTGACAGTCGAATAGTCGATTTCCAACAAAGCCTTTGCACTGAACTTCACCTTCTTCTGGATAAGAGTCTTCTTGAAATTATCGTAAACACCAGCGGATGTATGGCCATTCAAGATAATCATCAACTTCTCAACCAAGATATTTTTAAGAGTCAATAAATCATTGGTTTTCAATGCGTTATTTTTCTCCCGTTCTTCTTTATCTTTTGCTCTCGCTTTTCTGTCTTTTTGAACATGTGAGAACAATCGTTTGCCAATTACGACGCCCTTCATTGATGGACCTGCTTTCAAAGAAGCATTCTTGACATCTCCAGCCTTATCGCCAAAGATAGCTCTCAGCAGCTTCTCTTCAGGAGTAGGATCAGTTTCACCCTTAGGAGTTATCTTACCAATCAGGATATCACCTTCCTTCACTTCGGCACCGACACGAATCAAACCATTTTCATCCAAATCCTTGGTAGCCTCTGCACTCACGTTCGGAATATCATTTGTAAGTTCCTCCAGACCGCGCTTGGTGTCACGCACTTCGGTGGTAAACTCTTCGACATGAATAGATGTAAACAAGTCTTCCTTAACGATGCGTTCGGAAATAACGATAGCATCCTCATAGTTATATCCCTTCCAAGGCATGAAGGCTACCTTCAAGTTGCGGCCCAAAGCCAAGTCTCCATTCTGCGTGCCGTAGCCTTCAGTCAGGATTTGTCCCTTAACCACGCGATCGCCACGACGCACGATAGGCTTGATGTTAATGCTCGTATTTTGGTTGGTTCTAACATATTTGGTGAGTTCGTATGACTTCTCGTCTCCATCAAAACTGACCAAACGCTCTTCATCAGAACGGTCGTACCTAATCTTGATAGTCTTCGAGTCGGAGAAGATAACCTCGCCATCACCTTCAGCAGCGATAAGAACGCGAGAATCCTTGGCGACATAGCGTTCAATACCTGTGCCGACGATTGGACTTTCAGGATTCATCAACGGGACTGCCTGACGCATCATGTTTGAACCCATCAAAGCACGGTTAGCATCATCATGTTCCAAAAATGGAATAAGGGAAGCAGCGATAGATGCAATTTGGTTAGGACCAACATCCATCAAGTTGATTTCCTCTGGAGCAACAATAGGATAATCGGCGATATAACGAGCTTTTATCTCTTTCTCAACAAAATGGCCATCCTCATCAACGGGAGTAGTAGCTTGGGCAATGATCTTGTCCTCCTCAAGTTCAGCAGTCAGATAAAGAGGCGGATTGTCGAAATCAACCTTGCCATCCTCCACCTTGCGATATGGGGTTTCAATGAAGCCCAAATCGTTAATCTTAGCGAACACGCAGAGTGACGAAATCAGACCAATGTTAGGACCTTCAGGAGTTTCGATGGTACACAAACGGCCATAGTGAGTATAGTGAACGTCACGAACCTCAAAGCCTGCACGGTCGCGTGACAGGCCACCAGGACCCAAAGCCGAAATACGACGCTTGTGCGTGATTTCTGACAGAGGATTGGTTTGGTCCATAAACTGTGACAATTGATTGGTTCCAAAGAATGAGTTGATAACCGACGACAAGCTCTTGGCGTTGATCAAATCGGTTGGGGTAAACACTTCGTTGTCGCGCACATTCATTCTTTCACGAATGGTACGTGCCATACGAGCGAGACCCACGCCAAATTGTGCTTGCAGTTGTTCACCAACAGTACGGATACGACGATTGCTCAAGTGATCAATATCATCAATTTCTGCCTTGTGGCTCAAAAGCTCCACCAAATATTTGATGATGGCGATGATATCTTCCTTGGTCAAGACCTTCACATCGGCAGGAATCTCAAGGTTGAGCTTACGGTTGATACGGTAACGACCAACCTGACCTAGGTCATATCTCTTGTCAGAGAAGAATAATTTCTCAATGATGCCACGAGCCGTTTCCTCATCGGGCGGTTCGGCATTACGCAATTGGCGATAAATATATTCAACAGCTTCCTTTTCGGAATTTGTAGTATCTTTCTGCAACGTATTGAAGATAACTGAATAGTCAGCAGTTTTATCATCTTCGCTTTCAGCTTCACTGTGAAGCAAGATTGTCTTAACACCAGAGTCGATGATTTTCTGAATGTGGTCTTCTTCAAGAACGACATCACGATCGAGAACAAGCAAATTGCGTTCGATAGAGACGCATTCGCCTGTATCTTCGTTAACAAAATCTTCAACATAAGTTTGCAACACACGAGCAGCTAAACGACGGCCCAAAACACGCTTTAATCCTGCCTTTGAAACCTTGACTTCTTCAGCAAGATTGAAGATGTCGAGGATGTCCTTATCAGTTTCGAAGCCAATAGCACGCAGGAGAGTGGTAATGGGTAATTTCTTCTTTCGGTCGATGTAGGCATACATCACATTATTGATATCAGTAGAGAACTCCATCCATGATCCCTTGAAAGGGATGATACGGGCTGAATAAAGAGTAGTACCATTTGCATGTTGGCTTTGACCGAAGAAAACACCAGGAGAGCGGTGCAATTGAGAGACCACGACACGTTCAGCACCATTAATCACAAAAGTGCCACGAGGAGTCATGTAAGGGATCTTACCCAAATAGACGTCCTGAACCACGGTCTCGAAATCTTCGTGTTCCTCATCGTTACAAGAAAGCTTAAGCTTAGCTTTCAGCGGAACACAATATGAAACTCCACGTTCGATGCATTCCGGAATACTATAGACTGGGGCATCAATATAATAATCCAAGAATTCTAAAGTGAAATTGCCTCTTGCGTCAGTGATAGGGAAATTCTCCGAGAAGACCTTATAGAGGCCTTCGTTTTTTCTGTTGTCCGGATTGGTTTCCAATTGGAAAAAATCGCGGAAGCTTTGAAGCTGAATATCAAGAAAATCAGGATATTCGAAAGGCTTCTTTATTGACGCAAAACTAATTCTTTCAGTTGTATTTGTTGCCAAAGTATTAAATTTTTTAGGTGAAAAAAGGGAAAGACGAACGAAAATTTCGGGTGCTTATCGATATAAGCGAAAAATCGGCACAAACCTCAGCCCCTGTGGGGACTGAGGTTGAATGCCGTTAATGTGGAAATAAATCCTAATTATTTCACTTCGACTTCTGCACCTGCTTCTTCGAGTTGAGCCTTCAGTGCATTAGCTTCGTCTTTGCTCACGCCTTCCTTGAGAGCCTTAGGAGCTGCATCAACGAGTTCCTTAGCTTCCTTCAGACCGAGGCTTGTGAGTTCCTTCACCAATTTGACGACTGCCAACTTCTGAGCGCCAGCGCTCTTCAGGATGACATCGAAAGAAGTCTTTTCTTCAGCAGCGGCGGCTTCGCCACCAGCAGCAGGAGCAGCGACTGCGACAGCAGCAGCAGCAGGTTCAATACCGTATTCTTCTTTCAAAATGGTAGCGAGTTCGTTTACTTCCTTCACGCTAAGATTCACTAATTGTTCAGCAAAAGCTTTAAGATCTGCCATTTTACTTCTATTTTTAAATTGTTAATAATTGACTTTTTGTTTGCGGATGCAATACATCCATTTTTTATTCTGGTTTTTCAGAGAGGGTTTCAAGAATACCACTCAACTTGTGGCCACCGCTTTGCAATGCGCTAATAACGTTCTTAGCAGGCGATTGCAACAGAGCAATGACTTCGGCAATGAGGTCGTTCTTCGACTTGATGTTGCAGAGGGTGTCAATCATATTGTCACCGACATAGCAACATTCTTCGATGAAAGCGCCCTTCAGGATAGGACGATCGCTGGTCTTACGGAAATTCTTTATCAGTTTTGCAGGAGCATTACCTGTCTCGCAGAACATGATAGCTGTAGATCCTTTAAGAACATCGTAAAGATTGTCGTAATCTTTACCCATTTGTTGCATGGCCTTTTGGAAAAGGGCGTTCTTGACGACAAGCATCTTAATACCACTATTAAAGCATTGTCTTCTCAATTGGCTGGTCTTTTCAGCATTAAGGTCTGAAACATCAGTCAGGTAGAAATTAGGACAAGCTTGCAATTCGCTAAGCATGGAATCGATGAGGACTTGTTTATCTTCTTTTCTCATTTCAATCTTCCTTTCAAAAATTAGATACCTACAGATTTAACATCGATTTGCACACCTGGACTCATAGTGCTAGAGATATAGACACTCTTCATGTATGTACCTTTAGCAGCAGCTGGTTTCAACTTGATAACGGTTTGGATAAGTTCCTTGGCGTTATCAAAAATTTGTTCAGGAGAGAAACTGACTTTTGCGACTCCAGCATTGATGATACCGTACTTATCGACCTTGAAGTCGATCTTACCGGCCTTAACTTCTTGAACAGCCTTTGCGACATCCATCGTAACAGTGCCAGTCTTTGGGTTTGGCATCAATCCACGGGGACCGA
>CALBNP010000062.1 GCA_937896505.1 uncultured Bacteroidales bacterium | reverse complement strand
CTCCTGATTGCGGATGATGCGGTCGTGGAAACGGGTCTGCCACGCAAAGGGAATGTCGTTTTCGTGGGCGAATTTGGAAATTGCCGATTTCAATCCTCGAATGACGGTTGCCAAGGTATTCGCCTTTGGCGAGATTTCCGCCATTTTCACATTTTTCACCATCGGGGTTTCCTCTGTAGAGACGTAGCGTGCTACGTCTCCCAACCCGCAAAATAATTTGGAATCATCGTTGCGTGCTACGTCTCCCAACCTTTCTAACGATTGTCCATTATTGTTAGGTTTATTATGTGTTTTATCATTTGAGACGTAGCACGCTACGTCTCTACGAACAAAATGCACATTGTCAGAATTTTGTGGTTGGCATTGATTGTCGGAGACGTTGCGTGCAACGTCTCCAAACCGACCAACGTATTACTATCTGAGACGTAGCACGCTACGTCTCTACAAAAAAAATCCGCCTTACTTTCGCAAGGCGGATTTTCCATTTTATTCAAGATGCTTTCATAACGGACTCAAACGAGTTCTGTTATCAAATCAACATATAGAGCGTTAATACCCATCCACCAATATTTCGTCTTTTCTTGTTCCAGATTGGCATACACGGACGAAGAATATACCATATTCAAAGCTGCGGGCATATCGGCAGCAACACCATTTTGCAATAAACGGCTGGCTAGCTGCGCCACTTTGTTGGGCAACAGCAGATGCACGTTGTCCTGGGTTATCTTGGGCTGGTTCATATTTTCACCTCCTTATTGCCAATGTATTTAAGTGTTGCCAATGACCGTTCTGTATGGAAAAGCAGTTGGTCAACCAATTTATATGTCTTTAGCCTGCGGATAAGTTCCCGTTTCGTGATAATGCCTGACTCGTAGAGGTTAAAACTGAGATAGACGTTATCATTGGCAACCGGGCCTGTCACGATGTCATAATCGTGCTTATAGTCCTGTACCGAGCGGTTGGCATGAACAAAATCAACCCACGCTTCATTTGCCGACTGAAAACGTCGTGTGTGCAAACCCTTTGCCGGAGTGTATTCATACATATTGATAAAACCATGCGAGGCATTATTCTGCTCCATACGCAACTTTACCCAACGATGGGCTTGTTGAAAGCTGGTCGTTGTATAGAATCCTGTGCCAAAATCAAGCGGACGATTGGCTTCAAGTATCTGTGGCAGTTCCACAACCTCAAGACTTCCGTGATAGAGTATCATTTTTAATGGTGTTTTAGGTATTCGTCAATCTCGTTCAATATAGCCTGTTCTCCTTGTGTGTGCAGCACCTCGTAATGTTTCAGCAGAAACTCGATGACACCCTTTTGCTGAAACATTTGTTCTACATCACGCCCGGTACTTTTTGTGACCATTTTATATTGCTCTATGCAGAAGGAGACAAACTCCAACTTCGCCAATTGTTTGTTGTCAGTCATAACCATTTTTCTTTAGGGGACTTTCATTTATAACAATTTCGCGCCGACCTTCTAAACTTCTGGAAGTCATTTAGCCAACGGCGTGGCAAAAATAGCATTTCTTCAGGAACCAAGGCAAAAAAATCCGCCTCACTTTCGCAAGGCGGATTTTTCATATTATTCAAGATGCTTTCGCGTCATTAAGCAGACGCGATGAATCGCGTCTCTACAGTCAAGATACACAATAGCGTGAATGTGATCGGGCATGACGATGAAACACGGGATTTCGGCATACGGATAATGTTCTTTCACATTCTGGAATTGCTGCATGGCATATTCCCCGATGGGCGACAATTCCATGACATTGCCATCCTTGCCGACGGTGATTTTTCCAAAATAACCGTCGCGGTTTGCCGTGCAAATCGTCACATGATAGAAACCGCCATCGTAATCGTGCCACGCGGCACGCGCCGACGGAATGCGATAGATGTTGTTGAAACGGTCGGACATAGTGGATGAATTGGATGGGACAAAATAATGATAATTTGAATTTGTTTTCTGAAACATTTGTTCTACTTATCATTATCTATTATGATTATTTGAACGCACTTGCACCAAGTATAACATCAGACAATCTAAAGGAAAGTAATCTTTCTTGTCTCTCATGGAAAAATTCTCCTAATTCTACATTATAAAGGAATCTGATAGCTGCATTAATGTGATATTTACGTTCAATCTCCACGGCAATATCGATTTGTTCTTTTGCTTTTTCCACTATCAACGTTCGTATATGTTCTATTTGTGAATATTTTCGCAATGCATTTGCCTTTAGCGACTTCGTTCGTTCATCTGCATCAGCTTGTAACTGTTTTGTCTCTGACTCGCCATAATCTAACCAAGGGCGAGAACCACCACTGGAATAACTCTTTTCACTATCCTGTGGTAAGAATTTTTCTAAATAAACATCAGAATATTTGGAAGTGACAATTTTTTCATACCATTCGTCATCATCTTTACCAGGACGGCTTTGCCACCAAGTACGAACCTTTACATCGTATGAATCAACAATGTCGTTTATGTTCAATGATAACACATTTCTCTCAATGTCTTGACATTCTTGTGGGAAAAGGATTTTCCCTGAAACAAAAGAAGAAATATTTTTATATTCTTGTATTTTTGAATTTATAGTGTTTTCTTCTTCTCCGCATTCTTCCCAAAACTTTTCATCGGTAAGTTTTTCCTTCTTGTATAAACTAATAACAGGCAGTGTATGATAAACATTAATCTTACCATCTTCATAAAATACTTTTTTTTCACATACAAGAACCTTAAATATATCCCCTTTTGTGTATTTGTTTCTAATTCCAGATGGCAAAGAAAAATATCTACCTTTTCGAAGAGACCAAAAAATCCAGCCATCGTCAGTATGCATGTAATGCATAAACCCTAAGCAAACTACTTCGTCAATTTCTAAAGGAAAATATTTCTGAGTAATATAACTTGACACATTGCTGATATTACTTTTCTTCAGTTCAGATATGAACTTTGAATAATATGATTCTTCTTCTTTCTCAGTACGAATTGTACTTCTAAATTTCATCCACTCTAATTCTGACGGTTCATTTGTTACATATTTACAGATATTAGGACATACTATACTTTCAAGTGATGTACATCCGTTAAATGCTGATGGGAAAATATATTTCAAATTTTTACCGCCTTTAATAATCCTTAAACTTTTGCACCCTTCAAAAAGATAAGGTTCAATAATTGGTAAGCTTTTTGGAAGTGCAACTTTTTCAAGGTTCTCATTTTTGGAAAGCGCATAAGCCGCCAATCTGATGCCATCAGGAATAATAATTTCTCTGATATTTTTACAACCGACAATCTTAAGAGATGTTATTGAAGAAGGAATCTTTATATTTGGAATCCCCACATTCTTGAGATGCAATTCTCTCAGATGTTTTCCAAATACAATTTTGGTTAACTTTGGAGTTCCGTGCAAATAAATTGAGATTGCTCCAGGAGCAGAAAGAACTTTTAGTGTAATAATATCAATATCTAATGAAGGCCCTTCTGATTCAGGAAGATATAACTCTTCTAATTGACAATTATCATGCCTAAACAAATGATAGTAAGAGGAAGAGAACCAGCATAGTTCAGATAAATCCAAGACCCGAATTATATTAGGAGCACTTAATAAATCGTCCAACCATTTTCGAAGTTCATAAAGACGATCATTTATTTCATACATAAAACCCTCAGAGTCATCTTCCCATTTCATTTTAAGAGCAGTAACCGATGCACTAATGTCAGCACAACTAAATTGCTTATGTTTTGAAATCACTAATGTGCATTCAACATCTTTCATAATAATTATGAGTGCTTTTATAATTCGACTAATTCTTTAGTATTATCTAAGTAGGTTCTCGGTGACCCTGATACGCTTTCTCGTAAAGTCGTAAGCCATCCAAGTGCATCATTAACAATATTTCCTTCTGACAAATCTCTTTTCGTTTTGTACCATGCAACATGAAAGTGCCTTATTTTGCCTTTCTTTGTTGGCAACACAACATCTTCGATTGGCAAGTAAATGCCATTTTTATTATTATTGGCCAAAGATTCTTTAACCAATTTTTCAGCAGTATGGTGAAACACCACACCATAAAAAGCCAAATCTTCCTCGAGCAAGTATGCGTCAACCAATGCCTTACCAAAAAAACAACTGATTCGTTTCATCAAATATCATCTTGCCAGCTGCAATAGATCCACGAAGTGCGAATCCCGATTCCATCGCAGTTTGCATTAATACTACTGAAGCTTTCGTTATTCTATTCAGATCCTCTATAGAAGATTTTTGAGATATTACAACTATTGAATCTGAAAATTGTGCCATCTTAAGGAAGTCTCTTCTAATTCCTCCACCAGTATTATACAATAATGGTTTTAATCTGTTGTTTTTTCGCTTAAAAGCTAACAACTGCTCTTTTAGGGTGCTTATTGCGGTCTGCGACACTCGTTCTTTAAAACCCATAATATCAAGATAAAGAACAAGTCTTTCATCACCATCGTTCCAATTGCTATCTTGAGACATATTTAATATATTTTTCCCTATTGTTATTAAAAGTTGGGCAGCCCTTGCGAGCTGCCCAACTTGGTATTGAGTAATAAGATTTATTACTTGTTTTCGCTCAGCTTCTTGTAGCCTTCGTATCTCAGCTTGGCAAACTGTTCGGTCTTGGCGAAGAGTTCCTTAGCTTCTTCTGGGAAGGTCTTCAGCAGTGAGTTGTAACGGACTTCACCCATGATGAACTGCTGGAACTTGCTCCAGTCGGGTTCCTTGCTGTCTAAGTGGAAGCCGTTCTGGCCAGCTTCTTCCTCTTCTGGGTTGAAGTGCCACAGATGCCAGTAACCACATTCGACGGCGAGCTTCTCTTCGAGTTGTGAGTGGCCCATGCCAATCTTAATGCCGTGGTTGATGCAAGGTGCGTAGCAAATGATCAATGATGG
This sequence comes from uncultured Bacteroidales bacterium, assembly GCA_937896505.1. GTDB lineage: Bacteria > Bacteroidota > Bacteroidia > Bacteroidales > F082 > Limimorpha. Next base: position 9,353 of record CALBNP010000062.1, on the reverse strand, counting down.
TCCGTGGTAAGCTTCAGCTTCCTTGATTACCTTGAAGTACTGAGCCTGTGAAGCGCCCATAGCGACTTGTGCCACATAGACGTAACCATAGCTCTTGGCAATCATGCCGAGGTCTTTCTTGCGAACCTTCTTACCTGAAGCGGCAAACTTGGCGACAGCACCAGCTGGAGTAGCCTTTGATGACTGACCGCCAGTATTTGAGTAGACTTCAGTATCGACGACGAGAACGTTGACATCTTCACCAGAAGCCAAAACGTGGTCTAAGCCGCCGAAGCCGATATCGTAAGCCCAACCGTCACCGCCGAAGATCCACTGGCTCTTCTTGGTGAGGTGATCCTTGAGGTCGATGATTTGTTTGCAGTAGTCGCAGCCGCAAGCTTCGCAAGCAGCAACAATCTTAGGAGCCAGTTCCATGGTCTTGACGCCGTCTTCGCGGTTGTCAATCCATTCCTGGAACATAGCCTTCAGTTCTGCTGAGCAGCACTGGCAGTTGGCGATAGCTTCCTTCATGATGCGTTCAACGCGGTCGCGCATCTTGCGGGTAGCGGTAGCCATACCGAGGCCGAATTCAGCATTGTCTTCGAACAGTGAGTTAGCCCAAGCCACGCCCTTACCGCTTCTGTTGTTCTTGCAGTATGGAGTTGCAGGAGCCGAACCGCCGTAAATTGATGAGCAACCTGTTGCGTTGGCAATCATCATTCTTTCGCCGAACAACTGGGTGAGGCACTTGATGTAAGGTGTTTCACCGCAACCAGCGCAAGCGCCTGAGAACTCAAACAGAGGCTGAGCAAACTGGCTGTTCTTCACGTTGGCGAACTTGTCAATCATGTTGTCCTTGTAGGTGACTTTCTTCTGGCCATATTCCCAGTTCTCGACTTCAGCCATCTGGCTTTCGAGAGGTTTCATCACCAATGCCTTTTCCTTAGCAGGGCAGATGTCGGCGCAGTTGCCGCAACCTGTGCAGTCGAGGACTGAAACCTGCATACGGAAGTGCATGCCGGCCAATTCCTTTGGCATCTTCATGTCGGCTGCCTTCATGCCAGCAGGAGCTGCTGCCATTTCAGCATCGGTCATAACCACTGGACGGATAGCTGCGTGAGGGCAAATCAGTGAGCACTGGTTGCACTGGATGCAGTTTGCAGGATTCCATTCAGGAACCACGGTAGCGACGCCACGCTTTTCGTAAGCGGTGGTGCCAGCTGGGAATGTGCCGTCGATGATTTCCTTGAAGGCGCTAACAGGCAGGTCGTTACCGCACTGAGCAACCATCGGGCGCATCACCTTATTAATAAATTCAGGATCGTTGTCGTTGTGCATGAAGACGAAGTCGGTGCTGCAAGGCAGTTGAGCCCATTCGGCAGGGATTTCAACCTTCACGATTTCACCGCCACGGTCAACGGCTGCATAGTTCATGTTGACGATGTCTTCACCCTTCTTGCCATAGCTCTTCACGATGAACTTCTTCATCTGTTCGACTGCCAGGTCGTAAGGAATAACGCCAGAAATCTTGAAGAATGCGCTCTGGAGGATGGTGTTGGTACGGTTGCCAAGGCCGATTTCGGCAGCAATCTTAGTAGCATCGATGATGTACATGTTGATCTTGTGGAGAGCGAGATACTTCTTCACGAAATCAGGCAGATTGTTCTTGGTTTCCTCAACGCTCCATGGTGAGTTGTAAAGGAATGTGCCATTGTCTTTCAGACCTCTCAGGCAGTCATACTTGCTGAGGTATGAAGGAACGTGGACAGCGACGAAGTCAGGAGTACCGACGAGGTAAGGAGCCAAGATAGGCTGGTCACCGAAACGAAGGTGTGAGCAGGTGTAGCCGCCTGATTTCTTTGAGTCGTAGTCGAAGTAAGCCTGGCTGTATTTGTTGGTGTTGTCACCAATGATCTTAATGGAGTTCTTGTTAGCACCCACAGTACCATCAGCGCCAAGGCCGTAGAACTTAGCCTCGAAGGTTCCCTTTGGAAGGATTGAGAACTCAGGAAGGATAGGCAGTGACTTGAAGGTAACGTCGTCGACGATACCGACAGTGAACTGGTTCTTTGGTTCGGCAGCTTCCATGTTGTTGAACACGGAGAGGATGTGAGCAGGAGTGGTGTCCTTTGAAGAAAGACCGTAACGGCCGCCAACGATGACAGGCTTGTTCGGGCAGTTCTTGAAAGCTTCGACGACATCCAGATAGAGCGGATCGCCGTTTGCACCTGGTTCCTTGGTACGGTCGAGGACCGTAATCTTCTTGACGGTCTTAGGAAGAACGTCAAACAGATACTTCACGCTGAATGGGCGATAGAGGTGTACGTTGACCATACCGACCTTCTTGCCTTCGGCGTTCAGCTTGTCGACCACTGTGCGGACGACGTCGTTGATGGAACCGATGGAGATGATGATGTTTTCGGCATCGGCAGCACCATAGTAGCAGAAAGGAGCATATTCACGGCCCGTGATCTTGCTCATTTCCTTCATGTACTTGGCGACGATGTCAGGAATGGCATCATAATAAGTGTTCTGAGCTTCGCGTGTCTGGAAGTAGATGTCAGGATTCTGAGCAGTACCGCGTGTTACAGGGTGTTCAGGATTCAGGGCACGCTTGCGATATTCGTTCAAAGCTTCCCAGTTGACGAGCTTAGCGACTTCGTCCTGGTCGGTGGCTTCAACTTTCTGGATTTCGTGTGAGGTACGGAAACCGTCGAAGAAGTGCAAGAAAGGCACGCGGCCTTCGATAGCTGCGAGGTGAGCGACTGGAGCCAAGTCCATGATTTCCTGGACTGAGCTGGTTGCCAGCATGGCGAAACCGGTCTGACGGCAAGCCATGACGTCGGCGTGGTCACCGAAGATTGACAAAGCCTGAGCTGCCAATGCACGAGCCGAAACATGGAAAACGCCTGGGAGCAATTCACCGGCGATTTTGTACATGTTAGGGATCATCAGCAACAGACCCTGTGATGCTGTGAAGGTGCTTGTGAGGGCACCGGCCTGCAATGAGCCGTGAACAGCGCCAGCAGCGCCGCTTTCAGCCTGCATTTCAACAACGCGAACATTCTCGTTGAAAATGTTCTTTCTGCCGCCTGCGCTCCATTCGTCAATGTACTCAGCCATTGGTGATGAAGGCGTGATAGGATAGATGGCGGCGACTTCGCTAAACATGTATGCGACGTGCGCAGCAGCGCAGTTACCGTCACAAGTCATGAATTTTTTTTCTGCCATTGTGTAAGTTATTTAATGATGAATTTTTGTTGTTACTACTTTCAGAGTAAAAATTTGGCTGCAAAGGTATGCTTTTCGTAGAAAATAGCAAAGAAGAAAATGATATTTTCGAGAAAGTAAAATCTATTTTTGATGGCAATGCCAAAAAAGAAGGTCACCACCATGGCAGTGACCTTTTGTGATTTTATGGTATGGGGGGTTATTTCGATTGTGCGTGAAGATACTGCAAGGCTGCATCAAGCTGGTTGTCGTCGGAATTCTGGCTGAGAGCATTGAAATCCAGCGGAACCTCCTGGTCTGGAATGATGCCTTTGCCTTCCAGGATGCCGCCATTGACATATTTCATTTGGTGGGAAGTGGTATAGACGAAATGGTAGTCTTCCCGATCACCAAAGGTGCCTGAGAATGAGTTGGTGAAAATCCCGTCAAGAGCACCATGTCCTCCGAAAGTGCGTTCGCCGATGAAATAGCCGTTAGGCATGGTTTGAATGGCCGCAGTTGACGTTTCACCCATACTGACAGAGAACGAGCTGGCGATAACTACATAAGGAATATCGGTGCGAGTCTGTTGGGCTTTGTAGATTAGAAGTGGAGCCCAAGGGGTATAGTCGAGAGGATGCAATCCGCTTTTGGTTCTGGTGTAGGCTACAGTGAGATCGTTGGCCAAGAAAGGTGCAACGACATATTGCAAGTCACTGACAATACCACCCGTATTGAGGCGGTTGTCGAGGATGATGCCTTGTGTGGATGGGCGGAAACAGAGTTCCATCCAGTGGTTGTAGCAATCCACAACTCTTTGTTCTTCAGGGGTGCGATTTGCTTTTTCGATAACTTCTTGGAGCAAATACTTGGTGAGGCGGATGTAGGCGTATTTGCCATCGATGAGACAGGAAGTGACGGCGAAATCCCTGCCATCAACAGCGCAAGTGTCGGAATGGAATTCAGTGATGCGGCTTTCGTCAACAAGTTTCAGAAGCGCATTTCTGAAATAGCTCGGGGTTTGGGGATTGGAATAAAGATTCTCGAAATTAGGGCGGCTCATGGCTTCGTCTAATCCCGGTCTGTAGGCAAAAACCTTCTCTTCTTCACCAGGGGCGGGTGCGATGTTCCTGATCATGATGTTCATGTGATGGTCTATCAGGCCCTTAAAAAGCTGAAGATAGAGGTCAGAAAACGTCTCGAAAGGGACATAACGCTGGTCGTTGGGAATGTTGGTGTTATATAATACGGCACTGTCTAAGTGGCGGAAACTGGGAAGCAGTTTGTTGTAGCGCTTGTTCCAATCGACGGTATCGACTGACCAATGGACATAACTGGAGTTGATGCCTGTCCAGATGGTGATGAACTGATGTTCGAAGTCATTGTAGTTTCTGCCGTAACCAAGGTCTGGATTGGGCATATCGACGGCCTCTTTGCGGCATGATGCAAAAGCTAGCAAGAGGAATGATGTTATGATAAGGAATGATATTCTTTTCATGATTGTAAATGATTATGTATGGTTGATGAATTAGAAGACCCAGTAAGCGCCAATGTTAGCCGTCATGGTAGTGTTGTAAGTCGGATCCGGAGCAATTGGATTCACAACGTGCGTGCTGACAAGATTGTAAAACAGCGACACTTCTGCCTGAAGGCGGAAATGATTTCCGAAAAGATAGCTGATGCCAGTGGCTGCGGCATATCCCATGTCGAAACGGTTATCATTGAGCTTGTCAAACTCGTAAGGTTCGTCGAAAGCATAGTTGTAACTGTCAATGCAGTCAAAGGCAATTTCTGTTCCTGAGACATTGGATTTCATCCAGTAACCGCAGTAGAGACCGAGGTCGAGGTGGCCGCGCAAGCGGCTGCCGCCGAAGCTGAAGTCGGCCATAATGGGCAGTTGTAGATAAGTGTTCTTGTATTTTATGCGGTTCGGCTCGGCAACTTGCATGGCTCGGCATTGGGAGTAGTTCTTGTTGGTCAAGACCAGGTCGGTACGCAGTCCCAGCCAAGGGTTAGCCTGCCATAGGAAACTGACGCCACCATTCAAGCCGTGGCCGTTGCGGTAGATTTCGTCGTAGGCATAATGGGTGTTTACATGATACGTGTTCGTGGTGCCGCCAAAAACTGCGCCTAATTCCACATGAGGTTTGAATGAAGAGGACGAACATTGTCCCTTCTGAGAGTTGTCCTGAGCCTTAACGAGGTCAACGGCCATCAGGCAAAGAAGAATGAGTGTAATTGGTTTTTTGTGCATAAATTATTATTGATTATTTTATAATGAATATTTGCGGTTGTTTCTTTCAGAGTAGGGCAAAAATTAAGTCGTAAAGGTATGCTTTACTTGGAAAATATCAAAGAAGAATCAGAACATTTTGCCTTCCCAAAGCATTTTCAGGAAATCGAAGACATAAAGGACCTCGATGTTGCCATTTCGACGCGACAGCTTGTCGCGCGACACCATGATGCAGCGGCTTTCGGGGAACTCATCGTGGTAATCCTTGAAATTCCCCAAATGCCTTGATTGTATTTCATCCGCCGATTTGATTTCAATTCCAAATTCGGCATCGCCAATGACAACATCTATCTCCTTGTTACCGTAAGTGTGCCAGTAACTGAGTTTCTTTTCATTATGCGTATAGCCTATATAAGCCCTGATTTCCTGAACGACAAAATGCTCAAACGCATGACCATATTCAGGCGTACCTTGCGCAAGTGATGTGCGGTTCATCAGATAGTTGTAAACACCCACATCGAAATAATAGAATTTAGGCGATTGCAAAACCTTTCGTTTTGTGGCTTTCGTGTAGGCTGGCACCATATAACCAATCAGCGTGTCTTCCAAAATGGAGAAATACTCTTTTACGGTTTTGGCACTCACACCGCAATCTGAGGCAATATTGCTGTAATTCACTATTTCGCCGCTTGTCTGAGCTGCGGCATTCATGAAACGGATAAATGTTTCCAAATTGCGCGACAATGCCTCTTCCTCAATTTCCTCTTTTAGATATACATCAATGTAGCTTGACAACATCCGTTTGGGATTCTTTGCCAAGTAAACAGGTGGAAGCATTCCATAGAGCAAAGCCTTATCCAAATCTAAATCAGGAAGTTCTGCACTGACAAACGGATAAAAATAGCAAGGATAAGCCCTACCTCCCAATGTGTTGTAGCCTTTTCGCTTCAACTTGCGTGCGTTGCTTCCACAAAGGACGAATTTAAGCCGCTTTTGCTGGATGAGCCGATGGACCTCATTCAACAATTCCGGCACTTCCGGAATTTCATCAATGACAACGATTGTCCCTTCTGGCTTGTCTTGCAGCAACTCGAAAAGCAGCGACGGACGGACACGGAAACGGCGCCTAAGTTCACCATCCAAAAGGTCAAAAGTGATGGCATTCCCAAACTGTCGTGCAAGAAATGTACTTTTCCCTGTTTGACGGGCACCGAACAGAAATATGCTTCCATCTTCAATTTCATTAAATAATCTGTAATATCGTTGAATCATAGATAATTAATATATTTACCACTTCCGATTTTCTTTAGATTTCGGGAGTACCACTTCCGATTCTCTTTAAATTTTGGCTGCAAAGGTATGCTTTTCGTGGGAAATAGCAAAGAAGGATCAGAACATTTTGCCTTCCCAAAGCATTTTCAGGAAATCGAAGATTCGACGTAGTCAATGGAAATCGCGGAAGTTATCATAAGGGCGGCGGCGGGTGATGTTTGCGTTTAGTTGAAAACTGGTCGCCGCCGCTCGTTCTTTTAATCCACGGTCTCCATTCCCGTCGCCAGACGGGAATCTCTATTTGTGGGTCTAAAAGTATATTATTGCCAACCATTATGTGCCAAAAAGTGTTTTTTTTCAAAAAAAATTCAATAAAAGCGATTTTTTTATACACCAATACATTTTTTATCTATTTTTGCACGCTCAAAAAAAGCAAATCAACTTATTTAAATAACACTTTAAACTTACTTAAAATGAAAAAGTTATTCTTATCAATGGGTCTTGCATGCCTGTTCATGGTTGCATGCAACAACGCTCCTAAACAAGAAGCAGTAGAAGAAACCATCGACACCGTCGCTGTCGTTGAAGAAGTCGTTGAAGAACATGTTTGCCCAATGGCACAACTGAAGGGCGAATTCGACAACTGGGCTAACCTCGACGCCGAAGCTCAAACCGCTCTCGTTGGCAAAGCTATCGAAATGTTCAGCCAAGAACAAGAATCATGCTGCAACCACGAAAGTGAAGAAGGTCAAGAATGCGAAATGACCGAAGAACAAAAAGTTGAAATGGAAGCTATGATGGCTAAGATGAACGATTGGAAAGCCCAATTCGCCAACATCGCTACCATGAGCCTCGAAGAACAAAAAGACCTTATCATGGCCCGTTTCGACATGATGAAAGCTTGCTGCAAGCACGCTGCTGAAGAAGCTGCCGAAGCTGCTGTTGGAACCGTCGAAGAAGTTGTTGCTGAATAATTAGCAAACATTTACGAACAATGAAAGGCGACCATGAGGTCGCCTTTTTTTTGTGTAATCCGCATTCCTACGGAATAAATTCGTATCTTTGCGGTTTCATCGAAATTGGGCAGAAAATGTACGCTTACCTATCAGGAAAAATAGTCGAGAAGTCGCCGACCTACGTCGTTGTTGACAACAACGGCATCGGCTACCTCATTAACATCACCCTCAACACCTTCACCGCCATCGGCGAGAAAGAGGAAACAAGGCTATACACGCACGAGCAGATTCTCGAAGACGCGCACAACCTCTTCGGTTTCGCCACGCAAAAGGAACGCGACCTTTTCGAACTTCTCATCTCGGTTTCGGGCGTAGGCTGCAACACAGCGCGCCTTATTCTCAGCTCGCTGACAGTCAACGAGTTGAGCAACGCCATCGCCAATGATGAAGTGAAGACCATACAAGCCGTGAAGGGCATCGGCGCCAAGACCGCCCAACGCATCGTCATCGACCTGAAAGACAAGCTCAAGAAATCCGACTTCCAAGCAGAAATATTCGACACTCCAAACAATACTATCAAGGCCGAAGCGTTATCAGCATTGACGATTTTGGGCTTCAGCAAAGCCGCCATCGAAAAAGCCTTGGACAGACTGCTCAAGCAGATGCCCGACGCCACCGTCGAGATGCTCATCAAAGAAGCCCTCAAAGTATTGTGATAACATACAACAAGTTCTGAATTGAAGATGAAACGACATATACTTTTAGCCTTGATACTGACGATGACGGTCTTGCCCCTCATCGGCCTTCTGGCAAGCAACACGGGAGATATCCCATCCTACAAGCCCTACTATCCCGTCCAGGTCGAGCCCGACACCACGAAGGTCATCTACCCGATTCCCGTCAGCACCGGCAATCCCACCACCGACCTCCTCAACCAGTCGCCCCTCTACCTCAGGGACCCGGAGAACATCCAGACCGAAGTCGTCTATGACCCCGCGACGGGCCAATACACCTTCAAGAAGAAAGTCGGCGACTTCTATTTCGACGTCCCCACTACCCTCAATCAAGAGGAATATCTTGACTATCAGACCGAAAAAAGCATCACAGAATACTGGAAGGAACGCCGCTCGCAAAATGCCAGATCGACCACCAACGGCAACTCGATCATTCCACCGATGTTCGTAGGAGGCAAAGCCTTCGAGACCATCTTCGGCAGCAACACTGTTGAAATTCGCCCGCAAGGCTCGGTCGATTTGACCTTCGGCATCAAACACAATTTCCGTGACGACCCATCGCTCAGCAAGAAACGCCAGCACCAGACCAACTTCGACTTCGACCAAGACATCCAACTCAACGTGATGGCTAAGATTGGCGACAAAATCAACTTCAACATCAACAAGAACACCAAGGCCACCTTCAACTTCCAAGACAAGCTGGCCCTCAAATACCAAGGCAAGGAAGACGAAATCATCCAACTGCTCGAAGCCGGTAACGTCAGCTTCCCGTTGAACAGCACCCTCATCACCGGCACACAGTCGCTGTTCGGCCTCAAGTCGAAACTGAAATTCGGAAAGACCACCATCTCGACCATCGTCTCATATCAGGAAAGCGAATCGCAGAACATCACCGTTCAAGGCGGTGCACAGACCAACCAATTCGAACTCAGCTGCCTAGACTACGAAGAAAACCGTCACTTCTTCCTC
>CALBNP010000061.1 GCA_937896505.1 uncultured Bacteroidales bacterium | reverse complement strand
CTCTGTGGCCTTCAGTTCCAAAGATTATCGATGAAAAGATTTTGGGTTCAGCCTATTGCCTGATTTTCTGGGTTCAGAACATCGGCCTTGCATTCGTACCGAAACTTATCGGTAACGTTTTGGTCAGCAGCAACGCTAACAACGAAGCCGTTATCGCTGCAAAAGCTGCCATAGAAGCCGGTGCCACTGACACATTCATTCCATACAATTACACTACACCTTTGATTATCTTTGCTTGCTTTGGTGTCGCAGCCCTCTTCATTGCTATCTATCTGAAAGTTCTTGATAAGAAGAAGCACCTCGGTCTGGAAGAACCTAACATCAAAGACTAAGGTTTTTCCTACATACCTTTATAATATTGAGAGCGGCCAAACGACCGCTCTCTTGTTTTTTTGCCTACCGTGCAATTATAAAAACATGGTCATGAAGACCGGCAGCATCCAAACTACTCCATCACGGCGGATGTCTTTTGTGTAAAGCAAATAACTGTCGTTTATCCTATCGGAATACTTACGTTGGAATGCATCCAAAGAAACATGAGACTTGTAACCTGACGATTTCACCTCGATAGGGCAAATCTTGTTTTGTCGCGAAAGAAGAAAATCTATCTCGTAATTATGCTTCCCGCTTTCGGTTGGCCAAACATGATAAAACAGTTCATTCCCTGAGGCTTTCAGCATCTGAGCGACCAAATTTTCAAACACATAGCCGAGGTCTGCAGACATCTTATCCGACAGCAACTTCTGATATATCAAGTTATCAGTCACGGTCTTATCCCAAAATGCGAGGGTGATGAAAAGTCCGATGTCATTGAGGAACATCTTATATTGCAAAGTCCCACGATGCAAAGGCAGTCCGACATTCGGGTCGTTGGCATGATATGCAAAAAGTACGACCATCGAATCTTCCATATCCTGAAGAATTTCTTCCAGTGCATCGATTCTGGCATTATCAATAACACTCGACACCATATATCTAGACGCATTGCTATTCAGCTGAGCGGGAATAGCATAAAACAAACGCGTAGCCTTTCCCGTAGCGTCAATCTTTCGGAAATCATCGGCATAAAGCTCAATAATCTCACGTTTCACGGCATCCACCATCTCAAAATTGTTGGTATCAAGAAAAGTTGCCACAGCCTGAGGCATGCCACCGACGAGCATATAGCGTCGGAAATCGCGCAAAAGTTTTCTAGTTATTGCGTCTCCGAAAGGCTTCTTTTTCTCGAAATAATCTTTCAGCAAATGGACCGTCGCTTCATCGCCCAAAGCCCAACAAAACTCCTCATAATCCATCGGATACAAAGTCAAGCGTGTCTCTTCACTCGGAATGCGGATGTCTTTCACATTCTTCTTAATTGACAACAGCGAACCCGTTTCGATGTAATCATAACGATGATCCTTCACCAGCTTCTTGATGGCCTGACGTGCATTCGGACAACGCTGCACCTCATCGAAAATGATGACCGACTTGCGCGGAACGAGAGTCGTATGATAATAGAACTGGAGGAACGAAAACACCGAATCCAAGTCCGACACATCATCAAACAAGTCCTTAACCTTTTGCGATGCTTCGGTAAAGTCGATGAGCAAATACGAATCATATTCCTGTCGCGCAAACGATTCAGCCAAAGTTGACTTGCCCACACGTCGTGCCCCTTTGATAAGCAAAGCCGTGCTACCATCGCGTTCCCGCTTCCAGCAAAGCATCTTTTCGTACAATTTACGTTTAAACACCCTTTCCATATCGCCTAATTTTGGTGCTGCAAAAATATATAAAATACAATATTCTCACTAATTTTTTCATTTGAATATACAATATTCTCACTAATTTTAACCAACAATTGCTACATACACAATTTTCTCAGCAATTATTTCATTAAAATACACAAAATTCTCAGCATTTTTAATCATACGACATTTATCAATCGGACTTTCCTGTCAAATAGCATGTATCTAAAACTATTTTCTGCCACTTTCGCTGTCCTTCAAAAAAAAGTGTAATTTTGCATGTAATTATTAAAGTCATGCAGAAACTCATTGCACCTTCACTACTCTCGGCCGATTTCCTCAATCTGGGAAAAGATGTCGAGATGATCAACAAAAGCGAAGCCGACTGGTTCCATTGCGACGTGATGGACGGTCGTTTCGTGCCCAATATCTCATTCGGAATCCCTGTCATTCAAGCCATTAAGAAACAAGCCAAGAAACCCTTGGACGTGCACCTGATGATTGTGGAACCCGAAAAATATTTCGAGGCATTTGCCAAGGCTGGCGCCGACATCATCACCTTCCACTACGAAGCCAGCACGCACATCCATCGCTCCGTACAGCAAATCAAAGACTTAGGATTGAAAGCTGGCGTGGTGCTCAATCCACATACATCGGTCACCTTGTTGGAAGACATCATCTCCGATTTGGATGTAGTGCTGCTCATGTCGGTGAATCCAGGCTTTGGCGGGCAGAAGTTCATCGAACGCACCTACGAGAAAATCAAGAAACTGCGCTCGATGATTGCAGAGCAAAACGCCCACGCACTCATCGAAATAGATGGCGGAGTGAACACCACCAACGCTCCTCTGCTCTTCGAAGCTGGTGCCGACGTGCTGGTGGCGGGTAATGCCGTCTTCAAGTCGGAGAATCCCATCGAAACCATTAAACTGCTCAAAAACTAACCGAAAAACACAAATTTTGAATCTTGAAATTTTTGAATCTTGAAATCTTAAATACTTAAATATCAAATCATGAACGAAGAAATCTTAAAACTCGAGCCCAAAGGCATTTGGAAAGAATTCCAAGGCATCCTAAATGTCCCACGTCCATCAAAGAAAGAAGCCCAAATGGTGGCTTACCTTGAGCAATGGGCCAAAGACCATAAAGTTGACTACATCAAAGAAGAATGTGGCAACATCATCATGAGCGTTCCCGCCACTAAGGGCATGGAAGACCGCCAGACCGTCATCCTGCAAGCCCACATGGACATGGTGTGCGAAAAGAACAGCGACAAGAAACACGACTTTGAGAAAGACCCTATCGAGGCCGTCATCAAAGGTGAATGGCTTCATGCCAACGGTACCACCCTTGGTGCCGACGACGGCATGGGTGTGGCTGGCGCATTGGCTGTCATCGCCGACCCGAAAGTCGAACATGGTCCATTGGAGTGCATCTTTACTATCGACGAAGAGACCGGCCTCACTGGTGCCATGAAACTCGACCCCAAGGACTTCAAGGGCCGCATCCTCCTCAACCTCGACTCGGAAGACGAAGGCGAAATCTTCATCGGCTGCGCCGGTGGCATGGACACCATCGTGAAAGTGTGGTACGACCTTGAACCCGCACCAGAAGAATCTACAGCCTATCGCATCACCGTCAGCGGACTGAAAGGCGGTCACTCGGGCGACGACATCAACAAGAACCTAGCCAACGCCAACAAGCTGTTGACCCGTATCCTCTACAGCGCCACCGAATGGTTCGACCTCTCGCTCTACGACTTCCAAGGCGGCAACCTCCGCAACGCCATCGCCCGCGAAGCCACTGCTGTAGCCTACCTGCCTAACGAATGCTGCGACGACTTCGTCCACTATGTGAAGGACATGGAAGCCGCTTTCAAGAAGGAATACCAAGTGACCGAGCCTACGCTGAAAGTCACCATTGAAGTTGCTGAAACACAACCCGATGTGGTCATCGACGAGATGTCGCAATACAACCTGCTGAACGGTTTGTATGCTTGCCCTCACGGTGTCATCGCAATGTCGCAGACCATTCCGAACTTTGTGGAGACCTCAACCAACCTCGCTTCGTGCAAGAAGAAGGAAGGTTATTTCTTCATCCAGACCTCACAACGCAGCAGCATCGAATCGTCGAAGCAAGACATTGCCAACATGGTGGAAGCCGTGTGGAGCCTTGCCGATGCCGACGTCGAACACACCGACGGCTATCCAGGTTGGGCACCTAACCCCAACTCCGTCATCTGCGACATCGCCGTGAAAGCCTACCAGAAGCGTTTCGGCAAAGACCCGAAGGTGAAAGCCATCCACGCCGGACTGGAATGCGGACTTATCGGCGACAAGGTGCCGGGTATGGACATGATCTCGTTTGGCCCGACACTCCGCGGTGTCCACTCACCCGACGAGCGCTGCGAAATCAAGACCGTGCAGATGTTCTGGGACTTCATGTGCGACATCCTGAAGAACGTGCCCGTTGCAGAAGTCAAGAAGACAACTGCAAAGAAAGCCTGCGCAAAGAAGACCTGCACAAAGAAATAAAATATAATCATCACAATATCAGAGTAGTGCTCGACCTGGGCACTACTCTATTTTTAAACAATCATTAACAAAACATCAACCATAATGAAAAAAGTTCTACTCTTCGCCGCCATGCTCGGCATGGGTTCAGTCCTGATGGCCCAAAACCTTGAAAAGTGTGACCTCACAGCCGAAAAAGCACTCAAAAAAGCACAAACCATCAATCAGCAGAGCCGCTCGGGGAGCACTTTCACCGAATCGCTCGACTCCATAGTCTATAAAAACGAATGGAACAACTATTCCGAATCGTACGAATACGACTGGAATGGCAACAATCTGGTCACGACGACCTATGCAGAATGGGGAGACGACCGCCTTATTAGCGCCTATGATAACGGGCTTCTCCAAACCATCGAGCACCATTCAAGAGAATCATACGGCACCGAATGGGAACATACCGCTACTGAAATCTACACCTACGATGAAAACGACAACTTAATCCTTTTTGAATACAACGCATTCAATTTCGGCGAATGGGGCATCACCGACCGCTACGAATACGATTATGACGAACAAGGCCGCTTGAAATTCTATCAGACTTGGTGGTTCGACTTTTGGGGCGAAGTGCCACAACTCCTTCCTGGAAGCCGCGAAGAATACAGCTATGAGGGCAACGTCGTTACTATTGACATCTATGGCTATTCAATGGAAGACGACGATTGGTATCCTACAGGTCGTGATGTCAGCACCTACAACGAAGATGGTGATTGCAGCGAAGACCTGCAAATGAGTTGGGACGAAGCAACCCAAGATTGGA
>CALBNP010000060.1 GCA_937896505.1 uncultured Bacteroidales bacterium | reverse complement strand
TGATGGGCTTCCTCGGCATGGGCAACAACCCGATGGTGGGCGCTACCGTCGCCGTCGCCGTTGCCGTTGAGCAGGCAATGAAATAAGTTCGGATTTAAGGATTCAAAGATTAAAGATTTAAAGATTTGAATTCTTGATGATATGAAAAATGCGGAAGGCTGTCTGGCTATCCGCATTTTTTATTTGTTGGTCGTTATGAAACAAGAATATAGTTATCTGTTTTTCAATACTATATCCGACAGCAAACGATTACTATCGATTACAAACGTTTAATCAACGAATTAATGGCGACAGAATCCTCACCTTTGCAGCACTGTAAATGATATGAGATGAACAACAAACCGCCATTCAATAAAGAGAACCCGACAAAAATTTCATTTGAGCATCTTCTTCAGCTTATCGGGACATGTTGTGACTACAAATTCTCCATCATCGATGAAGAAGTGGATGATGAGCTAAAGGGATTGGCCGCACAACACGGAATTGACCTTACCGGTTATAAACATATAATTGAAACTTCAGGAACACAACATGCCGAAAAACGGCATGGGAAAAATAGCAACGACAGAATAGCACTTTCGCTGGAAGATTATCTTTTGATTCCCATTATTATCCGATACCGTGATACAGTTGAAATATCACCTAAAACCGAAAACTCGCATAACAATCAGGTTTTGGTCTATAAGAAGAGAATCGGTGATATGTACTTCTATGTCGAAGAAATCAGAAAGAGGAACAAAAGTCTTGCTTTCAAAAGCTTATGGAAACGGGAAACAAAAAACCCCTCAAAATAGAGGGGTAATCCTTGTTATCGCAGGAGGGTATCATCCACAAAGGCCGTCCCTTACGTCTTGATAATGCACTGGTTTTTCTTTCCGTTTCCGCGACCAACTGGATGCAAAAATAAATAATTATTGTTTGCCATGCGGGAAAAAAACACAAAATGATGAAATAAGTTTGGATTTAAACCCGCTCATTGAGCTTGTTGAAATGGCGGATTGATAAATTTAAAGATTTAAGGATTCAATGATTTAAGATTTAAAGATTTGGGGCTTTAATAAAATGAAAAATGCGGAAGGCTGACTTTGGCCTTCCGCATTTTCGGTATGGTGTTCTCATGTGTTCGTGTAGCCAGCCTTCGTAAATTTCGTCGTTTATGGTCCCTTCGTCCCATAATTTATCGATTGCATCCAATGCTTTGTTTGGTTTTTGAATTTAAATTGGACGGCACGGCATCCGAGGCGTTGAAGCAGATTGACGGCAAAGGCTACACCGAACCTTACGCTGCGGATCCGAGAAAGCTGTTCAAGATAGGTGTTGGTTTTTCGAGCGAGAAGAAGAATATTGTGGAGTGGGAAGTGGTTGGTTAAGAGAGGAGAGACATGGTAAGAATCGAGCGGTTACGAGATTCAGAGGCGGAAAGAGAAATGTTTTGCGGGTTTTGGATGTTTTGGTTTTTAAAAGGCTAAATTGTACATTGTTGCCGTTTTTTTCATCATATCTATTATTTCCCTACCTTTGCGGCTCAAAATGGCAAACTTGCAAATGTGACATGACGAATAATTGCATGATTTCCGAAAACAAGTGTAACTTAATGTATATTAAGCATTTGCAATCGTATATATTACTATTTTTCAATGCTTTACGGATAACCGTAGGTTTTCCCAAACCTCTTATATAGCGAAGCTGTGTGCCTTGGCGCATGGCTTTTCGCGTATGTTTTGGATTTAAGATTTCAAGATTTTTCCAGTCAAACAGTTCAAAAGTCAAATCAATAAATCAATAACTAAACAAATCAACAGAAAATCAATCAACAATGAACAATCAAAAGAAAAGGATTCTCGCCCTGCTTGTGGCCATGGCCTTCACGGTCGGGTCTCAAGCGCAGGTTTTCGGTCTCGGAGGCGAGGCAGAAGGCTCCGCCACGCGAAGCAACAATCCAGGCCTGTTTTGGATCGGCATGAACGGCGGTGGCAACAATGGTGGCCAATGGATCGGCATGAACGGCGACAACAACGGCGGACTATGGAACGGCATGAACGGCGACGGCAATGGCGGACTATGGAACGGCATGAACGGCGACGGCAATGGCGGCGCTTCGTGGAACAGCATGGAAGATGCCACACCCCTTGGCGACGGACTGCTGTTGCTCGCCGTGTCGGGCGTGTGCTATGCCGCAGCAAAAAACAGAAAAAAGTCAAAGATTCAATAATTTAAAATTCAACTGAAATGAAAAAAGTAATGTTTATCATGGCAGCTGCGCTTCTGATGATGACGCAGTGCAAGAAAGAGAATGAAACACCAACCGATCCGGCAGAAGGCACAGTGAAAATGACGGTGACGGCTGGTCCTGGCAGGACCGGCATCAACACGACCGACGGCTCGATAACCTGGAGCGCGGGCGACAAGCTCTACGTGAGCGATGGCACCAACTGGCTCGGCAGCCTCACCCTCGTCGGCAATGGCGGCAGCGCACAGGGTACGTTCACAGGTAACATAGTAGGCATTGGTGAAAGCGAGACGACTTGCCACTTCTTCTACCTCGGTCACGACAATAGCATGACGGAGCCGACGGGCAGCACCGCCGCTAATATCTCGTTTGCCGCACAGGACGGCACCCTCGCCGGCGCGATGAAATACCATACAGGCTATGGCAGCACCGATGTCACGGTGACTGAAGGCGAGGCTACAGGCAGCGTGGTGATGAACACCAAGATAGCGATAGCGCACCTCAACCTCATCACTGCTGGTTCACAGGCCTACACGGGTTCCGTGACGATGGAAGGCACGGGCATCTGCAACGTGATGACGGTGAACCCTAACGGCACCTTCAGCGGCAGCGGCACGGACGGCATCACTATCGGAGCGACCACTACGGGCGAGAAATACGTGACGCTCATTCCGACAACAGGGACGGACAGGGTGGATGTGGCTTTCACCGGCGACGCAGCAGGAAGCATGACCTTCCTCGCCGGCATACACGAGAACAAGTTCTACGGCATGAAGGACGCCGTGAAGGTGACGGTGACACCCACGCCGAAGTTCAGCGTCGGGGAGAACACCACTGTCGAGTTCGCTCCTGGCAACCTGTACTGGGACGGCGGCGCGTTCAGGTTCGAGGCTAACCAGTGGAGTTCCGCGAGCACTTGGGACGCACTCCACGTGAGCCATTTCTTCTGGAGCAATACCACAGATTGGCAGACATCAGGCAAAGAGCCGTATGCGTCGAGCTATTCATATAGTACACGGACAACGTCCGACGTGTTCTTCACGAACAGTTCGTCTTTCCAGGTGGCAGGTGAGACGGCGGGCACTTGGCGCACGTTGAGCAAAGCCGAGTGGGGGTATCTGCTGAACAGCCGCCCCGACGCCTCGTCCCTCCGTGCGTGGAAGGATTTGGGCAACAATGTAAAAGGCCTTGTGATTCTTCCGGACGGGGATGCCTCTGTGATGAGCAGCATAAGTTCGACAGCCGACCTTGAAACATACGGCGCTGTCTTCCTCCCCGCCGCAGGCTACCGCAGCGGTACGTTCGTGTTCGATGCCGGCTCGCTCGGCAACTACTGGTCGGGTACTCCCGACGAGGGCAACGAGGGCCTCGCGTACTACTTGGACTTCGATTCGGGCAGCGTGAACGTGTTCAGCGGCGGTCGGGGCTGCGGCTGCTCGGTTCGCCTCGTTCGGTAGTTCTTGCAGGAGCTCCCTTCTTCCAACGGGAGAGGACAGAGAGAACAACGAAAGGGTGCGGAGTGAAAACCAGCATTCCACGCAATAACACAAATGAAAGGCCTCACTTCGTTTTGCGGAGTGGGGCTTTTTTTTCGGATATGAGTCTTGGTAATTGTCGGGCAGCATCTCGGAGAGATGCGGTTTCTGTTACCCCATACGCAGCGTGGGGCATGCGCATAACACACAGATACGGATGGACGTCGCTGCCCTACACTCCGCTACGCTCGTATAGGGTAACGGAAATGAGACCTCTTCGAGGTCGGACGGAGCAAAAAAGTATATTATTGCCTAAATCTTTCATGGTGAGAGATAAAATAATGGCAATAAGTAAATGAACAAAATCCGTTTACATATTGAAAACGAGACGTCGAGGATGCCGTTGACGACCTTGTGGTGTGTTGCCAAAACAATGGAGGATATTTGGCATGATTTGGGGCATCTATGTACTTTTAGACCCTAACAGAGACAATATGCTATGCCACCAACACCCCAATGCCAAGGCTGGATTCTTTGCAGCCCATCTGGCTGGCTTTTGAAGGTTTTCTCCGTTGCGCAGCGAAGCGGAGTGGGAGCGGAACGGAAAGAGACTGGATGCGGAGATAGCGTTGGTATAGTCCAGGTATAGCCTTGTATTCAGCATGGCGATTTTGTCATTTTGTCATTTGTCAAAAAATCACAATAAGCGATTTCGATGTCCCAATCTCTTTTCGCCTGCTTATAATACCTAATTAATAATATATTACTAATTATTTTATTAATAGGTGACAAATGACGAGAGGTTGAATTTGCTTATTGTGACAAAATGACAAATGATTTTTTGACAAAATGAATTTTATCATATTATTGATAATATGTTTGTTGCGCAAAAATAAACATCATCATTTGTCATAAAAAGATCGGAAAAAACATTTTCCTTTGTTTTGTCAACTTATCGTATCTAATCGAGATGTGCCCACCGCTGGCAAGACTTAAATGATACGCGTCCCAAACAACGCATCCATAGTCACCATTATATTCCCCAAAATCCAAAATCATAAAATCACATTTGAAAATGCGAAAAATTTGCAAAAAGTCGCAGTTGGAAATGTTA
>CALBNP010000059.1 GCA_937896505.1 uncultured Bacteroidales bacterium | reverse complement strand
CATAAAACCATTATCTTTGCGAGCAAATATGAAGCACCTTATGGATAAACTCATCAAATGCATCTGGATTGCCAACACCATCGCCGACAGGCGGGATGCAGGCATTACGCTGAAAGAACTCAATGACAGGTGGACGAGGGATGATGACAACGCCCCAATCCCTGAAAGGTCGTTCCACAACTACCGCCAATATATTGCCGATGTGTTCGGCATCGACATTGAGTGTGACAAAAGCCGCAACGCCTACTATATTCCCCAAGGCGAGCGCGAGGAAATGCTTGGCAACGACTTGAAGATGTGGCTGCTTCATAGCTTTGCCATCAACAACAGGCTTTCGTCAGACCTCAGTCTGCGCAAGCGGGTGCAGTTTGAGCGCATATCGGGCGGCATTGAGCATTTGGAACCGCTCATGGAAGCCTTGGAGAAGAGCCTTGAAATCGAGATGCAATATAGGCGGTATTATGGCAAGGATGACATCAAGCAATACCGTTGCAAGCCACTCGCCATGAAACTTTTCAAGCAACGCTGGTACCTCATCGCACGCAACGAAAAGGACGAAACGCGCTGTTTCGCCCTCGACCGTATCGACCAGCTTGAACTAACCCAAACGCCTTTCAAAACGCCAGAAGACTTTGACCTTGAAGCACATTTCAGGGATGCTTTCGGCATCTATGTCGAACCCGACCTGCCGACGGAAACCATTCTTGTCAAGGCCGACACCGACCAAAGCAACTTCCTGAAAGGCTTGCCTTTGCATCACAGTCAGCGCATTGTGGAAGAAACCGATGACTACACCGTCTTTTCATGGCATCTGAAACCTTCCTACGACTTCATCCAGCAACTGCTCACGATGAACGCCCACATCGAGGTTTTGGAACCGCTTTCGCTGCGCGAGAAAATCAAGACATTGCTGATGACGATAATTTCAAAATATTAGTCATAGAAATTCACAAAATGGAAAACGGAACCTCAATTGAGATTCCGTTTTCGTGTTTCAGTTTCAAGTGGAAATCTATCAGTTTTTTACACGATTT
>CALBNP010000058.1 GCA_937896505.1 uncultured Bacteroidales bacterium | reverse complement strand
GAATTGGCTGAAAATCTCTGATTTCTTTTCTGCAGTTAAATACATAATTTTCTTCTTTTTACTTAAAATCTTGTCTTACTTTTAACGAGCGGCAAAAATACAACTTTTTTTGGTTCGTTGGTCATTTTTTTTGAAATCTTTTAATCGGCGACATCGGAATTGCTCGAAACCACCTTATTATTAATGGCTCCGGGGTTTTCTTGGCTGTCGATGATTTGGTTAAGGATGTCGGACGTGAAGGTTTCTTCGACGATTTCGCGTGCTTTCGAATTGCGATGTTGTTTCTTGGATTTTTTGTTCTTGATGAAAAATGACCTGAATCTTGTCGCTAACTGGAGTGCGCGCAGGTAGAAGTTGTATAGATGTTTTTCTCTTTCGATAAAGGGAATCATTATCGAATTGATGAGGATGCTGAACAGGATGACGGAAAACACGATGTTCTTCACGAAATATCCAGTCTCGGAATCGGGAATATAGTTCACGGCTTGGGTGGCCAAAACAGCAGCGGTAAGTCCTTTTGGATTGATGGCCGACATGAACATCAGTTCCTTGTCGCTGATTCCGTCACTCTCCGAAATGGCGAAACGCACGATGGGAATGCGAATGATGAACAGCAAAATGCTGATTCCCAATCCGATGACAATCGGTTGCCAATGGTTCAATTGGATTGAAATGCCGACGTAGATGAAAAAGAACGTCTTCAGCAACAATACCAATTCGCTAAACAAGGCCCGTTCTGTGTTGTTGAGGTTGGCTGGGCGTTTCTTGACGAAGCGTTTCAGCATCGAATCGTAAATTCCGTCGATGTTGGCTAGGCCGATTCCGAATGCCAATGCAGCGATGGCGCCGCTGAAGCCCATCCACTCGTTGATGCCATAGATGATGAAAACGAAGGCAGGTGTGGTGAGAATGGAATTCTTGAGGTTGCGGACCTTATCCAAAATGAGTGCCCAGAAAATGGCTCCGACCAAGCCCATTACGGTGGCTAAGATAAACGACGAGAAAATGTCACCGATAATGGCTCCGAACTGAACTTGCTGTGCCTTGATGGCTTGCAAGAGGGCGAGGGCAAAAACGATGCTGAACACGTTGCCGAAAGCAGCTTCCAAGATGAGAATGGTGGCACTTTTTTCTGACATTTTCAGTTGTCGAACCATGGGGATGACCACGGCGGATGCGGTGCCGCCCAAAATGCAGCCTAACATCAGGCCAATGACGGGATCGATGCCCAAAACGAGCCATGCCACTAGCCAAATGACTATTGCACTAATGATGAAATTGAGCGACATCAGTCGGAATGCACCTTTAAACGAATCTCTTAAATTGCTGAAACTCAATCGTGTTCCGCTTTCGAAAAGAATGGTTACAAGGGTGATTCCAGAGAAGATGCTGCCCGCATTTCCGAGGCTTTCGGGCGAAATCCATTTGAATATCGGACCGATGAGCAGACCAATCAGGATGAGGAAAAGCACATCCGGAATGCGCCGGCGACTGAATATTTGTGTGAACAGGTGAGCCGCAAAGATGAGCAGTCCCATGATGGCGATGATAAGCCCGATTTGGCTTGACGATGCGCCCGAACTGATGTGTTCCGCAGTTTGGTTGACAATGTCGGTTGCAACGATGCTGTCGTTGCTTCTTGTGAGGGTGTCAGCCAGACTCGAAAGGTCGTTGGTAGTAGGAGTGAGGTCGGTTTGTATCATATTTATAAATCGTTGGTTGTTAGTTGAAAAGTCTCCAGTTGAATCCGATGAAAATCTTGCTTCCACGCATCGGATAGTGTGGCGCGATGAAGGCATCGTGGTTGCCTGTCAGCAGAAACATGTTGTTGTATGCGACATAAATGTCAGCTTTCTTCACCTTGATGGAAAGGGCAAGGTCGATGAATGGGAAATTGCCAATCTTCACTTCGTTTTGGAGATAGAAAGTGCGCAATGCTGGCATGTATGCGTCGGCATAGTATTTCGTGAAATATTGAACGGTGAGGCTCGGCTGGATGGTGGCGGCCTTATGGAAAATGGGTTGCGAGTAGGCAAGTTTCATCCTAGCCATGAATAAGGGAAGGTGGACTACATCTTCGTTGCTCGCTTTTTGCAGGCTAGCGAAGCCTTCCATCTCGAATCTCCAAAGTTTGTAATAGAAATTTCCGTATGCTTCCCTGATGCTAACCATTCCATCATGTTGCTCAGGTTTCGCTTCCAAACCAAAGTAAATCAAGTCATTGATTGTAGTTTGCTTGACACCTATGCCAAAACTCTTGTATCGATATTTGAGGTCCATGCTGAGGTATGTGGCGGCATGAAAGTCGTTTTCCCAACGGAAATGGTTGGAACTATAGCTTGTTTCAAACCAGTTGGCTGATTGCCGTTTCAGGTTGAAGTCGAAGGTGGCCGAACCATAGTTATGTTCTTTTGTTCCAATGTATTGGTGCCATTGACCTTTCAAGTTGAAATCGCCAATTTGGTAGCCTAAAGTGATGATTTCGCCTTGGCCAGTGATGCGTGACGACTTGAACAAGTTGATGATGATCCCTCCATTGACACTGAGTTGTTGGAAATTGCCAACTTGCTGCATTTTATGCTCTTCATAATTGAACATCTTCACTTTGAAAATGCCATAATTCAGCCCGGCATAAACAAAGAATGGCACGTCATCGGAGTAGGATTGATAACCTAAGCTATTCCATTTCAAAGAGTTTCTTATTCCTTGGACAATAGTTGAGTCGGTAGTTTTCTCGGGATTCAGCAAAGTGTCGAAGGGTTGATAGAAAGCTAGGTTGGGAGAATTTTCATTGAAGAATAGTTGGTTTCGTTGATAGTTGAAACTGTGGCAGATACGTCCCAACGTGAACTTCCGTTCTTTGATATTGTATTGTGCTGATAGGGTATCTTTGACGAGAGGATTGAGGGTATCAACAGCAATGCTGTCCATGGATAAATCGCTAATTGAGTCGCTTTCAGTGACTTTGATTTGCTTGGTTCGTGGCAAAAGGTTGAAATAGTGCTCAAAACCGGCTCCGCTTGACTTGATGTAGTTTTGTGCGTTGGTCAGTTGGGTCAAAACGGCACTGTTGTCGCTCTCGGTATTGTTGATGTAGGCTTCATCATTCTGAATACCACCGTTTTCGCTCATTTCCAGTTTGTTGCGGAACCAATAGGCTAAAACTCCATAGCGTTTGTCTTTAGTGAAATAATGCGCGTTTATCCAAAAGTAGTTATTCAGCGATTTGCTGTTTTTGAACACGCCGGGCGAGACTTCGGTGTTGAATTCAAATGAAACGAAAAGGTTCTTGACGAATTGCCGGCCAAATTTCACGTTGAGGACTTGTTCCTTGTCGCCTGTAGTGAAATAATAGCGCAGTTCGGAGTAGGGGAGCACCGATTGGTAAGTGCTCATGTTCTTCTCGTTGCGGATGTAGGCTGAGAATGCGGGCAGACTTAGGTCGAAACCAAGGCCACTCTGATAGCCAAAGCGCATCGATTTATGAGCTAATCCGGTGTTGCTCAGTGTACTATAAATCGTATTGCTACGCTCAAGCATCTCGTGGTTTGAGGCATGAAACGTATTCGTATCAATTACTTTTGGGCTATTCAGAAAGATACTATCGAAGGCAATGTTATAGTAGGTAACAAAAGTCGAATCGATGGGAACAGCATGGGAGTGAGGGATAGGATTAGGCGCAATGCTGTCGCCATTGGCTTCTTGTGAGAAACCGTTTATGCTCATAATGAGTGAGATAAGCATAAAAACAATGGCTTTGCGCATGGATTCAGTTTTGAGCGGTAAAATTAGTAAAAAGTTTGCAAATGAATGATTTTTGATTTCAATTTGCATTTGCTTGCATTTTGTTCTATTTTTGCATTTCCGAAACCGTTATCCTATGGAGATAATAAAACAGAATAATGATTCGAGTTATGAAGTGCTGATTCGGGAAATCACAGAGTTGGTTGCCCAATCAAAGCAATATGCTTTGCGCACTGTCAATAATGCGTTGGTGGAAATGAATTGGAACATTGGCAAATACATTGTTGATTATGAACAAAATGGTAGTGCTCGTGCGGAATATGGAGCCAAGCTGATTTCTCGAATTTCCAAAGATTTGACTTTGCGTCTGGGGAGCGGATATTCCAAAAGCAACTTGTCGAATATGAGGCTGTTGTATCTTCGGTTTCCAATTTTCCAAACACTGTCTGGAAAATTAAGTTGGAGCCATTTGATAGAGTTGCTTGGTATTGACAACGAATTGGAAAGAAATTTCTATTTCATAGAGTGCATAAATCAGAATTGGTCTGTCCGAGAACTTAGAACCCAATGTGAACGGGGCTTGTTTTACCGATTAGCAACTTCAAAAGAGGCAAATGCAATATTGTCTCTTTCAGAAAGGGGTACTCAGGCAACACAGCCAAAGGATATTGTCAAAGACACTTATTTCTTTGATTTCTTGAACTTGAAGACACCAGATTACAGTGAAGGTGAATTGGAGGATGCGTTGATTCGGCACATGGAAGAGTTTTTGCTTGAATTAGGTAAAGGTTTTGCTTTCATTGGCCGTCAGTACAGACTGACCATAGATAACGATGATTATTATGCCGATCTTGTGTTCTACCATGTTATTCTCAAATGCTATGTGATAATAGATTTGAAACGAGGGAAAGTGAAGCATGAAGATATTGGCCAAATGAATATGTATTTGGGATATTTTGCGTTAGATAAGAATACTGGGGGAGACAATCCGCCAATTGGTATTATTTTAGCAGCTGACAAGAACGATGTTATGGTACAATATGCCACTTATGGTATGGATGCGAATCTTTTTGTTGCAAAATATCAGCTATATTTGCCGGAAATAGACGATTTGAAGAATTTGGTTCTGTCTGAAATAGACAATCTTAATAAAAAACTTAAATAATACAGACAAACAGACTAAACAAGACTGACATATTATAAATCATAGCGTTTGCTGCTATTCTGAAATCATTCCAAAGCTTGGCCGCGAAGGAATTTATCACAGAAGATAACAGTGAACGTCTGCGGAATACGTGGACGTTCTTATCTGTGGTAAAGGGTAAGGCCAAGCACCTGGAATGTGGATAAGTTTCGTCCACGTTTCTTTTGTGCTTGGCTTGCAAGGTTTTAGGGAAAATGGCAGACGCACCTAAAACCGAACAAATGCCCGAAAACACCCAAGTGAAATCGAAAAAGCGGGTGACCGACCATGGCGAGGTGTTCACCAACCCGCGTGAGGTGAATGCCATGCTCGACCTCGTGAAGGACGAAACGCTTCGCATCGACAGCCGTTTCCTTGAACCCGCTTGCGGCGATGGCAATTTCCTCATCGAAATCCTGCGCCGCAAAATGTCGGTCGTCGGCCAGCGTTATGCCGGCGCCGAATGGAAGAAATACGCTTTGCAGGCCGTCGCCTCCATCTATGGCATTGAATTGCTGGCCGATAATGCCGAGCAATGCCGTCAACGATTGTATGATTTTGTTGTAGAGACGTGCCATGGCGCGTCTCTACAACAAACCGACGAATTTTTACAGAACGTCCGTTACCTGTTGCAACGCAACATCGTGCAAGGCGATGCCTTAACCTACACGGCTGCCGATGGCAAGCCCATCGTGTTCAGCGAGTGGACTTTTGTGGGCGACAAGGTGCAGCGCCGCGATTTCCAGTTCGATTTCTTGGTCAAGAAGGAACATCAGTATTCGCTCTTCGACGAAAATGGTGACGCACAGCAGTTTGACGAACCCGTGCGTGAGTTTCCTTTGGTTCACTACACAAAAATCCATACGCTATGAAGAAGACGGTTTCCGACATATTGAACTGCCTGGCCAACTTGAGTAGCGACGAGGTCTTCACTTCGCCCGAACTGGCAAACCAGATGCTCGACATGCTTCCTCAAGACTTGTTCAGTGATCCAACGGCCAGATTCCTTGACCCTTGCAGCAAAAGCGGTGTGTTTTTGCGCGAAATTGCTAAGCGGCTCATGGTGGGTTTGGAGAAGCAAATCCCCGATTTGCAGCAACGCATCGACCACATCATGAGCAAGCAACTGTTTGGCATGGCACTTACGCAGCTCACCGCCGAGATGAGCCGTCGCACTTTGTATTGTGCGAAAAACGCGGCAGGGAAATATTCCGTGGCCAATTGCTTCGTGGACGAGCAAGGCAACGTGCGTTACATGCGATGCGAACACACTTGGGAAAATGGTAAATGCCGTCAATGTGGAGCCAACCGTGCGCAATACGACCGCATCGAAACCATTGAAAACTATGCTTATCCATTCATTCACAAAAACTTAGACGAAATTTTCAAGAATATGCAATTCGATGTCATTATTGGAAATCCACCGTATCAATTAACTGATGGAAGTGGTGCAAGTACAGATGCTGCAATGCCTATATATAATAGGTTTATAGAACAAGCAATGTTGTTAAAACCACGTTATCTTTCAATGATTGTACCTTCCAAGTGGATGGTTGGAGGTAGAGGATTGAATCAGTTTAGGGAAAAAATGAAAACAGATAAACACATTCGTATTCTTTATGATTTTGAAAATTCAGCTGATTGTTTTAGTGGTGTACATATAGATGGCGGTATTTGTTATTTTTTATGGGATAGCCAATACAACGGCAATGTTAAACATTTCTATACTTCCAATAATGGTATATCTACTTGTATTCAACATGAATTGACTAACCCATTTTTTGATTTTGTTATAAGGGATGGTAGAATAGTGAGTTTGCTGGATAAACTAAAAAACGAGTGTAGATTTTCGTCTGTAGTATCTGCCACTAAACCATTTGGTGTAAGAAAATATTTGTTTAATGAACCTGAACGATATCCAGAATCTCATCTAAACGAAAGCCCGTTTCATCATTCTGTAAAAATTTACGGTGTCAAAGGATTAAAAGGTGGTGCAAAAAGACAGGTCGGTTATGTTACTAAGCAAACTATTACACAAGGATTTGACATATTAGATAAATATAAAATATTCTTTACCACAAGTTATTCAACGAATGCTATAAATCCTCCAGAAAGCATCTTAGCTACTCCGAATGAAGCTTGTACAGAAACATTTTTGGTAATTGGCCCATTTGCAACAATAACAGAAATGAATAATTGTCATTCTTATATGCAAACTAATTTTTTCAAGGTGCTATTGTATTTTGGAAAGGGAACAATGCAAGTTACAAAATCAGTCTTTAGTTTAATTCCACTCCAAGACTTTTCCCATCCGTGGACAGACGAGATGCTTTACGAGAAATACGGCTTAACAGAAGACGAAATCAACTTCATAGAATCGATGATAAAACCGATGGAATGATGAAAACCCAACAAGAAATACTGCCTGAATACAAGCGTTTTACGCCGCAAATTTATGCCTACAGTGACAAGCATTTTCCTGGCCAGTTGAAGATAGGCGACACTACGCGCGAAGATGTCAACGTGCGCATTGAGGAGCAGCATCCTATCATTACACCTGGAAAAACTTACCGATTGGAATGGTTCGACACCGCTTTTTACGCTGATGGCAGCGGCAATTATTTCCGTGACCATGCCGTGCATGAAGTTCTGCGTAAAAATGGCTTCGAGAACACAGCAGGCGAATGGTTCCGTTGCACGCTCGATGATGTGAAAAACGCCTATCAGTCGGTAAAACATCGCACACATTTCGAACCTAAACGTACTCTTGATTTCGGAATGCGCGAGGAACAAAAAAAGGCGGTAGAAATGACGTATGAATATTTCTGGACCGCACCGCACCGCGATGGTGAGCCGCTGCATTTTCTGTGGAATGCCAAAATGCGTTTCGGGAAGACTTTCACCGCCTATCAGCTGGCGAAAAAAATGAAGGCCAAGCGCGTGTTGGTGCTCACTTTCAAGCCCGCTGTCGAAGGCGCTTGGCGCGACGACCTTTTGCAACACGTTGATTTTGAAGGATGGCAGTTTTTCAGTTCCCACGATGGCGGCTCGCCTGATGATTTGGATCTGGCAAACCCCATTGTCTGTTTTGGCTCGTTTCAGGATTATTTGGGGAAAAGCCAAACTGGCGGCATCAAAAGCAAAAACGAGTGGGTTCACGCCATTCAGTGGGATTTGATTATTCTCGATGAATACCATTTCGGAGCATGGAACGAAAACTCGAAAACCTTGTTGGATATCGGTGAAGGGCAGTCGAAAACGGATCTTCTTGAAATGAACGACATTTTGCAGGAAGACGGTTTGGACGTTGTGAGTGGCAAACTTTTCGACGAAGAGCAGATGCCCATTACCGGCAATCATTACCTTTATTTGAGCGGCACGCCGTTTCGTGCCATCGCTTCGGGCGAGTTTATGGAAGACCAGATTTTCAACTGGACGTATCAGGATGAACAAACGGCGAAAAGCAATTGTAAAGACAAGCCAAACCCGTATGCAGAATTGCCAACGATGGTGCTGATGACCTACCAGATGCCGAATGACTTAGGCGAACTGATTGAGCAGTACGATATGGATGAATTTGACCTGAACGAATTTTTCCGCGCCGAAGGACAAGGTCAAAATGCCAGGTTTGTCCATGAAAACGCCGTGCAAAAGTGGCTGGACATCATTCGCGGTAAGGCATCCATATTCAATGACAGCAATTCGCCACTCAACCAGAAACCTGCGTTGCCTTTCGACGACAGCCGTCTTTTGGACAAATGCAACCATACGATGTGGTTCATGTACAGTGTGGCTTCCTGTGATGCCATGGAAAATCTGTTGCATCGTCCTGCCAATAATTTCTACCAGAACTATAATATCGTGAATTGTAGTGGGGTAGAGGCTGGAATTGGTGTTGATGCGCTCAATCCGGTAAAAAGGGCAATGGGAGATAATCCCGTACTAACCAAAACAATTACGTTGACATGCGGAAAATTAACTACAGGGGTGACAATCAAGCCATTGTCTGGAATTTTGATGCTTCGCAACTGTTCTTCGCCCGAAACCTATTTTCAGTCGGCTTTTCGTGTGCAGTCGCCTTGGACCGTTGAAAGCGAAGACCATAGAACAAAAGTCATTCAAAAGCAAACGTGTTATGTGTTTGACTTTGCCCCGAACAGAGCTTTGCGGCAAGTGGTCAGTTATGCCAATAAACTGAGCACCGACCCAACGAAAAATGCCACGCAAAAGGTGGATGAATTTATCAACTTTTTGCCCATTTTGCAATTCGATGGCAGTAGTATGCAGATTGTGAATGCAACAGAAATACTTGATTTTGTGGATAATGGAACAAGTGCGACATTGCTTGCGCGACGATGGAATAGTGCGACTTTGGTAAATGTGGATAATTTGACTTTGTTGCGCGTGTTGAACAATCCAGCAGCGATGGAAGCCATTATGAAGATTGAAGGATTTCGCGCTTTGGGTGGCGATATTATCGAAACCATTGTCAACAAGGCTGATAAAATCAAGAAGCTGAAGAAGAGGGGAGAGCGGATTAGCCAGCTGGAAAAGAAAGAACTCACGGCTGAAGAAAAGGAATTCAAAAGCAAGCGGAAGCAAGTTCAAGAGAAGTTGATGAAGTTTGCCACACGCATTCCCATTTTTATGTATCTCACTGATTATCGGGAAGAATCGCTAACAGATATCATTCGGAAATTGGAACCAGAACTATTTCAGCGAGTTACATCGCTAACCATTCCCGATTTTGAATTGTTGGTGTCAGTGGGTGTTTTCAACAGTGCCCAGATGAATGATTCCATTTTGCTATTCCGTCGTTACGAGGATAGTTCTTTGGAGTATATAGGAGTCAATCGACACAGTGATGACAAATATGTTGGAACATTTGATAGCCGTATTAGGAAATCTGATTTGCGAATTGTTGTTGGGCAATAAAGAGAGTAGGGGAGAGAAAGGCAACAAAAAAGCCTGGCAGAATCTGTCAGGCTTTTTGTTATGGGTGGGCGACGACCTACTTTCCCACAGAGATGCAGTATCATCGGCGCGGCAGGGCTTAACTTCTCTGTTCGGAATGGGAAGAGGTGCGCCCCTGCGCAATAGTCGCCACAATATTTGTAAGAACGATTTTATTCAAAAAAAAACGAAGGCGAACCTTCGTTAAAGGTGGGCGGCGACCTACTTTCCCACAGTGATGCAGTATCATCGGCGCGGCGGGGC
>CALBNP010000057.1 GCA_937896505.1 uncultured Bacteroidales bacterium | reverse complement strand
GTTGCCAAGCTTTCTGTATGCCCTTTTGCATGTGTCCATTTTCTCTTCAAATTTTTGGCAAATATACAAATATTTATTTGATTATCAAAGAGTTTTATTTAGAAATGCCCTAATGTGTGGCTTCACAAGTGTATTTTTGTTATTTTTGCAATTTAAACAATCATAAGATTCGTCTTTTTGTGAGATTAATAAATTCAACGATAAAATGAGCAAAACAGTATTTATCACCGGTGGATCGACCGGATTAGGAGCGGCAGCAGTCGCAAAATTCGTCCATGAAGGTTGGAATGTCTCTTTTATGGACATTAATGTGGAAGCAGCAAATTCATTAATGGAGACTTTGGATGTGGCAGACCGTTTGCTTTTTTCGGAAGGCAATACGAGAAATAGGGAAGACATCCACCGTGCGGTCGTGGCTACCGTTTCGCGTTTCGGCAAGATAGATAGCATTATCGCCAATGCGGGCATACATCGCCGTAACACCTTGCTCGACATCACCGATGAAGAACTTGACCTTATGGTTCAGACCAACATCTATGGGACGGTCAACACCTTGCGCGAGGCAGTGCCACGCCTGATTGAAGCGGGCGGCGGCACGGTCGTCATTAATGCTTCCGACCAATGGTTTGTCGGCAAGCCGAATAGCTTCGCCTACGGCATGACCAAGGGCGCTCTCGGACAAATCACGCGTAGCCTTTCCATCGACCTTGGGCCAAAGAACATTCGTGTCAATGCTGTTTGTGCAGGGACCATTCACACCCCTTTGGCCGAAAACCTTTTCCAGCGAGTGGCAAAAGAAAACGGTTGCACTGCCGATGACCTTTGGAAGGAAGAAGACAAACTGTATGCAAGAGGGAAGTCGGGCTATCCGGAAGAAGTGGCCGAAGTGATGTATTTTCTTGCCTCCGACGCATCAAGTTTCTGCACGGGCGGTCATTATCTTGTGGATGGCGGACTTGTGGCGCGGTAATATACTACCCTGATTGCATATCCAAACGAGTCTTGAAACCGATATTTGTTGTAATTTTACAGTAAATTTCGGATAGACGATGTACTGAAACCGAAATTTATTGTAATTTTGCAGAAAATTTCGGATAGAGAATGGACAATACCTATATCAAACGTGAGATTTATCTCCAGAAACTCATAGACCGGATGGACAATGGCGAGGTGAAAATCGTCACTGGACTCAGACGATGCGGAAAGTCGTGGCTACTGAAGCGCATTTTCAAAGACTATCTGCTTTCTCAAGGCATACCTGAACAAAACATCATCATCGTTTCCTTCGACTTGGACGATGATGAGGAAATCTACGGCGACCTCACTGACCATAAGGCTTTAAAGGATTTCCTTTACAGCCGCATCGTTTCGTCAAACACCAATTATTATGTCATCCTCGATGAGGTGCAAGAAGTCGATGGCTTCGAGAAAATCGTCAATGGACTGAATGCCAAGGACAATGTCGATGTTTACATCACTGGCAGCAACTCGCATTTCCTGTCGTCCGACATCCGAACTATCTTTAGGGGGCGTGGCGATGAAGTGAGGGTTTATCCGCTTTCATTCAAGGAGTTTCGCTCAAATCGAACCGAAACCGTCAGCGAACTTTGGAAGGAATACTATACTTACGGTGGTATGCCAGGACTGCTCCGCCATCACGCTCCAGAGCAGAAAGTAGCATACTTGCAACGTCTTTGGAACAAAACCTATCTTGACGATGTAGTGGAGCGCAATCATGTGAAAAACCGCGAAGCCCTGTCGGATCTCGCTGATGCGCTCTGTTCCTCCGTTGGATCGTTGACCAATCCCAACCGTGTCAGCAACGTGTTGCAAAGTATCCAAAAAACGAAAATCAACTCCGAAACCATCGGCAATTACATTTCCTACCTTGAGAATGCTTTCCTTTTTGAAGGAACCAAACGCTTCAACATTAAGGGAAACAAGTATTTTGAGAGCATCAAAAAATACTATTCCGTTGATGTAGGGTTGCGCAATGCCAAACTGAACTTCCGTCAGCAGGAAATTACTCATATTATGGAAAATATTATCTACAATGAACTGAGGATGAGAAGTTTAAATGTAGATATCGGATTGGTGGAAAGCCGAGAGATGCGCAATGGCAAAATGGAATACATACAATACGAAATCGATTTCATCGCCCAAAACGGAAGGGACAAATTCTATATCCAATCGGCCTACAAAATGGACGATGAAGAAAAACGGAATCAAGAACTTCGCCCCTTGCTGAAAGTGGACGACAGCTTCCAGAAGATCATCATTACTGGCGACGACATAGCCGCCTATACCGATGACAAGGGCATCGTTTACATGGGATTGTTCCAATTCCTTGATTCAGGAATATAGACACACTTTTGAACATGTGCTTGTCATAATTAGCCTTATTAATATAAAAGGTGTGAGGTTGCGCCCAATATTAATGCAAAATTGTTGTTTTTATTTGTAGTGTTTATGTTGTGTTATATTATTGATAATCAATATAATAAAATGTTGATTTAACATTTTTAGGAAAAATTTTCGAGAAAGTGAGCAACGTATTGAAAATTGTTGTACTTTTGCCGCGCTGAATTGAAAGAGGGCTTGCCCTTGTAAATGACATAGTTAGGAACCTGATAAGTTAAACGTAATAGGTTTCTGCGCGATGCAAGACATGAAAAGTCAAGCGTTTATATTGCATCGTGAGTTTATAGACTTCTAAGCTGCAAGGCTTATTATGTTCCCTAACTACATCTCGAAGGCATTGCTCTCGGCCAGTTTGGTTTTGAGTTTGAAGATAATTTCCTCGTGAGAGGAGCAAAGTAACTTAATAAATTAAAACCTAACAAATTAAAATGCCGACTATTCAACAATTAGTGCGCAAAGGGCGCCAGAAATTGATCGACAAGAGTAAGTCACCAGCATTGGATTCATGTCCACAGCGTCGTGGCGTGTGCGTTCGTGTTTACACGACAACCCCTAAGAAGCCTAACTCAGCAATGCGTAAGGTCGCTAGGGTTCGTTTGACCAACCAAAAGGAAGTCAACGCATACATCCCGGGCGAAGGCCATAATCTGCAGGAACACTCTATCGTCATGATCAGAGGAGGTCGTGTGAAGGATTTGCCAGGTGTTCGTTATCACATCATCCGTGGTGCTTTGGATACCAGTGGTGTTGATGGCCGTCGCCAACGCAGGTCTAAATACGGTGCTAAACGACCTAAAAAAACAGCCGCAAAGAAATAAGTGATTAGTCAAAAAGTAAAGACTTAAGAAACATGAGAAAAGCTAAACCAAAGAAGAGAATTATCCTTCCAGATCCCAAGTACAATGATGTGCTGGTCACCAAGTTCGTGAACAACATCATGCTTGAAGGTAAGAAGAATTTGGCTTATCAGATTTTCTACGAAGCAATGGACATCGTTGAAAGTAAGCTCAACGAAAATCCAGTTGAGGTGTGGAAGAAGGCCCTGGCCAACGTTACCCCTCAAGTGGAAGTAAGAAGCCGTCGTATTGGTGGTGCTACCTTCCAGATTCCTTCAGAAATCCGTCCTGCCCGTAAGCAGAGCATCGGTATGAAGAACCTGATTGGCTATGCCCGAAAACGTCACGAGAAGTCGATGGCTCTGAAGCTCGCTTCGGAAATCATGGCAGCTTACAAGGAAGAAGGTTCTGCATTCAAGAAGAAGGAAGAAATCCACAGAATGGCAGATGCCAACAAGGCATTCTCGCACTTCAGATTCTAATAGATTAGATTGAACTAATTATGCAAAACGTCCAGGATAATATGAATAACTTGACACTCGTCCGTAATATTGGTATTATGGCTCACATCGATGCCGGTAAGACCACTACGACTGAGCGCATCCTCTATTATACTGGCCGTAGCCATAAGATCGGTGAGGTTCACGACGGCGCCGCCACCATGGATTGGATGGTCCAGGAGCAGGAACGTGGCATCACCATCACTTCTGCAGCCACTACGGTGTTCTGGCACCTTAATAATGAGGCCTATAAGATCAACATTATCGATACCCCCGGCCACGTCGATTTCACTGTCGAAGTGGAACGCTCGTTGCGCGTGCTCGATGGCGCCATTGCTATCTTCTGCGCTGTCGGTGGGGTAGAGCCTCAGTCGGAAACCGTTTGGCACCAGGCTAACAAATACAATGTTCCGCGTATATGCTACGTCAACAAGATGGACCGTGTTGGAGCCGACTTTTTCAAGGTCATGGATCAAATCCGTGAACGTCTCCACGCTACTCCAGTCCCTGTCCAGCTGCCTATCGGTGCCGAAGATGATTTCATCGGCGTCGTTGACCTGATTAAGAACAAGGCATACGCATGGGAAGAAACCGATAATGGTTCGGTGTTCGACGAGGTGGAAATCCCTGCCGACATGAAGGATATGGTCGATGAATATCGTACCAAACTCATCGAAGGCGCCGCCGAAGACAACGATGAACTGTTTGAGAAATATATGGAAGACCCTGACAGCATTACCGAAGAAGAGCTTATTGCGCAAATCCGCAAGGAAACGCTTGACCTGCGCATTTGCCCAGTCTTCTGCGGCTCGTCATTCAAGAACAAGGGTGTGCAGCTGCTGCTTGACGGCATCGTCAACTACCTGCCAAGCCCATTGGATGTCGAGGCTGTGAAAGGTGTTAATCCAAAGACCGAACAAGAGGAATCGCGTAAGGCTGAAGCCAACGAGCCATTCTGCGCCTTGGCCTTCAAGATTGCTACCGATCCTTTTGTCGGACGTCTCGCTTTCTTCCGCGTCTATTCCGGAACATTGAAGTCGGGTGAAGTCGTCTTGAACGTCTCCACAGGCAAGCGCGAACGTATCGCCAAGATCGTTCAGATGCACGCCAACAAGCAAATCCCTCTCGATGAGATTTCGGCTGGCGACATAGGAGCTGCCGTGGGCTTCAAGCAGATTCGTACCGGCGATACTCTGACGGTGGAAAACAAGCCTCTGCTGCTCGAGAACATCAAGTTCCCAGAGCCAGTGGTTAACATCGCCATTGAGCCTAAAGTAACCGCAGACCTCGAAAAGCTGGATCTCTCGTTGGCCAAGTTGGTCGAAGAAGACCCAACGCTTTTCGTGCATACTGACGAGAATTCGGGTCAAACCATTTTGTCAGGTATGGGCGAATTACACCTTGATATCATTTTGGACCGTCTTAAGAGAGAGTTTGGCGTCGAAGTCAACTCTGGTCGTCCACAGGTCGCATACAAGGAAGCATTTACTCTCACAATTCAGCATCGTGAAGTCTATAAAAAACAGACCGGTGGCAAGGGTAAATTCGCAGATATCGAATTCACAATGGGTCCCGCCGATGAAGGTGTGCAAGGCTTGCAGTTCATCAACGAAGTCAAAGATGGTGCAATACCTCGCGAATTCATTCCGGCTATCGAGAAAGGCTTCAAGGGAGCCTTGATGAATGGTGTGCTGGCTGGATTCCCGGTTGAGAATCTCAAAGTGACCCTTACTGATGGTTCGTTCCATCCCGTCGATAGCGACGCCCTCTCGTTCGAGTCGGTCGCTCGCATCGCCTTCAAGGAAGCAGGCCTCAAGGCTGGTGCCGTCCTTATGGAACCTATCATGAAAGTTGACGTACATTGCCCCGACGAATACTTAGGTGACGTCACGGGCGATTTGAATAAAAAGAGATCTATATTGCGCGAAGTCACTGCAAACATTGGTTTCCAGGTCATCAAGGCTGATGTGCCGTTGTCAGAAATGTTCGGCTATATCACCACGTTGCGCTCGCTGTCGTCGGGCCGTGCCAATTTCAGCATGGAACTCGACCACTACGCACCGCTGCCTGATGCCCTTGCCGATGTGGTGATCAGAAAGGCAAAAGGTTTATTTTTCATTTGAAAAGTAGAAATTCATAAATAATAACTATTGTGAGCCAGAGAATTAGAATTAAATTGAAGTCGCACGACCACAACTTGGTTGACAAGTCAGCCGAGAAGATCGTTAAAACCATTAAGTCGACTGGAGCAGTTGTCAGCGGTCCTATTCCGTTGCCAACCAACAAGAAGATCTACACTGTCTTGCGTTCAACCTTCGTTCACAAGAAGTCAAGAGAACAATTCGAGCTTTCAACCTACAAGCGTTTGCTCGACATCTACAACTCGACTTCCCAAACGATCGACGCACTGATGAAGCTGGAACTCCCCAGCGGTGTGGAAGTAGAAATCAAATTGTAATTACAAACCTATCTAGTACAAAAAATTTAAAAAGCTAAAGTAGCATGTCAGGATTACTAGGAAAAAAGATTGGGATGACAAGCATCTATGACGAAGCAGGTAAGGTTATTCCTGTTACCGTCATCGAGGCAGGACCATGTGTCGTCACCCAAGTCAGAACAGTTGAGAAAGACGGTTATAGCGCTATCCAGTTAGCTTTCGACGAGAAGAAGGTGAAGAACACCTCAAAGGCTGAGCAAGGTCACTTCGCAAAGGCCAACACGACTCCTAAGAAGCTGGTGCGCGAATTTTCGCGTTTCGAAGAAGGCCACAGAAAACAATTGGGCGAAACCCTTACCGTCGATGTCTTTATGGAAGGCGAATTTGTTGATGTCAGCGGCATCAGCAAAGGTAAAGGCTTCCAAGGCGTAGTGAAGCGCCATCATTTCAATGGCGTTGGTCAAGCAACTCACGGTCAACACAACCGTTTGAGAAAGCCAGGTTCCATTGGCGCTTGCGCATATCCTGCAAGAGTTTTCAAGGGATTGCGTATGGGCGGCCAAATGGGTAACCGCAAAGTTAAAGTAACGAACTTGCAGATCGTGAAGATTGATGCAAGCAAGAATTTGTTAGTGGTGAAGGGCGCTGTTCCAGGCCACAAGAATGGATATTTAAAGATTGAGAGATGGAGTTAACAGTTTATAACATCAAAGGCGAAGATACTGGTCGCAAGGTTCAAATCAATGACAGCATTTATGCTATCGAACCTAATGAACACGTCATGTATCTGGCAGTGAAGCAATTCCTCGCCGACCAACGTCAAGGCACTCACAAATCCAAGGAACGCAGCGAAATCTCTGGCAGCACCCGCAAGCTCTTCCGTCAGAAGGGTACAGGCGGCGCTCGCCGTGGTGACATCAACTCTCCATTGCTGAGAGGCGGTGCTCGCGTTTTCGGTCCTAAGCCACGTGATTACAGTTTCAAGTTGAATAAGAAAGTCAAGCAACTTGCACGCAAGTCAGCCCTTTCGAGCAAGGTTATCGATGGCGCCATCATGGTCGTCGAAGATTTCACCTTCGACGCTATCAAGACCAAGAAGATGGTTGGTGTCCTCGACGCTTTCAAGGTCAATGGTAATAGAAACATGTTCGTTTTTGCTGAGCCTGACAGAAATGTCATCCTTTCCGCCCGTAACATCCAACGCACGGAAATCGCATTGGCTCGCAACCTGAACACTTATGATATTCTGAATGCCAAGCACATTTTCATCACCGAGAGCGCTCTCAAGCCAATCGACGAAATCCTTGGTTAATGTTTAACACTCAAAACACGAAATAAGATGATTATCATAAAGAAACCCGTCATTACTGAAAAGATGACCGCTATCAGCGAAAAGCTGAACAAGTTCGCATTCATCGTTGACAAGCGCGCCAACAAGTACCAGATCAAGCAGGCTGTCGAACAGCTCTACGACGTGAAGGTCGTTGCCGTTAACACGATGAATTATGCAGGTAAATTCAAGTCACGCTACACCAAGGGTGGAGTCATCACTGGTAGAGCTAACGCTTTCAAGAAGGCTGTCGTGACTTTGAAGGAAGGTGATACAATTGACTTTTTTAGCAACATCTGAACATGGCTTTAAAGAAATATAAACCAACAACACCAGGTCAGCGCTTTAAAGTTATCAGCGCATTTGACGAAATCACGACCGACAAACCAGAAAAGTCTCTGCTTGTTTCAAAGAAGAGCACTGGCGGCCGTAACTCAAGTGGTGAAATGACAGTCCGCTATAGAGGCGGTGGTCATAAGAGACAATACAGAATCATTGACTTCAAGCGCGACAAGGATGGTATTCCGGGTATCGTGAAGTCTATCGAATACGATCCGAACCGTACCGCTCGCATCGCCCTCGTGTTCTACAAGGACGGCGAAAAGCGTTACATCATCGCTCCTGCAGGCCTCAAGGTTGGTCAGGAAGTGATGTCGGGCAAGGGTGTCCAACCAAACGTCGGTAACACTCTGTTCCTGAGCGAGGTTCCTTTCGGTACCATTATCCACAACATCGAGCTTCGTCCTGGCCAAGGCGCCAAGATGGCCCGCAGCGCCGGCAGCTATGCCCAACTGATGAGCCGTGATGGCAAATACGCCATCCTCCGCATGCCTTCAGGCGAAACCCGTATGATTCTCCAATCTTGCAAGGCTACTATCGGTTCGGTTTCTAACGCCGACCATAACCTTGAGAAGTCAGGTAAGGCTGGTCGTAGCCGTTGGCTCGGCCGTCGTCCTCACAACCGTGGTGTCGTCATGAACCCAGTTGATCACCCAATGGGTGGTGGTGAAGGCCGTGCATCTGGCGGTCACCCACGCTCACGTAAGGGTATGCCAGCTAAGGGTTACAAGACTCGCAGACCAAAGGCTGCTTCGAACAAGTACATCATTGACAGAAGAAAGAAGTAATTAATCAGGAAAATTGAATTATCATGAGTCGTTCATTAAAAAAAGGTCCATATATCCACTACAAACTCTATAAGAGAGTGATGGAAAATGTCGAAAGCGGCAAGAAGACCGTTATCAAGACATGGTCAAGAGCATCGATGATTTCTCCTGATTTCGTCGGTCAAACTATCGCCGTCCACAATGGCAACAAGTTCATCCCGGTTTATGTGACTGAGAATATGGTTGGCCATAAGCTTGGCGAATTTGCCCCGACCCGTATTTTCAGAGGTCATGCAGGAAATAAAGATAAAGGTAACAAGTAATATTAGGTAACAATGGGAGCTAGAAAACATAATAGAGCTGAAGCTATAAAAGAAGCTCGTAAGACTGTCGCCATCGCACATTTGAATGATGTCCCGACATCACCTTACAAGATGCGCCTTGTGGCCGATATGATCAGAGGTCAGAAAGTTGAAATTGCACTGCACTCCTTGAAGTACTCAACGAAGGATGCTGCTAAACCAGTCTATAAACTGTTGCGTTCTGCAATTGCTAACTGGGAAGCCAAGAACGAAGGAAAGCGTGTTGAGGACAGCAACCTCTACGTGAAAGAGATTTGGGTCGATGAAGGCCGCACTCTGAAGCGTATCCAGGCAGCCCCTCACGGACGTGCATTCCACATCCGTAAACGTTCAAATCACGTGTCTATCATTGTGGATAGCAGAATTGCTAAGGAAGAATAATTTGGAGAATAAAAAGTTTAAATAATGGGACAAAAAACTAATCCTATAGGTCTTAGATTGGGTGTCATCAAAGGATGGGACTCCAATTGGTATGGCGGAAAAGACTTTTCAGCAAAGCTCGTCGAAGACAACAAGATCCGCAAGTATCTTAACGCACGTCTCGGCAATGCTGGCATTTCAAAGATCGCCATTGAACGTTCCTTGAAATATGTCACCGTTACCATCTTCACCGCTCGCCCAGGTATGATCATCGGTCGTAATGGCGAAGAAGTCGAAAAGCTGAAGAAGGAGCTGGTGAAGCTGACGAACAAGGAAATCCAAATCAACATTAACGAAATCAAGAAACCTGAACTGGATGCTTATATCGTTGCCAGCAGCATCGCTAAGCAAATCGAAGGCCGTGTTTCATACCGTCGCGCCATCAAGATGGCTGCAACTGGTACAATGAGAGCCGGTGCCGAAGGTATCAAGATTTTGATTTCAGGCCGTGTCGGTGGTGCCGAAATCGCACGCTCCGAATCCTACAAGGAAGGCCGTATCCCGTTGCATACTCTGCGCGCCGATATCGACTACTCTTTGGTTGAAGCACACACATCCTATGGCCGTCTCGGCATCAAGGTGTGGATCTGCAAGGGTGAAATATATGGTAAGCCAGAACTGGTCCCGACAAGCGTCGCAGCTCCTGCCAAGAGACAAGGCAGCCCACGCCCAGCCGGTCGCGGTCCACGTCGTGGCGAAGGAAAACGTAAATAATTTTGTAAACTTTAAA
>CALBNP010000056.1 GCA_937896505.1 uncultured Bacteroidales bacterium | reverse complement strand
GCGAATGGGAGCACCAGGCCTGCAACAGCTTCGAGTGGAACGGCACGGAATACACGGCGACAGGCGACTACGAGCAGACCTTCGAGAGCGTACAGGGCTGCGACAGCATCGTGACGCTACACTTTGAGCTTGTCGATGCATACGAGGTTTATTTGGACACCGTGCATTGCGGTGCCTACTGGTTCGATGGGCATGAAATAGAGACATCGGGGTATTATGAAGGACAGTTTGTCTCGTCCGATGGTTGCGACAGTACGGTTTATCTTCAGCTTACGGTGGAGCGTTACCCCGATACACCTATCATGGAAGGTCAGGAGAATGTGTTTGTGGCGACGGACTTGATGACGGGCATCTATCACTATGAAGCCGCCTCGGTGCCTGATGCCACGTATTACGAATGGTTGTTGACTGGTGCCGACTGGCTGATGGACACCATAGGCACAAGCTGCACCCTGATGGTGGTATGTCCAGGAACGGCAATCTTGACCCTCCGTGCATGGAACGAATGTGGCTTTGCTGAGATGCAGAAAACCATCAACGCAGGCTATTTCGATGTCAGCGAACAGGAAGCCATTCATGTGAATGTATATCCGAATCCTACAAGATACAAGACGGTCGTTGAGTCGGAGGGCATCATGCGCATCAGGATGTACTCCATGAAGGGACAATTGTTGCTGGAAATCAACGGCAATGGTGACGATAGGGTGGAAGTGAACCTGAGAGATTATGCTCCGGCTCCCTATCTGCTTGAAGTGATGACACGCAATGGCGTGGCCAATGTGAAGGTGAATGTGGTGAGGTAAATTGAGAATTAAAACGGCGTTTAGGCAATACAATTTTTAACTATACACAATATGTATAAAAAAACAGATTTTTCATGGACAAGAGATTAATGATGGCTACTTTGCTGTTTTTCATTGCAGCGTTTGGATTCGCTCAAGGCAACGGCTATCGCAGCGTGGTAATCACGCCGCCTAATGCTGTTATCCAGCCTGGCGAGTCAGTTACATTGACGGCTTCGGGAGCAACTTTTTACCAATGGTCACCAGCAGCAGGATTGAGTAATACGACGGGGCCTGTCACAGTGGCATCACCCAGTGTTACAACCATATATACCTGTACGGGTTATGGCCAGGGTCCTGAACTCGTTGTGAATGGCGATTTTGAGCAAGGCAATACGGGCTTCACCTCGGCATACCAATATATTTACAATCTTGGTGGAAGTGGAACCTATAATGTTGATTCGACTACACTCAACCATCATCCGAATTTCTTTGGTAATGGGCATGGCGGATCGGGTAATTTTATGATTATCAATGGTGCACACACACTTAATACCAATGTGTGGTCGGAGACAATTGCCGTGCAACCAAATACTGATTATGCCTTTTCTACATACGTTTGTACGGTTTGCACAGGAGCAGAAGCTCGATTGCAATTTAGCATCAATGGGCAGCAAATTGGAGGCATATTCACTGCCCCGAATAGCTTGTATACTTGGCTACAGTTTTATCAAATATGGAATAGCGGTAACTCGACATCTGCAACCATTACCATCTTGAATCAGAATACGACACAGGTTGGAAACGATTTCGGACTTGATGACATTTCTTTCTGTGAACTGAATAGTGAGAGCGAAGCATATTGTACGGTTTCGTTAGGAGAAATGGTTGCAGGAAATGACAATGTCTCAACATGCTGTGAAAATGCAGTCATCGTTGATTTCCTTGATAATGACTATGTTTTGGAAAGCTGCAACAATTTGTCATGTAGCATCATACAGCAGCCTGCACATGGTTCGGCAACTTATGCAAATGGCGTTATGCTTTATACGCCTGATGATGGTTATGCCGGTTCTGATTCGTTCCGATATCGCATTACTTGCAACGGTCAATCGGCTGAAGCTACAGTCAGCATCACGGTTTTATCTCGGCCTCAGCGCACCATCAACCAGCACGCTTGTGAATCGTTTACATGGGCGGGTTATTCGGGGCAGACCTACACCGACAGTGGCACTTGGCAATATGTAAAGCCGAATTCATCTGGCTGCGACAGTTTGATTACCTTGAACCTAACCATCCATCATGAAACCGAAGAAACATTGCCGCCAGTTGAAGAATGTGATGAATATACATGGCATGGAATTACCTATATTAATTCGGGATTATATGATTATATGACAACTAACGAGTGGGGCTGCACGCTCATTCAGCATTTGCCGCTGACGATTCATCATAGCGATACGGTTGAAACATCTGTGTCTGCCTGTGAAGAATATACATGGCATGGTATGACTTACAATGCGAGTGGCGACAAAACCTATATGACAACCAATGAGTATGGCTGCAATCGCCTTGAAATCCTGCACCTGACCATAAGCGATGCTTTTCGACAAGTGCAATACGTTACGGAATGTGACCAGTATTATTGGCCTCGCACGGGACGGACCTATACTCAGAACACGATTGACTCTATCACGGTTTCTGGCGGAACGGGAATGTGCGATAGCACTTATGTCTTGAATTTGACCCTCCATTTTTCCGATGACTTATATCTTGATCCGGTGTCAGCTTGTGAGAGTTATGAGTGGTATGGAAATAGTTACTATGAATCAGGTACTTATTCGCATGAAACGCTTAATGAATGGGGATGTGTGCGTACGGAATATCTTCCACTTACAATCCATGAAAGCGAAGATGTCACCTTGACCTCTGTTACGGAATGTGATTCCTACGAGTGGCATGGCCAAGTGTATAGGCAAAGCGGGACTTATTATTTTGATACGATAAATCAGTTTGGTTGCAATGTCCGCTATATACTCCCTTTGACCATAAATCACAGTTCGCAGAACGAATTCGATGTAACAGCTTGCGAATCGTATGAATGGTTTGGCAATGTTTATATTGAGCCAGGCGTCTATTATCATACCATGGAAAACGCGCAAGGTTGCGACAGCTTGCTGATTATGAATCTTGAAATAGGTGATGCCTTCACGATGGAAGAAACCCAGGTCAGTTGTGGAGACTACCAATGGCATGGTCAAACCTTCAATGTCGATGGCGATTATTCCTATGTGGTGGAAAATCCTGATGGATGCGACAGCACTTTTTTGCTTCATCTTACGATAGCTCCAGCTTATTACGAAGAGATTGAACACGAGGACTGTCATCCTTTTACTTGGGGTCTTGATACTTATACGGAAAGCGGCGATTATGAGCAATCGTTTCAAAGCCAGATGGGATGTGACAGCATAGTTCTGCTTCATCTGACCATTATGGATGCTGTTCATTATGAATTTGAACAGCAGACTTGCTCTCCGTTTGTTTGGAACGGGATGACCTATTTTGAAGATGGAGATTACGAACAGACTTTTACTGCCCACAATGGTTGCGATAGCATCGTCACCATGCATTTCCGGCTTGCAGAGCAATTTGAACATGAGTTTGATTCCATAGCTTGTGCTCCTTTTGAATGGCATCAACATACTTGTCTTGATGGTATGACTTATTTGGTGACTTTGGAAAGTTCACAAGGCTGCGACAGTGTTGTGACAATGCATGCCCATATTATAGAGACTATAACAGAAAATGTTTTCCGTACGGTTTGCGATTCTGTGGAATGGAATGGGGCCGTCTATCATGACGATTTCATTGGCTATGGCGACACGTTGTTTTCGCAACAAGGTTGTGACAGCGTCATTTACGAATACCACTATACGGTGAA
The DNA here is from genome assembly GCA_937896505.1 of uncultured Bacteroidales bacterium. Lineage (GTDB taxonomy): Bacteria > Bacteroidota > Bacteroidia > Bacteroidales > F082 > Limimorpha. Next base: position 7,346 of record CALBNP010000056.1, on the reverse strand, counting down.
TAATGCACAGAATGCATATCTGATAAAAGGTGAAAGCCAAGTATATGCGGCATCGGATTTGATTTCTGGATTGTATCGTTACTATATTGATACTTACGACATCTTGAGCTTCCATTCGTGGGAACTCTCGAACCCTGATTGGCGTATTGTTGAAACTTACGAAAATGGATGTCTTCTGTTTGTAGGTGCTCCAGGAACAGCCGAACTGACTGTATCATTCAATACCTTGTCGTGTGGCGAGACAACCCGGACTCTGCGGATAAATGCAGTTTATTTCGGTGTAAGCGAAAACCACGTGGAAGTGAAAGTTTATCCGAATCCTACAAATGACCATCTGACCGTTGAGGCGGAAGAAATCGAGGAAATTAAGGTTGTGGGCATTTTAGGACAAATTCTTATGACCGAAAATTATAGCAAAGAAAATAATGTGTCGCTTAACCTGTCGGAATTAAAGCCGGCTCTATATTTGCTCGAAATCAGGACGGCAAAAGGGAAGACCGAAAAACTAGTGTCAGTGGATAAATAAAGTGATTATTATTGCAAGAACAATCTTTAACAGTATGAAGAATAAGATAATAAGTTTTATTTTGTCGGCAGTGTCCATTGCTTTCGTTTCGTGTACGAAGAATGATGCCACGACAATCGTTCCCATTGGAACGGAGTCATATATTAATGATATTTTCGGTGTAATTCCTGACTCTACCTTACATGATTTTGAGTCGGCTTTTGGAAGTGTGCCACAGGGTTATATTCCTGCCAATATCGAAGGCGATTATGTAATGGCACCGAAGCAACGAGTCGCCTCAAATGTTGTGGGATGGCCTCTGAATTCCATCGATCCTGAACCGAATGTGAGCTTTCGTTTTTCTGCACAGCATAACGGAGTGGTGCGTGTAGATTTGGCTGAGGCATCTGAGCAAACGACAGATACGGCATTTGTTATGGGAACTGATAATGCGTTCGCGGTGTATTTTATAGAAAACAAGAGTTACGAAGTCCCATTTGTTGGGAGTGTATTTCATGTCAACATGGAGCGAGGTGTCATCCTTAAGGGGAATGTAGAAGCAGAAGGAATCCGCAACCTGTATCTTGCGGTTGTCATTATGGATGTTAGCGACGATTCTAATGGGCTTATTCCGCAGTATGAACCAGGGTCTTATTTCATCTACCGGGACGGTGACGGTATGGCCTCGCGCCTTGACTCGGAAGGAGGTGGAAGATGAAAAGTTTTTTTGCAATCATAGTGATGGCTTTCGTACTGCCAGGCTATTGCTTTTCGCAGATTGGCAACCGAAATACGGAGAGCGTTGCGATAGGCATAAAGGGAGGCGTGGCTCTGCCTGGCATGTCCTATTCCGATAAATACTTGTCAGAACTGGAACAGGATGCTTTCTTTGCTCCGGTTGGCGGCCTTTTCGTCAGTGTTCCGTTAGGTGATATTGTTTCCATTGCTCCTGAAGTAATGTGGGTGAATAGGGGCGTGAAGATGCAATACACGCATTTTTCGGGTGCAGCGGTTCACTATTCAATAGCATCGCAATATGTCGATTTGCGTGTTCCCGTGCTGGCACGGTTGAAAGTCGCCGAAGGCTTTCAGCCATACGTTTTTACAGGTGCGGAGGCTGGCTATCTGCTTGGTGGACAAATCCACATCAGCCGTTCCATCCCCATCGTTATGGATGAGATCATCGACATTGGCAAGGCAAACATGGCACCATATCATGTGGGAGCGTTTGCGGGTTTGGGTATCAGAAGCGATATCGGCTTCGGCTCACTTACCTTGAGTATCCGGCTTGAAGTTAGCTATCATCAGGGCTTTGTCGATTCCTATTCCGAGATGGAACATGCCGAGACGGCTATGCCAATCAATATCAACGCCTACTATATTTCGGGGAAGCGAATGCCCAAAGGCTTGGAACTGTGTCTTGGCATAGGCTTGCCGCTCAAGTTTGACAATTCGGATGATGCCTGTTCCACCTTCACGGACAAATATCGCCCAAAGCGCCGAAAGGGAGTTGCGTATGGTTTCTAATGTTGTGCGAAGCACATGGTGTGTGCGTGAAGTGCAGTTAAAACCGCTCTAATGCGATGTTCCATGGATGAACCTGCGAAGGGCGGAAAGTCCCTGTCCAGTTCTGATAGCCGGATTTCGTTACTTGGATTTGCTGTATCTCGGCTTGTTTTGTAAAAGGTATTTCGATTGAGAATCGTCCTGTTAGATCGGTCGTGGCATGAAGGTCTTGGATTGTGATTTCGGCGTTGCATAGCGGCAAGGCGGTTTCGGCATCGATGATGGTGCCAAAAACCAGTCCCAAGTCATTGTTGCGCTTGATGTTCAGATTGACGTTGCGTTGCACGTTCACTACCGTGTCGATACTTTGGTAGCCATCGGCTTGGAAGACGATGTGTATGTTCTTGTCGGAACGGCTCACTTCGTCCAAGACGATGCTGGGGCTGCCGCCAGAGATGGGGTAGCAGTGCGGTTGATGGTCGCCGTATTGGCAGGTGATTTCACCCTTTTCGAAAGGCAGACCCTCGATGCGGGAAATGCTGTCTTCCTGAAGGTTGACTTTCGTGTTGACGGGAGCGAAGTAATGGAAGGCGACGGCGACAGCCATCAGCACGGCAACGATGGCGGCCAATGTGATGTAGTGGCGGCGGCGCATCTGGCGGAGGGCCTTCTCTCGCGAGATGAGGATGGCGGCCCGTAGCGACAGCTCGTCATTAGCAAGAAGCTGCTCGACAAGACGCGATGCTTCCTCGCCCGCTGTACCATTCAGGTAGCGTGCCAGCATTTCGGGTGATATGTCTTTCCGCTCTTTCATCGTGTCTTGTGGTTGAGTTTTTTTTCGAGTTCTTTCTTCGCCCGCTTGGTGAGGTTATACACCCTTTGCAGCTTACAGCGCATCTCGTCGGCAATGGCTTGTGCGCTCATGCCGCTCAGTAGCGACATCAGCACATAGCGGTAACGCGGGTTGCCAATGCTGTTAATGGCTTGATAGACTTCATATTCGGTCAGTTGCCGGTCGGCCTCTTCTAAGAACGAAGCCCACGAGTTTTTAGTATCTTCTTTCTCGATTGTTTCAGGCTCAGTGCTGATTACGCACGAGTCGGTCTTCTTGTCGGCAATGAAATTGACGGCTATGCTGAACAGGAAGGTGTCAAGTGAGGATTCGTAGCGGAACGTGTGAAGAATGCGCCAATCATTCTCGTGGAACTTCAGATATAGTTCGTGCAGCAGTTCGGCTTCGTCATGAAAGTCGGTGCTGATGTTGTGCTTGACGGAAACCAGCACTTTCTTGTAACGGTAGTAGAAAAGATATTCGATGGCTTTGGCGTTATTGGCAAAGACGAAATCCAACAATTGCTTGTCGGACAGTGCTTCCCAATATCTCAGCTCATCGTCGTGCATTGGCTTGTAGTGTGTTACTTGCGATAGCTTTCGGCTTCTTCGCGATAGCGTCGTTCCTCGGCCTCGTTGCCTGTGGTTTTGCTCAGTTGAGCCAGATTGTTGAGTATCATGACAATTTGGAACCTGAAGGTCTCGGGGCTGAATTCGTAGCCTTCGCGGCCGGCGGCCAATGCTTTTTCATATAGTTTTCGGGCATCTTCAAGACGGTTCATCTCGACATTGAATTTTGCATTTGAAATTATGCAGTCGATATAGTTTTTCTTGAAGAAATTCGAGATATAAGGGGTCTGGTTCTCCCAAATGTCGAGGCATTTGCGGAAATAGTAGTCGGCGCTGTCGGTTTGTCCTAATGGCCAGTATATTAGGGCCATTGTGTTCGCAAAAGCTGCATAGCAAGGATGGTAGCTTGGGTCGAAGCGGCAGATGGTGTCGGCAATTTCAACGGCCTCTTTCGCGTAGGTTAAGGCTTCCTGATATTGTTTCTTCTGTTTGTAGAGCATGGCTAGACTGTTACATTCGTTGGCGTATTCGCCGCGATAGATGGTGTCGTGCTCCAGCATGATTTTGCGGCATTGCATGGCCTGCTCGATGCAATAAAGCGAGGAGTCTATTTCTCCCATCCTATAATAGGTGAGGCCCAGCATGTGCAGCGGGTAGTTGCGGCGAAAGGCTCTGTAATAATCGTCTTCCACTTGTTCGGCATATTGCAGCGAAGTTCTCAGATATTGTTTCGCCTTGTTAAAGTTGTTTTGGGTTTGTGCAATCTTGCCAAGTTCCTGATAGACGGCACTGATGGGGCCTGGGTCGGTTTGATCGCGTTGGAAGGCTTCGTCGGCAAAAGCGTAAGCCTCGTCGAAACGTCCCATGATGATGAGAAACTGTATGTATTTGAGGCATTTCGTGACGCTGGTGCTGTCGCTGTAGGCAACGGTGCGGTAAATGTCGCTGGCGCGTTGTATGTTTTCGTCGCCGCCAATGGCCAAGCGGAGGTCGGCTTCGTTGAGGACTTGCTTTTCAAGGATTACGAGTGCTTGGACTGCATCGTCGCGTTGGGCGATTTTCTCTTTCATCTTTCCGAAGGCGTCGGCATCTTCATAAATCTTGATGGCGCGTCCGATGTCGCCTTCGCTGAGGGCTTGGAAGGCGGAGCGGCTGACGGCATCCAAGTCGTCGCGGTTGATGCGCGAGAAGAGGTCGGCATAGTGTTCGGCTTGCTCCAAAGCTTTTGCGAGCTGTTGTTCGGCTTCGTTGGCGCGCTGTTCATATTCGGCGGCGGTTATCATGGCAGCTTCCAGTTCCTTTTTCAGCTGGGCGATGGTGGCTTCGTGACGGCCGACGTGATAGTGGTCGATGATGTCGTAGTAGTGGGCACGGGCTTCGGCCAGCTGTTCGGGGCGTGCCATGACGATTTCCAACGTGTCTTTCTCCGTTAGGATGATGCCCGACTTCAGCAGTTGGCTGTTGACGATTTCGAAGCCAGGTTTCGTGACGCGCAGGTTGTAGATGATGTCGCCGGGGCAGTGTTTCTTGAAGCTGAGCAGGAAGATGCCGTTGTTGTCGGTGGTGGCGGGCTGCACGTCGGTAGCCGAGAGGCACACCGCCGAAGCGCCCACGATGGGCTTGCCGTCAGAGTTCTGCTCGGTGATGCGGCCAACCTGTACGACTTGTGCCGAAAGCATGGATGCACAGAAAAATAAAACTGCAAAAAGGAAATGTCTTTTCAGACTATATTTTGAGAAACAAGTCATTACAGCCAATTCTAAAAAAACGCTGCAAAATTACGTTTTTTCATATTGCAGACTTTGAAAAAGCGTTAAAGGGTAAATTTTGCCACAAAAATATGGTATCTAGTTGCGGTAGCTGTCAGCTTCTTCGCGATAGCGTCTTTCCTCAGCCTCGTTGCCAGCGGCCTTACTCAGTTTTGCCAATTCGTCGAGCACTTCAATAATGATGGGTGTAAATTCTTCTTGGCTGAATTCATATCCTTCTTGGCTGACGGCTAGGGCTTTTTCGAGCAGCTTTTGCGCATCTTCAAGGTGGTTTATCTCCATATTGAATTTTGCGTAGTGGATTAAGTCGAAGGTATAGCTGTCTTTGTAGAAATTCATGATGTAGGGCATTCGATTTTCCCAAATATCCAGGCATTGCCGGAAATAATAGTCGGTGCTGTCGTTTTGCCCCATCGACCAATATATTGTAGCTACAGTGGAAACGTATGTCGCCAAGGTTGGAAGATGCTTGGGGTTTGAGCGGCAGGCTAATTCGCCTATCTTGACGGCTTCTTTTCCGTATCTCATGGCTTCCTGAAACTGGTTTTTACGGTTGTAGAGCACGGCCAGGCTGTTACATTCATTGGCATATTCGTTGCGTCGGGTGGAGTCGTTATCCATCATTATTTTCCGGCAGTGCAATGAACATTCCATATAATATAGTGCCGAATCCAAGTCACCGGCTTTGTAATAAGTGATGGCTAACGAGTGCAAGGGATAATTGCTATGGAATGTCCTGCGGTATTCGTCTTTTTCTTTTTCAGCATAATTCAGTGATATTTTCAAGTATTTTTTTGCATTGTCCAAGTCGTTTTGTGTGTGGGCAACCGTACCTAATTCATTATATATGCCACTGATAGGCCCTGGAGCACCCAATGGGCGTTTGAAGACTTCGTCGGCAAATTCGTAAGCCTCTTTGTAACGCCCCATATCGATGAGAAAATGCATGTATTCGGTGCAGTTGGCAATGCTGGTGCTGTCGCAATAGGCGATGGTGCGGAAGATGTCGCCGGCGCGTTGTATGTTTTCTTCGCCGCCTATCATCATGCGGAGTTCGGCTTCGTTGACGGCTTGCTTTTTAAGGGCCTTGATGGCAAGGTCTGCTTCGTCGCGTTGGGCGATTTTCTCCTTCATCTTGCCGAAGGCGTTAGCGTTTTCGTAGATTTTGATGGCGCGTCCGACGTCGCCTTCGCTGAGGGCTTGGAAGGCGGAACGGCTGACGGCATCCAGGTCGTCCTTGTTGATGCGCGAGAAGAGGTCGGCATAGTGCTCGGCCTGTTTCAGGGCTTTTGCAAGCTGTTGTTCGGCTTCGGTGGCACGCTGCTCATATTCGGCGGCGGTTATCTTGGCAGCTTCCAGTTCCTTCTTCAGCTGGGCGATGGTGGCTTCGTGACGGCCGACGTGATAGTGGTCGATGATGTCGTAGTAGTGGGCACGGGCTTCGGCCAGCTGTTCGGGGCGTGCCATGACGATTTCCAACGTGTCTTTCTCCGTTAGGATGATGCCCGACTTCAGCAGTTGGCTGTTGACGATTTCGAAGCCAGGTTTCGTGACGCGCAGGTTGTAGATGATGTCGCCAGGGCAGTGCTTCCTGAAGCTGAGCAGGAAGATACCGCTGTTCTTCGGCTCATCGAACCAGCTCCATTCAGCTTCCAGGGTGTAGTTGCTGAACTTCTCTGCCGCATAGTACATGTAGCCGAAAGGCTCGCCGGAGATGTGGATCTCTCCGTCCACTGCCGAGAACACCTGCGATGCAGGCACTGCGTCATCGGCTACCACGAACTCCCAGCCTGTGAGGTCCGTGCCGTTGAAAAGGTCGATGGTCTCCGTCTTCGGAGCGTTGCTGCATGCGGCAAGCGCAAAGAGTGCAGCCGATGCTGCAATGAAGTTTCTTTTCATATGGCGATTATTCTAAAACAAGTGTACCGAAGAACTCTGGAAGGTGGAAGTTAGGCTTTGGATTGTCTATCCTGTTCCAGCTGATGTAGTGAGGCTTGTCTGTCTTGTCACCGCACTTGTAGAAGTTTGCCTTGAACGTCTTGCCTGCCAATGAGGTAATGTTATGCTTGAAAAATTCGGATTTAATGTCAAAGTTCCTATTTTGGAACTTAAAAAAGCGAATGACAAAGATTTGGCTTTTTTAGCAAATTATATCTATGAAAAAG
>CALBNP010000055.1 GCA_937896505.1 uncultured Bacteroidales bacterium | reverse complement strand
TGTTATTGAGGTTCGCGACAAGGTTCTTGCCGACGAAGCCTTTGGCGCCTGTGACTAGTATTTTCATATCCTATTCGCTTCTGATTTCTTTTGCTTTGGCGCGAGGTTGCAGTCCGAGGTCTTCACGGATGAAGTTCAGCTTAAGCAGCAGTTGCTTCATGCCTTCCACATCGAGACGTGCGGTGTTATGGCTATGATAGTCCTCCATGCGTGAGATAGCGTCATCGCCTTCAGTGAAGAACTTGTCGTAGTTGAGGTCACGGCTGTCGCAAGGGATGCGGAAATAGCCGCCCATGTCGATAGAGCGGAGCATCTCCTCACGGGTGACGAGGGTCTCGTAAAGCTTCTCGCCATGACGAGTGCCGATAATCTTCACCTCGGTCTCGCCATATTTAGGATCCACCTTGGCATAGACCTCTTTGAGTGCTTGAGCCAACACCTCAAGGGTAGCGGCTGGAGCTTTTTGGACGAAGAGGTCACCGTTCTCGCCATGAGTGAAGGCGTAGATGACCAGGTCAACGGCATCGTCGAGTGTCATCATGAAGCGTGTCATATTGGGGTCGGTGATGGTAATGGGTTTACCTTCTTGCATCTGTTCCACCCACAACGGGATAACGCTACCACGCGAAGCCATCACATTACCATAACGGGTGCAGCAGATTGTTGTTTTGGCATTCGGACCCAAGGCACGGCCTTGTGCGATGGCCACCTTCTCCATCATGGCCTTGGAAATACCCATGGCATTGATAGGATAGGCAGCCTTGTCGGTGGAAAGGACGACAACATTTTTCACGCCATGTGCAATGGCAGAAAGAAGGACGTTATTTGTCCCTTCGACATTGGTACGGACAGCCTCCATCGGGAAGAACTCACAAGACGGGACTTGTTTGAGAGCTGCTGCAGAAAAGACATAATCCACACCATTCATGGCGAAGTCGACAGCCTCACGTTGCCTGACATTGCCGATATAGAACTTCACTTTGCCAGCCACCTCAGGATGTTGTGCCTGCAGATGGTGACGCATGTCATCTTGTTTCTTCTCGTCGCGCGACAGAATACGGATCTCCTTGATGTCGGAATCAAGGAACCTTCTCAGAACCGCATTTCCGAAACTACCTGTTCCTCCTGTGATGAGTAGGACTTTATCTTTAAAAATAGACATAATATTATAGTTTTAGTATTTCTTCTTCAGTTAAAGGTTCAAAAGCGCCATCCTTGCACTCCATGATAACCGTCCCGCTCTCCAAGCACTCCAGTTTATGCCATTGACCCATGGGCACCACGATGCCGGGGTTCTCCCCTCCTGCTTCGATGAGATGGCGGT
>CALBNP010000054.1 GCA_937896505.1 uncultured Bacteroidales bacterium | reverse complement strand
TTCAACTATTTTGCATCATGCAACGCTATTCACTGATTATTAGCGAGATAAATTTATGTTTTTTTTCAGAACGATGGCAAAAAGGCGTCCTCGTAGTGCTCGATAACCGCATTTTCACCCTCGAAATGGATGGAAACGACGTCGAAACGGGCTTCCAAGTCCACGAAAATAGGTGGAAACGCAGGCATCCGTAGAGGAATTGTTCAGCGAATGAGGGTAATGGAGCCTTGCAAACGCATGGTTTCGGTGCCCATGACTCCTTGATAAGATAGGTCACATATATAGAAATAGGTGCCTTGCGAACAATCCAGACGAGTGTGACGGTCTTTCCCGTCCCAATCAAGGAGCGGATCGGTGGTCTCGAAAACCACATTACCCCAACGGTTGAACACAACTATCTTGAATTGCTCGATAATCGATAACTGGACATGTTTTGGTTCGAATGTATCATTGAAGCCATCGCCATTAGGCGTAAACACATTTGGCAATTCATAAATCGGGCATTCTTCCTTATCGATGCAAATTGTATCGGAAGGTTGCGATAAATTGCCTTTTTCGTCGAAAGCACGCACATAATAGCATCCCATCACCGACTCAAGACCATCATGAAGATAGGAATTGGCACCAGGATTGTTGACAATCGTCAGTTGATTGTAGTCGGTTTGCGATGGTCCTGAATAATAAATACGGAATCCTGCCAAATCGGATTCGGTGTTGCCATGCCATTGCAAGAGATTCGACACCTCTTCACAATGGGTTTCCACTTCAAGGACAGGTGCAGAAGGTGCCTCGTCATCACCTGGAGTGACAACTATGATGGCCGAATAATTTATCAATGGCCGAGTGATTCCATCCAGCCCATAATGGCCGAAAGTGCGCACATAATAATAGTAGTCCTCGTCATCAACGACATTGAGGTCAGAATAAGTCATTGACGCAGTTGTGGCAATCTTTACAAAATGATTTTCGACTTTCCGGAACACCTGCGTGCTATCGATAGTCCAATCCACGAATTCGTCCCAAGCCAAATCGGCACGATTATGAGTTCCCGTGCCGTGAAGTGCGATGGCATAAGCCGGGGTGCTCTCCCCCACCATCGTCTGGCGAGCATCGAACATTTGCACCTTATAATATATAGAGGCAGCCGTTGACAAATCCACCGCATTATCATGGAAAAGGGTATCGGTGCCTTGATAAACCTGTGCGGCATTCCCATCAAGATAACGAGTCAGACGATAGCTGAAAGGCGCAACAAACTGAGCGTCAATATCTATTGGCTTTGTCCAATCAACAAAAGCATGTCCCGATTCCAGATCGTCACTCTCGTTGCTGACATGAGTCATCAGCGGGAGATCGTTTTTCAGCATCACACAAACCTCTTCGCTGGGCACGCTTTCGGCACCATCGTGAAAAATTGCCACAACGCGGTAACCATAATCGACACCTTGAACCAATCCCAAGCCATTATTGTCGTCAACAAAAGAAGTCGCCGTAATGTCATCTATTTCTGCCACCAATTGGTATCCCACCCTGATTCCCGTTTCGCAAGGTTCTGGTTGGTAAGCATCGCAAGGTGAATGGCGATAGATACGAAGTGCAGCAGCATTCTGGCAATCGCATCTCGCCCAATCCAGTGTCACGCTATTTCCTCTTGGTGTCGCATTTAGTTGTTGCACCTTAGGTCCAAGCACGCTGACATTAACCGTCTTCATATTCGTCAGGCTGACTGGACTTCCATAGTCTTTCGCACGGACAACCATCTGATAAGGAGTGCGGCGCACATGCGAGCAATCCGTATTCCAAACGAACTCAAAAGTTGGATTCAAGCCAATGGGCGAATCGGGACTTGTATATGCCGGACTGGAAGGAACCTCGAAAGGAGCGCCCGATGCCGTCAGAATCACATTGTCGCCATTAGGATCGGATGCCTCGACCGAGAAAACAAGTTGTTGCCCAGCTTCAACGCAATACGAATCCTCGCAATGAATCTGAGGCAAGTCGTTGTCGCAAGCCGAGATGAGGATTTGCATATCGCGCACCACCGAGCCTATCTTCACACCGCCGCGCCATTCCTCGACCATGAAAGCCACATTATATTCGCCTTGAAGCACAGGATTCTCCCAACGGAGTTCGCCTGTGAGCGCATCAATCTCAAAGGAATTGGAGGCCTGCGGATAATCGTAGCCAGGAATCAATTCGCCATACGCTCCCCTGCAAGGCACCAACTTAAAACTGAGGCTATCGCCATCGGGGTCGTAAGCCGAAGGATTATGCAGATAGAGTTTCCCGACACAGCCTTTATCGACAGGAGCATTGAGCAGCTGGACTGAATTGTTGAAACCCAGAAATGGATTGATGACCAGTTCAGTCTCGATATACATCGGCACCATGACCGAGTTGGGCACATTGACGACACCATAATTGCGGTTGGCGTCTTCCATGCTGATATTATAGGTACCCGCCGAAGAATAATCATGCTGTGCCTTATACACATTCAGCGTATAGTTATCGCCAAGCGGCTGATACACAAGGCGAGGCATATATCCACCAGAGCCGTCGCCATAAGAGACATACAGCGAGTCGCGTTGCACGCCTGCCGGACTTGGAGTGTAGGTATAGCAGGTAAGCGTAAACTCGTATGCATTGCCACCGAGCCACTTATAGGTGATTTCGGCCGCACGCTGATGGGTTGCCAATGCCGGAAAAGCAAAAGCAAACATCAGGAGTAATACTGTCAATAGTTTACGCTTCATTTGCAACAATCCTATTTGGAGTGCAAATGTAGTGATTTTTTGAGAAAGAAGCGACGATTTCCACAAAAGGATTATTTTTGGCTATATGAGTGAATTTTTATGGGTAAATAGCCAAAAAATAAAGGGGACTTCTATTTTTAGCATTTTTGCGCCATTCCTCTGAACTTCGTGTAGTC
>CALBNP010000053.1 GCA_937896505.1 uncultured Bacteroidales bacterium | reverse complement strand
AATTTCAACAAAAAAACGCAATACGGAAGAAAACCGACAAGCCATTTTGGATTTCGTTTCCAAAAACGGCAATACGAAAGCGGAAGCATTAGTTCTGTTTCTCGGTTTGAGTCCGTCACGCACCCGCGATTATTTGCGTCAAATGGTGCAAGAAGGATTGCTGATGGCTCAAGGTGCAAACAAAAACAGAACTTATTCACTTCCAAACAAATAAAATCAATAATGAACATCGAATCATTCCGCGAATATTGTCTCTCTTTGCCTTGCGCCACCGAAGACATGCCTTTCGATGACACCGTCTTGGTGTTCCGCATCAAGGGGAAAATCTTTGCTGCCATCATTTTGGACAAACCCGAACTGGTGGTGATGAAATGCGACCCCGAAAAGGCCATCGAGCTGCGCGAACAGTACAGCGCCATCGAAGGTGCCCATCATTGGAACAAGAAATATTGGAACCAAATCTGGCTCAACCAAGGATTGGAAGATACACTTATTCAGGAACTTGCGCAGCACGCTTGGGACGAAGTGAACAAGAAGTTGCCTAAAAAAGAGCGTATCCTTTGATTAAACATAGGCATGCATGCCACCAAGCAGATAGTTTACGCCGAAATAGGTAAAAAGCACGAACAAAAAACCTACTATTACAAAAATGTGGTTGGCCTTGGCCGACTTGAACAACCGAGTATAGCCCAAACCATAAACAATCAATGTGATTAAAGCCCAGGTTTCTTTCGGGTCCCAACTCCAATAGGCACCCCATGCCGACTTGGCCCAAATGGAGCCAATCACAATGCCCACAGCAAGACAGATAACGCCAGGCGTGAGCAAAAACCTATCGATTTGCAACAACGCATCCGATTTCTCAATTTTGCCCTTACGAAGCATTATCAAGCCACGCAAACCATCGATAGCCATGATAAAGAAGATAGCGTATGAGAAAATGATAATGGCGACATGAAAACCCAACAAGGGAGAATCGAAAGCCATTGGGATGGCGGTGATATTTGCATCGAAATAGCCGGAAGCGACGTAAGCCACAAGACCTGCGATGAGGCTCGTCGGCAGCGCGCTACTATGCCGCCTATCACCGACAAGGCCCAAGAACATCAGGCACCAGACGAGGAAAAGCATCACCTCGTGGCCCGAAGTCATCGGCACATGGCCTCCAACGATCCAACGGATGGCGAAAAGCAGCGTTGCATAAAACAGCACGACAAAGGCATAAATCCGACATGCCTTGCGCCGAAGCGTCGGCGGAGTACGATAGTTTTCGTCGCCAATCCGTTCGCGGAAGAAGCCAGTGAGACACAAGAGGCCAAAGAACATGAGAACCCCAAAAACATAACGATTCCACAGACTCGAATAAAAACTATCCAAAGCATCAACAAAAGCAGATGGCAGCGTGTCGCCACCATTTCTAATCTGATAGGTTTTCAACTTACTGATGACACTCGACAACTCTTCATAGTCATATTCCATGTAAAGTTCCTGCATGTAACTTTGCACGTTTCTCACGAAGTTCTGTTCGTCGGCAGGCATGGCCGCTGGCAAAAGACCCGTGGATGAAAGCCATATCACCGAATCGCCATTAGCGTATGGAAAAAAAGGCAAGTCGGAGCCTTGAAAAAACAATTCCGACAGTTTCTCGTTTCGACTGAAACTTCCACAAGCATTATGCAATCGGCTCACTCTGCCCTGATTGAAGACATAGAGCTCGCCAAACTGTTCAGCCACCTCGTCGGGAAGCACGCGAGCAGCATCTTCTTCGGCGCGAATGCTAAAGATGCACAACAAAAGCGATGCTATCAGAAACCATTTTTTCATAAGCAAATAGTCGATGTATTGAACGCGATGCTTCGGCTCCGCTCAGCAACTGCAACTCAACAGTAGCAACCTCTTACCAGCTTCCGGTGTATCCACCGCCACCGCTATGGCCGCCACCAAAGGAGCCTCCGCTGAAACCACCACCGAAACCGCCTCCACCAAATGGGCCTCCACCAACAACGATAGTGGGGCGCGTAAGCTTAGGTGTGCTTTCACGTTTCGAAAACTCATGCTTGCAATGCTTGCATAAGTAGGTTCGCTGGATTGTCCCGCCATAATCGTAGGTAGCCCGCACCAAAGTTTCTGTCCTGATTTTCTTCGCGGCAAGGCAATTACAAATCGGGCATGTCTGATAAAATTTGGCGTTGCCCATATCGTAATAGAAAATTGCAGTACGTCCACAATCTTCGCAAAGCCACACATCATAGTCGCGCACCTTGAGGTCTTCCTCAAAACGCTGTTCTTCATTCAGATAGGTATCTTCTTCAACTTCCGAAAGACGGCGCATCTTGTGCCCACAAACGCACTTCTTCCGCTGACGACGCAAAATGGGTCGGGTCAGGAAAAACAGAGGCAGCAAAAGCCAAAGGATAGGAAAACCGCAACCAAGACAACCCGCAATACCAATGTCTTCTTTTATGCCTTTGTTGACTTTATCGACGGCAGCCTGCGTTAACATGGTTGTCTTCATTTTCTTGCGCCAGTCTTTGATAAGGAAAAACACCAATGCGATAGAGATGATGATGTAAAGAATCCCATAGCCGCTGATTTGTCCATTCCCGTTGAGGAACCAATCCTCCCAAATGATTCTGATGAAGCTACGGTCGTCGTGCACTTTATTTTGGCCGCCAACCGCAAGCAGATTGCTGCGTTGCGCATCGGTAAGGGTTGAGTCGTTAGGCATGGCACCACCGAACATATCCACGACATCGCCCACACCCGCATAAATGCCTTCGGCATACAAACCCTTCCTGAAATAAGGGAAAACTGTGTTTTCAGTGATTGACCGACACACCAAGTCAGTCATCACCGGCTCGACACCATAGCCCACTTCGAAGCGGAACTTCTTGACGTCCATCACCAGAAGCATGAGCAAGCCATTGTCTTTCTTGGCATCGCCAATGCCCCAAGTGTTGAACAAATCGACAGAAAAGCGTGTCACATCGGCCGAACCAATCGAATTGAGGCACACCACGAAAACATCGGATTGTTCGCGAATGCCACACAAAGCCTGATTAATCAGCGCCTCGTATTCCGGGTCGAGAATGTCGTCAGGGTCGGAAACATGGTTATTGTTGCTTTCGAGACGCGTATTGGGCACTGAACCAACAGTATAGGTCTTTTGTGCCGCCACCCACAAAGGGAGCAGCAGCAGACATAACACGATGCTTCTTTTCATGGAAAGCCTCATTCGAACAACGACTTCACATCAGGAGCTTTTTCGGCGCCTTCCTGAGCTTCGAAATAGGGTTTCGAGTCAAAACCTGACATGTTGGCGATAAGGTTGTTGGGGAACCGACGCAGATAGGTGTTATAGTCGCGGGCCGTTTCGTTGAATTCGCGGCGTGCGTTGGCAATCGAGTTTTCGCAACTTTCCAACTGGTTGTGAAGGTCGAGATAGTTTTGGTTGGCCTTCAAGTCGGGATATTTCTCGATGGTGACCAAGAGACGCGACAAGGTGCCAGAAAGTTCATCTTGGGCAGCTTGGAATGCCTTCATGTTTTCAGGAGTCAGGTTGTTGGCATCGAGATTGACTGACGTGGCTTTTGCACGAGCTTCGACAACAGCCGTCAGGGTCTCGCCTTCATATTCAGCATAGCTCTTCACAGCAGCTACGAGATTAGGAATCAGGTCGGCACGCACTTGATACACATTTTGCACGTTAGCCACAGCGGCCTCAACATTTTCCTGTTTGCCAACTAAATTATTGTAAACCTTAACACCCCAACCCACCAAAATGGCGAGAATGGCAACCACAACGATGATAGGTAAAGCTTTCGATTTTTTTTGAGCAGAATCTGACATGACTTTAATTTTTTGAATGATTGATTAGTGATTAAAGTGCAAAAATATGCAAAATTCCAATAAAGGCAGAAGGCAATGCAATTTTTTCATAAATTTGCAGTTAATTTTTTTAGTTCGCAAACTGATTACAAATGACTGACAATCAATATAAAAAGGATAACAAGGAAGATGCCGAACCGATTTTCAACCGCGGTTGCAAGTTGGAAGGCGAATATACATCGGGCCAGAAAGTGCTTCAACAAGGCTATTGCAAGCTGAACCAATTCGACTGGCTGAAAGATTACGAGAACGAAGAAAACAAAGGCAAGCAACGCCTCGCCGAAGTGCGTTTCAAGAACGACCGCAAGGATTATTACAAGTATCCCGAAGACCTCGACCTCGAAGTGGGCGAGATGGTCGCCGTTGAAGCTGCCATTGGGCACGACATCGGCATTGTGACCATGTTGGGCGACATCGTGGAGCGCCAGATGAAACGCAAGAGATACCGCATACCTGAGAACGGACTGAAGCAAATCTATCGCCGCGCACGTCCAGCCGATGTCGAGAAATGGCTCTCCGCCATCAAACTCGAAAAAGGCACCCTTTCGCGCACTCGCGTCATCGCCGACAATCTCGGCCTCGAGATGAAACTCAACGACGTGGAATACCAAGGCGACAAGACAAAAGCCATCTTCTACTACACCGCCGATGGCCGTGTCGATTTCCGTGAACTCATCAAGAAACTGGCCGAAGAGTTCCACGTGCGTGTCGAGATGCGCCAAATCGGAGTGCGTCAAGAGTCGGCCAAGTTGGGCGGTCTCGGTTCGTGCGGTCGCGAATTGTGCTGTGCCTCATGGATTTGCAATTTCCAGTCGGTGACGACCGGCGTGGCACGCGTGCAGCAACTCTCGCCCAACCCTCAGAAACTTGCCGGACAATGCGGCAAACTGAAATGCTGCCTCAACTTCGAATATGAAGCCTATGTCGATGCCCTCAAATCGTTCCCCGATTCCAACTTCACCCTGAAATTCCAGAGTGGCGATGCTGTCCATCAGAAGAACGACGTCTTCAAAGGCATCATGTGGTATTCCTACACCACCGACCGCAGCAACATCATGGCCGTTCCCGTCGATAAGGTGAAGGAAATCATCGCGATGAACAAGAAAGGCCAAAAGCCCGAAAAACTGGAAGACTATGCCGTGACGATGGAAGCCCACACCAACACCAACGAAGGCTACGGCGAAGCCGACCTCAAGAAGATGAGCGACTAATCTTGAAAGCAAAATGAAAAAGATTCTCCTGATAACGACCTTAATGATGGTGTTTTTCGCTTCGTGCGGCAATGGTTCGTACAACGAACGCACCATCCTTCCCAATGCCGAATGGGCACAAGAAAACCGAGTGACCTTCGATGTCGCGGTCAGCGACTCGACCTGCGGCTATGTCTTCGGCCTCGACGTGCGTCACTTGGAAAACTATCGCTACAGCAACCTGTTCGTCTTTCTCCACACTACCTTCCCTAACGGCAACATCACGCACGACACCATCGAATGCACCCTGGCCATGCCCGATGGCCGCTGGATTGGCAAAAGCAGCGGCAGCATGCGCGACCTCCACATCCCGCTCAACGAGAGTCTCCGTTTCCCGCTTTGCGGCAACTATCACTTCGAAATCGAACAAGCCATGCGCGAGCCTGTGCTGAAAGGCATCACCGACATCGGCATATTCATTGAACAACAATAGTTTATGGACAAAACAAAGACCAATAAAAAAACTCCACAAGGCAAGTCGAACGCCATTCGGAACCTCTGGATTATCTTCGGCATTTTTGTGTTCCTGATAATCTTGTTCTTCTTCTGCGTTGCCAAAGGCGTGTTCGGCACCATGCCCACCTTCGAAGAACTCGAAAACCCGCAGACCAACCTCGCCACCGAAATCATCTCGTGCGATGGCAAGGTGTTGGGCACCTACTATGTGGAAAACCGCTCCAATGTGCGTTATGCCGAACTTTCGCCCTACATACCGCAAGCACTGATAAGTATTGAAGACGAACGCTTTACGGAACATTCTGGCATCGACGAGAAGGCACTTTTCCGCGTGGCTTTCGGTGTCATCACCGGTAGGAAGAAAGGCGGCGGCAGTACCATCACGCAACAATTGGCCAAGAACCTTTTCCCGCGTGGCGAGAACCTGAGTAAGCCGAAACTCGTGCTCCGCAAGTTCCAAGAATGGATTACAGCTACCAAGCTGGAATACAACTACTCAAAGGAAGAAATCGTGGCCATGTACCTCAACACCGTGGCATTTGGCCATAACGCATTCGGCATCCGCTCGGCTTCAAAGACCTTCTTCGACAAATCGCCGCAAGACCTAAACATCGAAGAAGCCGCCTTGATGGCTGGCGTGGTCAACGCTCCCACCCGATTCAGCCCCGTTCGCAACCCCGAACGCTCGATGGAACGCCGCAACCGCGTGCTGAAAAAGATGGCCGAAAATGGCTACATCACCCAAGCCGAATGCGATTCCATCTCACTGATTCCCATCGACATGTCGCACTTTAACGTGATGGACCACAACTCGGGACAAGCCACCTATTTCCGCGAATTTCTGAGAGGACAACTGCAAGATTGGGCCAAAGACACGAAACGTCCCGATGGCCAACCTTACAACATCTATCGCGATGGCCTCCGCATCTATACCACCATCGACTCACGGATGCAGCAATACGCCGAAGAAGCCGTCCGCGACTTCATGGGAAAAGAGTTGCAACCCATGTTCTACAAGCATTGGAAAGGTCAGAAAAACGCTCCATTCTCAAACCTTACCGCCGACCAAATCGACCAACTGTTGGAAACCTCGATGAAACGTTCCGACCGTTATCGCTCGCTCAAAAACGCTGGCATGTGCATCGACTCCATCAAGGCAAATTTTGACCGCCCTACCGAAATGACCATTTTCTCGTGGGACGGTCCCATCGACACCCTCATGTCGCCTATGGACTCCATCCGCTATTATAAGTGGTTCCTGCAAGCCAGCTTGATCAGTATCGAGTCGCACACAGGTCATGTGAAAGCTTACGTCGGTGGCTTGGACTACCGTTTCTTCAAGTACGACCACGTCACCACAGCCCGCCGTCAAGTGGGTTCTACCTTCAAGCCATTCCTTTATTCGTTGGCCATGCAGGAAGGCGAATACACACCTTGCACCCGCATCCCGAACATTTCCTATAACATCCAATTGGAGGACGGCCAATTCTGGTCGCCACGCAACTCGGGCAGCCATATCGGCGAAGAAGTGACACTGAAATGGGCCTTGGCCCAATCCAACAACTGGATTTCAGCCTATTTGATGAACCAGTTCGGTCCAGAGGCCGTCATCGCACAAGCCCGTCGCATGGGCGTTGAATCACCCATCGATGCTGTCCCAGCCATTTGCTTGGGCGTTTGCGACTTGAAACTCATCGAAATGGTAGGTGCCATGAGCACCTTCGCCAATCAAGGTGTTTATATCAAGCCCATGTTCATCACTCGCATCGAAGACAAGAACGGCAACGTCATCCAACGCTTCGCCCCTGAAGAATCGGAAGCCATGAGCGAATTGACGGCCTACAAGATGATTGAACTCATGAAAGGCGTCGTTCAAAGCGGAACGGGTATCAGACTGCGCTCGTCATACGGTTTCACCAACCCAATCGCAGGCAAGACTGGCACCACACAAAAGCAAAGCGATGGCTATTTCATGGGCATCACTCCCGACCTCACCACAGGCGTTTGGGTAGGTGCCGAAGACCGTAGCGTTCACTTCCGCAGCACCAATCTCGGACAAGGTTCACACACGGCTCTTCCCATCTGGGCAAAATATATGAAGAAAGTGTATGACGACCCATCACTGAAAATCAGTAAAGGCGACTTCCCGAAGCCAACCACACCAGGCCTCGACCTCAATTTCGACTGCAACCAATACGACAGTGAAGAAGTTGATGAATACATCGACGACTTCTAAATACCACAAAAACAATGACTTCAAACTTTGTAGATTACGTTAAGATATTCTGCCGTTCGGGCAAAGGCGGTTCAGGCTCGATGCACTTCCGCCGCGAGAAATACATTCCAAAAGGCGGTCCTGATGGAGGCGACGGCGGCCGTGGCGGTAACATCATCTTGCGTGGCAATGCCCAACTTTGGACACTGCTCCACTTGCGCTACACCAAGCACCTCTATGCCGAAGACGGCGTTTCGGGAGGCAAGAACCAACTCACCGGAGCCGCTGGCAACGATGTCTATATCGATGTGCCTCTGGGCACTGTGGCCTACACCGTCGAAGAACATGAACAGATGGCCGAAATCACTGAAGACAAGCAAGAGATAGTGTTGCTGAAAGGCGGTCGTGGCGGTAAAGGCAACGCCTTCTTCAAGTCGGCGACACAACAAGCCCCTAAGTTCGCACAACCAGGCGAACCCGCTCAAGAACAATGGATTACCCTCGAACTGAAGCTTTTGGCTGACGTAGGTTTGGTAGGCTTCCCCAATGCTGGCAAATCGACATTGCTGTCGGTTGTGTCGGCAGCCAAACCCGAAATCGCCGACTATCCTTTCACCACTTTAGTACCTAACCTAGGCATCGTCAGCTATCGCGATCACCGCAGTTTCGTCATGGCCGACATCCCAGGCATCATCGAAGGTGCTGCCGAAGGAAAAGGATTGGGAATCAGATTCTTGCGTCACATTGAGCGTAACTCCACCTTACTCTTCATGGTGCCAGCCAACACCGATGACGTCAAGAAGGAATATGACATCCTGCTTAACGAGCTGAAGCAATACAACCCAGAGCTATTAGACAAAGATCGCATCTTGGCCATCACCAAATGCGACCTTGTTGACGACGACAAAATCAAGGAAATCAAGAAACATTTGCCTAAAAAGATTCCGCACGTGTTCATCTGCTCAGTCACCGGGCAAGGCATCACCGAACTGAAAGACCTGATTTGGCTCACGCTCAACAAAGGCGAAATCAACGAAGAAGATATTTGGTAAGAGTAGGCTATGAAGCGAAACAAACGTGGATATGGATTCATTGTCACAAGCATGTTGCTGATTTTCATGCTCATGCAAGGCTGTGCCAACATGGTCACTCCGACAGGCGGCCCAAAAGACACCACACCGCCCAAAGTGAGCTTTGCCAATCCCGAGAACCATTGCACCAATTTCAGTGGCCGCAAGATTGAACTTACCTTCGACGAATATGTCACCCTAGAAAACGCCAAACAGAACGTACTCGTGTCACCACCTTTGGCCTCGAAACCCGACATCAAGCTGAAAGACAAGACCCTCGTCATCAAATTCAAGGAAAGTCTCGAAAGTAACATGACCTACACCATCAATTTCGGTGAAGCCATAAAAGACCTCCACGAAGGCAACCTATTTCAAGACTATTCCTACACATTTTCTACGGGCGAAACCATCGACACGCTCAGCATTGCCGGCACTTTGCTCAGCGCCACCGACCAGAAACCTGTCCAAGATGCCTTTGTCAGTCTTTATCGTGCTGACCTCGACAGCCTCGAAACGCGGCCAACTTCAACAATTCCCAACTACATCTCGAAAACCGACAAAGATGGAAAGTTCCATGTTGGCGGCTTGCCCGACAGCAAATTCCTTGTCTTCGCCCTAAAGGATGTCAACTCCAACCTTTATTTTGACCTTCCCAACGAAGAAGTCGCCTTCATCGACACCCTCGTTCCTGCATCGTATCCACAAAATGCTTTCGACTCGTTGGCACCACGACATTTCAACCAAAAGTCATTGAACCTCAACCTGTTCATGTTCAGCGAAGTGGATCCCACACAAATGCTTTTGGAAAAGAAACTCGTTGAAGAAGGCCTGCTCCGATTCGTGTTCCGCCATCCTGCCAAAAATGCCGTCATCAGCACGCCAGAAACATTGCCCGACACGTTCAATTTGGTAACGGTCAACTCACGCGAAAACGATACCATCTGGTGGTATTTCACACCCAACGCAAAAGACAGCCTTTGGGTGCAGGTGAAATACGACACACTCATCAACGACTCGACTCATTACAGCCTGAAGTTCAAGGAATCGAAAAAGCAACAGAAAAAAGAAGCCGCCAAACTCACTGTCAAAAACAACCTCATCATCAATGGCGGCCTGCTTCCCGAAAGTAGCCTTCTACTGAAATTTTCGGAGCCTATCGTCAACATCACCATGCCCGATTCGGCACTTTTCAAGACCGACACCATTTCGACTTACGGACCTTTGAAATTCGAAAAAACAGATGAACATGGTTTCGAATTTCGCCTGCTCACCGATTCGCTATTGGCTAATGTGAAATACAGCATCCAAATCCCCGACTCCACTTTCTGGGGCATCAGAGGGCGCACCAACGCGGAAATCAAGACCGATTTCCATGTACTGAAAGAAGACGAATACGGTAATATCTTTATCACCATTGTGCCTCCTAAAGACTTGAAACAAGTGGTGGTACAACTCACTGATAGCCAAGGAAAAGTGCTGAAAGAGAAAAAGATAATCGAACAGAAAAAAGTTGAATTCCGCCACTTGGCACCTGCCAAATACAAGATTCGCGCCTTGCTCGACAAAGACGGCAACGGCAAATGGAGCACAGGCAACTACCATCGTCATTTCCTGCCTGAGACCTATATCGACTACAAAGACGAACTCGAAGTGAAGGCCGGCTGGGACATCGACTTGAAAGAGGAATGGAAGTTATAAATTCCAAAAAGACTCCAACATTGAGATTCAAGGAAAAAAGTTGTTGAAGATTAGTGTTTTCTGAATTTAACAATACAGTCAATACAAATAGGTTTTGAAGTCAACTCGTCAATAAACACATTGGCTGGATGCATATCTTCAAGATGAAGGCGATCTGACAAGTAGTTGACCCCATTGCCATCACCATTGTCATAGAAACCTTTTAAAGAAACCATTGAATCAATTTCCCGTTTTGTTGCCAACCGCTGACATTCGACATAGGGTTGAGTGAGAATGATACGAAATAAACCACCGGAATCACGAGTAAAACCAATAACACGCATCATGGTCTCAGGAAACAAGTAGTTATGTAAAGCAATAGCTTCAAATGCACGACCAAGAGTAGAATAAATCGATGCACGTTCTTTGATGACAGCGATATCTCCCGTCCTATAATAGACTTTTGCTTCAGCTCCTTCGGCAATCGCTGGCCCATAATTCGAAATAAGCCATTTTTCGGAATCAGGAACCCAAATGTTTTTGGACTCTGCCCATTTTTGCACCGCCTTTTCCTGAGCTTCGTCTATTTCCCAGTTTGTTACTGTTCCTTTGCTTCCTGAAGCATCTGCACTTGCTTCAAGGCTTTTTCTCGTGTCGTAGCACACGAGGAGCGCCCCAATGAGGCTCGGACCAGCTGAGCAGATTCCTGCATGCTCTTGCTGATTAAATTGAGGAATGTCTGTTGTGCCATAGATGATGTCGTTAACTTGTTTGTCTATCAGTTCCAGATTCATGGAATTTCTTTTCTATATCATTGCAAAAATAGGAATTTTCCCTTAATGCAATGCAAATGCGATGATTTTCCCACTCAATCTTTCTTCTTCAACACTTTATAGTAAAGATTCCTCATCAAGCCGCCATACTTCTCTTCTGTTTTGGCATAAACATAACCTTCTTTCAGGAAGTTATTGATACTGAATGTGTTGTTTGGAGCACAAGTGGTGCAAAGCAAGTTGTAGCCTCTCGCAACGGCAATCTTCTCTATCTCACGAATCAGTTTCCGCTGCAAACCTTGTCCACGATAACCTTCCCTCACCAAAAACAGTTTCTGATTGGCCGCCTTAATACCCAATTTCTTCAATTCTTCAAGTCCAATCGTCTCAAAGTCAATGCTTCGACTCCGCTCAGCATCCCACAAAGTCAAACTGTCTAAATGTCCAAAAGTCCCCAAGTCAAAAAGTCCAACCACATCGTGCGCATGGTCTTCCTCGACGCATTGCGGTACATAGAGAACGCCAATGGCAACTAGCCTTTCATCATCCCAAAATCCCAAAGTCACATTCGGTTCAACGAGGCACGAAGCTATCATTTCCGACGAATTGTGGCGCAAAACCGACTTGTCGGGCAAAGAAGCATAAACCGTTTCGTTTAATTCGACAACGACTTGAAAATCAGTGATTGTGCATTGACGCAGTTGCAGGTTCATTTTTACATTTCCTTATTATAATACACCTTGTAAAACTTTCCCCTTTCGTCTTCACCTTGTTCAATCAGGTCGCGGTCGCCGTGGATGTAGATGTGGAAATTCTTATCCAGCTTGATGACGCTCTTGAAAGCACGCGCCTGTTTCTTCACTGCCGCTCCATTGATTTCGAAACTGTCGGCAATCTCAATGTCTTCGCGTTGGGCGTAATTGTCCTTGAATTTGTGGAAACTCTCAATGACAGCTGGTTGCTCTATCACTTCGTTCACAAATTCGTCCATATCGAAAGTCTCCTTCTCCTTGAAGAAAGCCACGGAACGGTTGAGCAAATCGGCTTGGTCGGCCTTGGAAACCTCAAATTGTTGCGGTAACTCCTTGGTAACGAAATTCTTGGTCAAGGAAAGAACCGTGTTAGTGTGGAAATATTCGTTGGCTTTCTGGAACACATGCAAGAATTCATCCGTCCAGAAATGAGCATCGCTGCGGTTGGTGTTATCGACAATCGTAACCAAATAGCCGTTCTCGCGCTCAACATTATAGATGAGGCAGCCCTTATCCAGTTTCTTGGTGTTGATGCCTTGTTCGGGCGTAAGGTCGAGGCCATCCATCGAAGTCCATACGCGAAGGAAAGTGTCCTTGTTTTCACTCTTGAAAAGGCCAACGGCATCGCAATGCTCACCCGCGATAGTGCAGTCGGTGAAATGCACCACATAGAACTCGCCCGCCTTGATTTTCGGGTGGTCACTCTTCTCGTAAAGGTGTTTGGCCAATTTCACCGAATTGATATACAAACTTTCAGGGTCGTCAAAAATATCACTGACGATACTATATACCTCATTGAATTTCAATTCATTTTCATGGATGAAATGAAACTGCTCTTCGGCAAGAAAGACCTGTAGAAAGTACTCGTGCAAGATATTACGCATCTCGTCGTTGGTATCAAGCAGCGATTTCGAACACAGCACACCATCGTCGGCTTGCTTGTTGCCCACATAGTGTAGGGCCATATTTTGGATTACTGACATAACTTAATCTTCAAAAACAGAAGTAAAAGCAAACTTGCTACCATCAAATAGGCCTTTGTCGCTTAGTTTCAATTCAGGGATAACGAGCAACGACATGAAAGCGAGGGTCATGAAAGGTGCATGGAGCATGGTGCCCAACTTATGCGCCAGGGCATCAGCCTTTTCGTAATCTTCAGCCACCTGATAACCATCGCCATTACTCATCAAGCCCGCCACTGGCAAAGGCAGGATGGCAGTTTCGCCATTACCGACAGTAACCACTCCCCCACCATTTTCGATGAGCAAGTTGACGGCTTTCACGATGTCTTCGTCAGTCGCACCCACAGCTACGATGTTATGACTGTCGTGAGCCACACTCGAAGCGATGGCACCTTGTTTCAAACCCATATTTTGGATGAACGACACGGCAGGTTGCGTCTTTTCGTAACGGTTCACGACCACCAGCTTTAGGATGTCGCGCTCAATATCGCTCACAATACTACCATTTTCTACTTTCGGTTCGGCAACGACGGTGTCCGTCACCAACTGACCATCGATGCAAGAAATCACCTTGATGCGCTTGCCACAGTCGGCCAAAGCAATATCAGCTACTTTGATCGGCTCAACCTTGAAGTTGTTGATGGGTTCAGTTTCAAGATGTTCCATCATCGAAATGCCTTTTTCGGCTACCAATACACCTTTGATATAAGTCTGCAACACATTCAGTTCCTCAAGGTTATCGAGCACGATGAAATCGGCATCATCACCCTTCTGCAGCAATCCCACATTAAGGTTGTAGTGCTTCACCACATTCAGCGAAGCCGCTTTCAGCACATCCATGATGTTGTATCCCAAATCGATGGCACGTTTCACCAACTGGTTGATGTGGCCTTTTGCCAAATCGTTAGGGTGCTTGTCGTCGGAACAGAACATGAGCATTTCGGAATGCGAAGCCATCAAAGGAATGAGAGCCTCGAAATTCTTGGCTGCACTGCCCTCGCGGATGAGAATCTTCATGCCTAGACCGATTTTTTCCTCAGCCTCTTCAATGGTGAAACACTCGTGGTCGGTGCTGATACCCGTTGCAGCATATTTCACGATGTTGTCGCCCGTCACTGCGGGAGCATGGCCATCGATAGGTTTTCCGACTTTCTTGGCAGCCTCTATCTTCTTCAGCACTTCAGCATCGCCAAAAACCACACCTGGCCAATTCATCATCTCTGCAAGATAATGAATGTCGTCCATCTGCATCAATTCCTCGATTGCCTTGGCATCCAAAGTGAAGCCCGAAGTCTCAAACGAAGTGGCAGGCACACAACTTGGTGCGCCAAAGAAGAACTTGAAAGGAACACGTTTCCCATTGGAAATCATGTATTTGACACCTTCGACACCCATGACGTTAGCAATCTCGTGCGGGTCGCTGACGGTGGCCACAGTACCATGACACACAGCCATGCGGGCAAACTCGGAAGGTACCACCATAGAACTCTCGATGTGGACATGCGAATCTACAAAGCCTGGCATGATGTATTGCTTTTCCTTCACGTCCCTTTCCTCGACGGAAACAATCTTGCCGCCTTCAACAATGACGACACCTGGAAATATCCTTGAATTGACGAGGTCAACTATCTGACCGCTGATTTGAAAAGTATTGTTCATAGAATTCAATTTTATTGTGGCAAAAATAAGGAATATCATTCATTAAAAAACTTATTTTTGCATCAAATTTCATTTCTATGTCACAAACACCACTCTACCCCGTCATTCGCCTCAACCGAGGCAAGGACGAAGCCGTACGCCGTTTCCATCCTTGGATTTTCTCGGGTGCAATACATTCAGCTGACGAAGGCCTTCAAGCAGGCGACACCGTCACCGTCACCGATTTCGACGGCAACATTCTCGGAACAGGATTCTGCGAGTCGGACAGCATCGCCGCGAAGATGCTCTGCTTCGAGAACCGCCGAATCGATGAATGGTTTTTCCTCGACAAACTTGGACATGCTTTCGAAGCCCGCAAAGCCATGGGCTTGACCGACAACCCTGAAACCAACTGCTACCGCCTCGTCCATTCGGAAGGCGACGGCCTTGCTGGCCTGATTGTCGATATCTATGGCCACACCGCAGTAGTGCAAGCCCAAACCGAAGGCATGGTGCTCCACCTCAAGGAAATCGTGCGTGCCCTCAAACTCATTCCAGGATTAGGCCTTCAAGCCATCTACAACAAGAGCGCCGAAGCCATGCAACGCATGGGCAAAGACGACAGCATCGACGATGGCTACCTCTTTGGAGAACGCATCAACGAGGTCATCATGGAAAATGGCAGCAAGTTCAACGCCAACTGGGAAGAAGGACAAAAGACAGGCTTCTTCTTAGACCAACGCGACAACCGCGACTTAGTGCGCCAGCTGGCCAAAGGCCGCTCGGTGCTCAACGCCTTCGGATACACGGGTGGATTCAGCATCACCGCGCTGAAAGGCGGCGCCAAGCGCGTGGTCACAGTGGATGCCTCGAAGAAAGCCATCAGCGCTGCCGAAGAAAATCTTGCGCTGAATGGTTACTCGAAAGAAGAAAACCCTTGCTTGGTAGCCGACATGAAAGAATATGTCACCCAAATGGGCGATGGCGAGTTCGACCTCATCATCCTCGACCCACCCGCGTTCGCCAAGCGCCACCAAGACCGTCATCGCGGCTTGGGCGGTTATCGCTACATCAATGCCGAAGCCATCAAGCGCATCGCCAAGGGCGGCTTGCTCTTCACCTTCAGTTGCTCGCAAGCCGTCGATAAGGCTACTTTCCAAGGCATAGTAACCGCAGCAGCCATCGAAGCCAAACGCAATGTGAAGATTCTATACCAGCTCTCGCAACCTACCGACCATCCTATCAACATCTTCCACCCCGAAGGAGCTTACTTGAAAGGTTTGGTACTGATGGTTGATTAATTTTTGCATAAAAAAATAAATTCACTATTTTAGTGAATATTGAAAACTATTTGCTATTTTTGCAAACTGTTTGAATTATGGTTATTACCTACGATAAAGAATATCTTCAAGAACTGTATGAATCTGGGTCTTGCAAGAACAAGAAATACAGATTCCAAAATTCCGTAATTAAGAAGTATCAAAAACGAGTTGATACTTTAATAGCCGCCACGAGAATCGAGGATTTGTTCGTCTTCAACTCATTAAATTTCGAAGCATTAAAAGGAAAAGAATCAACATACTCAATTCGAATAGATTACAGTTATCGTTTAGAGTTTGAAATCCATAGCAAACAAACTGAACCTATTATAACAATTTGCAAAATCAAAGATATCACAAATCATTATCAATAAAATGGAAACAACAAGAATACCAACCCATCCTGGTGATGTTTTAAAAGAAGAATTGGAATCCAGAGGCATATCCCAAAAGCAATTTGCCTCATGTTTGGGAATCTCATACACAATGCTGAACGAAATTTTGAACTGCAAACGTCCAGTTACAACCGATTTCGCTTTAATGGTTGAAGCCGCATTAGGTATCAATCCTGAATTGCTCGTCAATATGCAAGAGCGATATAATTTGGCCAAAGCAAAAACAGAACAAGCATTATCTACACGTTTGGTACAAATCAGAAAGATTTGTGCAGCAATGTTTTAATCACTACTCGACACTAGGTCTCTAATAAAACAATGGCCGCTGACGATCCTGTCAGCGGCCATTGTCATTGTAAATGGTCGTCGTTTATCTGCCACTGAGGAACGAGCCTTCGCGACGAGGACGCCATGAGTTCTTCTTGCCACTCTTGGCCTTTGCATTTGCATCGTTGCTGAGACGCTTCAGATAAGCCTTCTCGACGTAATTACTTTCATACTCATTGGTATAGTTGAACGTGTTGTCGGTCAAATTGCTGATTTGCATCCTGAAAGTATGCGTATAGTCCATATTCATATAGAGGATGGACTCGTCAGAATCATAGGAGTAAGTGAATTTTGTGACAATCATCGTATCAGGACTGACAATCAAAGTTTCGTATTGTTGCGTTTCCGAATTCCAATCAGTCCAAATCGAGTCTTGGCTACGGTCACGCATCTCGCCCGTCTTGTTGTCGCGGAAAACCAAATCGATGCCATCATTGGGATCATCAAGCGCGAAAGTGTAGGTCTCGATAGTGCTCTCAATCGGGTTTCCTGCATAGTCAATATTGTAGTAATCAATTCGTTCCACGCCCCATTTGCCTACAAAAGATTTATAATCATCTTTTCCGCACGAAGCGAACATCATTGTGAAAGCCACACAAAGGGCAAATAAACTTAATCTTTTCATTTTTGTAATATTTTGTTGTTAATCAATCTTTTTGAGAAAAAAACGTTCAAAAAATGGAGAAGGCTCAGAAATGGAATTGGTCCACGAAACTGTCATAGTGCTATCATTGATGGCCTCTACATCGAACTCGGCTCTGTTTTCATCTAACGCCAACACACTCTCATAGATAGCATACAAGAAACCTGGTGCCTCGATGACGATTTTCTTGTTTCCCTCATCGTAAACATACTTGCAGTTGAACTTCTTGATAAACGCTGGGCTGTCGTTGAGAAACAACTTTCCCGAACGGTCATTGTAGAAAAACAACTCGTAGCCATGTCCTTCACCGGCTACATAATGCGAAGTGTCCCAACTGACAATACCTGTTGAATCATTGGTGCGGCAACTCACATATTGCTCGCAACCCCAATGTCCAACCACAGCCGTATCATAGACCACATCCTTGCGACACGAAGCGAAGAATGCACACAAAAACAAACCTATTGCTATTTTCAGTCGGGTTTTCATTTCAAAAATCATGGTGCAAAGATAAAGGTTTCCACAAATATCAAACCAATTTTTTAACTTTGCGGCTTTAATTCACTCATGATGAAACACCCATTGGCATTCTTATTTCTCCTCGCCTTCCCGTTTTTTGCAAAAAGCCAAGACACGCTCACTGTGATGCAATACAACCTTTTGGAATACGGCAACTACAACAGTGGCTGGGCATCGTGTTTCGAGACCAACAACAACACCCAAACCAAGGACGAATGCATACGCACTATCTTAGGCTATGTGAAACCCGACATCTTCACCGTCAACGAATTTGGCGCCACGCAAGTCCTGCAAAGCGATTTCTTGAGACACAACCTGAACATCGACGGCATCAACTATTGGAAATCGGACGATATCATCAACTACGCATCCAGCAATATCATCAACCATATCTTCTACAATTCCAATAAGTTAGCATTAAAAAAACATATTGCCTTGCGCACCAATCCACGCGATACGGACATCTACGAACTATACTGCAAGACGGCAAGCCTCGCCGCTGGCGACACCATTAAGTTGATTTGTGTTGTGGCACACTTGAAGGCCGGAATGAATTACGAAAGTTCGAGAAGAGCGCAACTGCAAACGACAATGGATTACATCTACCAGCATTATCCGAATGATAACACGCTGATTATGGGCGATTTCAACATGTATTCTTCGGAAGAGACAGGCTACCAACTCCTAACACGCACCTACAACCATTCCGAAATCTGTTTTGTTGATCCAGTTGGAAGCTCGGGTGTCGGTCCTTGGAACGAAAACCAAAACTACGCGCAATATCACACGCAAGCCACAGCCAGTTGGATTGACAATGACTGCCGCTCGACAGGCGGCATGGACGACCGTTTCGACTTCATCCTCATGGCCGACGAAATCGCTTTCGGCTATCACAACATCCGCTATGTGCGCGATTCATACAAGGCTGTCGGCAACGACGGACGACATTTCAACCAGTCCATCAACCAAGGCACGAACAATTCGGCACCACAAGCCGTAATCGATGCCATTTTCGATTGCTCCGACCACCTGCCCATCACAATGAAACTGGCTGTCACGGCACAATTAGATGTCGATGAATACGCCTTGGCACCCAAATCCAACGCTTCCATCGCTCCAAATCCTGCTTCCGATGCCATCAACGTTTGTTTCTTTAACCGCCTTGACGGAATAGTGAATTTTGACATTTATAACATTCAAGGGCAATTGGTTGAACAGCAATCGGTTGGTTTTTCAAGAGGAAACCAACTACACCAAATGGACATCAGCCACTTGGCAAAAGGTTTCTATATCATGCAAATTTCAGATGAAAGCCACCAAACCGAAACGCTGAAACTGATAGTGAAATAATTCTATACAAGAGTAAAACAAAACACCATGAAATTCACCAAAACATTAGTATTCATTTCTTTTTTACTGCTTCAAGGTTGCAATGCACACAAACAAAGCACCACAAAAAACAATCTTGAGAAAGTCGGTGAAATAACGGCCACTATTCCCGAGGCGGCCAAGTTCCTTCCTGGATTTCCTGCTTTTGAGGACACAGAAGCCTTCTTCAACGATTCAATCCTTTATCAACGAGGAAAAATGCTGAGAGACAGCGAGCGAGGAAAACAAGCCATTGCCGATGCCAATATTCAATTCGATTACTTTCTTGAAATATTCGGAGAAATCATGGAAGTGAATCTGAGTGAGGAAAACACGCCTGCCATTGTCCAATACATGAAAGCAGTTAGTAACTACACAGGCCAAGGCATCATGAAAGCCAAAGGCAGTTTCGAACGCCAACGTCCGTTCAGACGTTTCGGAGAACATTCCAGCATTCCTGAAGAGGAAGAGACACTTGGGAAATACAGTTCCTATCCTTCGGGACACTCCATCATGGCCTGGACCATGGCACTCGCCCTGACTGCAATCGACGACGAACACGAATACGACATCATCCATCTTGGATACGAACTTGGACAGAGCAGAGTCATCGTCGGCTATCATTACCAAAGTGATGTGGATGCAGGCCGTATAGCTGCAAGCGTCACTTTTGCAAAAATAGTTTCGGACAAGGAATTCATCAAACTGATGAACCTTGCAAAAGAGGAACTTAAAGAATTGAGAAACAAGTGATTTGCAATCTGTATTAATGCGTCAGGATTTCCAGTCCCGTCTCGGTGACGAGGAAGGTGTGCTCCCATTGCGCTGAGGGCAATTCGTCTTCGGTGACCACCGTCCAGCCATCGGCTGAATCGACGAATACTTTCCATGTGCCCATATTGATCATCGGCTCGATAGTGAACACCATGCCAGGCACGAGAAGCATTCCGACGCCTTTCTTACCATAGTGAAGCACTTCGGGATCGTCGTGAAACTTCACGCCCACGCCATGGCCACAAAGGTCGCGCACCACACTGAAACCATTCTTGTGAGCATGTTTCTCGATGGCATTACCGATGTCGCCAACGCAAGTCCAAGGCTTGGCTGCTTCCATACCGATTTCGAGGCATTCCTTAGCCACACGCACCAGTTTTTCCTTCTGTGGTGTCGTCTTCCCGATGATGAACATTCGTGAAGCATCGGCATAGAATCCATTCAAGATGGTAGTGCAATCCACATTGATGATGTCGCCTTCCTTGAGGATTTCCTTAGCCGAAGGGATGCCATGACAAACCACCTCGTTGATGGAGGTGCAAACGCTTTTCGGGAAACCTTCGTAATTCAGGCAAGCCGGAATGGCGCCATGCTCGATAGTGTATTTATGCACCATTTCGTCGATTTCGAGCGTACTCATTCCCGCATGGATGTTCTCACCCACCAAATCAAGGATGGCCGTATTGATGACACCACTCTGGCGAATGCCTTCAATCTCTTCAGGCGTGCGTATCAGTGAACGTTTAGGCACCAACACACCACGACTTTCAAAAGCCATCACTTTTCTATCCAATGCAGTAGGTTCCACTCCGGCAGGAACACGCCATCTCTTTCGCACGGTAAACATCTTTCAAACGATTTTGGGAATGCAAAGTAACGGCTTTTTGCCGGATAAACGGATAACCAAAAGGGTAAATTATTCAGGAATACCTTTAAATAGGCTCATTTTGCAATCACGATTCCGAGTTCGCGGTTGATTTGAGTACGCAAAACATCAAGGTTCTTCTTTTGCTTGAGAAGAATCAAAATGTCGGCTTCGTCAGTAGCTGTTTTCAGCTCTTCTTCCACTTGCTTGCAACGCTCTTCAAGGATGAGATCTTTGTAACGTTCAATCGACATCAAGGCATTGATTTTCAGCACGTCTTCTTCCGTCTTCACAAAAATGCCCTTGTTCTTCCATCCATCAAGCCTATAAGGTGTTGAAAGCAAATCGGCAGCCAGATTCGCTATTCCAGCATCTTCGTTTGAAACAAAAAACTGGTTGTCAGGAAAGTTATTTTCATCGATGGCACGGTCGAAAATATCGAAAATCTTTTGGTTAATCGGGTCTTTGAACAAAAACCCATTCATCTTGAGGTCGTCGATGATGAATTGCGCCACCGTGAGCTGTTCCAGAATCTTAGTTCCATCTTCCTCTTCACGCTCATCGGTGATGATTTTGCTGCCATATAGCAAAAGCTGCTTCACAAGTTCGCGCTCTTGATAATAGCCTGCCGGTAATTGCTCTTCAATGGGTTCTTCCTGTTTTTCCGACACCACATTGACTTCGGGAACCGAATCGCCTTCAGGTCCCAACGACTTCTTGAACTTGGCGCGTAACAATTTGTTCAACTCATTGATAAGCGTCTGTTCGGGCATGTCGAGCAAGCGGCTGCATTCCTTCACATAACTGATGCGGAAGATGCTATCAGGCACCACCGATATGGTTTCCACGATGTCGCGCACCATTTGTCCACGCTTGATGGGGTCGTTCTCGGCATCCTTCATCAAAAGCTCAGTCTTGAATCGGATGAAGTCCTTCGCATTGGTTTTCAGATAATTCTGCACATAATCAAGCGGAAAATCCTTGGCAAATGTGTCAGGATCGTGTTCAGGAGGCAACACCACCACGCGCACATTCATGCCTTCGGCCAAAATCATGTCGGTGCCACGAATGGCAGCATGGATGCCCGCCGCATCACCATCATAAAGCATGGTGATATTGCTCGTGTAGCGCTTCACCAACCGAATTTGCTCAATGGTAAGCGAGGTTCCAGAACTGGCCACAACATTCTCAATGCCAACCTGATGCATACGCAACACATCGAAATAGCCTTCCACAAGAATGCACTCGTCAAGCTTGGCTATCGCACTGCGCGCCTGGAAGATACCGTAAAGCGTCTGCTTCTTGTCATAAATCTCCGATTCGGGCGAGTTCTGGTATTTCGGGCTTTTCTTTTCCGGGTCGTTCACCAAGATTCGGCCACCAAAGCCTATCACCTTGCCCGTGAGGTTCTGTATCGGGAACATCACACGGCCATGATAGCGGTCATAAAGGCCTTTGTTGCCTTTGATGGACAAGCCTATCTTTTCCAAAAGCTCATCGGAATAGCCATTTTGCTTGGCATGTTCGGTGAATGCGTCCCATTTTGCGGGACTATAGCCCAAATGGAATTGCTCAATGATAGGATTAAGGAAGCCGCGCTCACGGAAATATTCCAATCCAATGGTCTTTCCTTCTTCTGTATTCCAAAGTGTATCAACGAAATACTTATCAGCAAACTCGTTGATGTTGAACATCCGTTCGCGCTCGGTTTGCGCTGCAATTTCCTCGGCAGTAGCTTCACGCTCCTCGATTTTGATGTTGTATTTCTTGGCGAGATAGCGCAATGCCTCAGGATAGGTCAGATGTTCGTGCTCCATAAGGAACTTGGCCGAATCGCCTGCCTTGCCGCAACCGAAGCACTTGAAGATGTTTCGCGCCGGATTCACATTGAACGACGGCGTTTTCTCATTATGGAACGGGCAACAGCCAATCAGATTGGCGCCACGTTTCTTGAGCGTGATAAATTCACTCACAACCTCCTCAATACGAGCAGCTTGCAATATCTGTTCAACTATTTCCCTTGGAATGGCCATGATTATCTAAGCTTATTTGTCGTCATAATGTCCCCATGCGGAAAGAATCCACACATAGATTTCCTTATCATGGATTTCATAAACCAAACGATGCTTCGTAGAAACCCTCCGTGACCATTGACCAACACGGTTGCCACTCAATTTTTCAGGATGACCAGTGCCTGTTGTCGGATGCTCTTGCAATTCAACTAACAGTTTGGTGGTTTTCGCGTATGATTTTGGTTCTGATTGTTTCAACTTAGCAATGTCAAGTTTTGCTTCGTCGGAAAAGTGCAGTTCATACATAAGATGACTTTTTAAAGAGATTCTAAAAACTCCAATAATTCCTGACGGTTTTTGACCACTGTACATTTCCCTTCAGAAATCTGCTGCCTCGACTTTTCGAGTTTTTCCTCAAATTCTTCTTTGGTCATTTTAGTCTCATCGACAGGAACCAGTTTGAATAAACCTTTGTCCCTGAATCTGATAGCCACATCTTGATGTTGAAGCAAATCTGCATAATAACCAGTCTTTGACCGAAATTCGCTTGCTGTGATTACAATCATATCTTTGTTTTTTTATTTCGGTGCAAAAATAATGATTTTTTTCTTTTGGGCATCATTGCGTGATGGTCTAACCATATCGAAGTAAAGTTTTGCGGCAAATAAACCGCAAAAAATGCGGCTTAATGTGCCTCCAGCCAATTGTCGCCCGTATTGATTTCCACGACAACAGGAACCGAGAGCGGTATGGCATTCACCATCTTGTCGTTCACAATGGCTTTCAATGTTTCAATCTCATCGAGATGAGCATCGAAAACCAATTCATCGTGCACTTGCAGAATCATCTTCGACTGCATTTGCAACTTCTTCATTTCCTGATGGATGCCAATCATGGCAATCTTAATCATATCAGCTGAACTGCCTTGAATGGGCGCATTGATGGCATTGCGTTCGGCAAAGCCTCGCACCACGCTGTTCGACCCGTTGATGTCGCGAAGATAGCGGCGACGGCCCAAAATGGTCTCGGCATAGCCTTTTTCCTTCGCAAGAGCGATGCTGCGGTCCATGTATTCCTTGATGCCAGCATATTCCTCAAAATAGTTCTTGATGATTTCAGCCGCTTCGTGACGCGAAAGTTCCATGCGTTCGGCCAAACCGAAAGCCGACATGCCGTAGATGATACCGAAATTCACTGCCTTGGCACGGCTACGTTGCTGTTTTGTAACCTCCTCCAACGGCACATGAAACACCTTGGCAGCCGTTGCAGCATGGATGTCGTGACCCAAACGGAAATCTTCCACCATGACCGGATCGCCACTGAGGTGAGCAATAATGCGCAACTCAATTTGTGAATAGTCGGCGGCCAGCAAGGTGTATTCGCTGCTGCGAGGCACAAAGGCGCGCCTAATCTCACGGCCATTTTCGGTACGAACAGGAATATTTTGCAAGTTAGGGTTATTCGAGCTCAACCGACCAGTCGCTGTAACCGCTTGATTATAGGATGTATGTATCAAGCCATCACGTGGATTGACAAGTGCCGGAAGCGCATCAAGATAAGTAGATTTCAACTTGGTGAACGAACGATAATCCAAAACCTGCTTGACGATAGGATGCTTATCGACAAGTTTTTGGAGCACGTCCTCGCCTGTGGCATATTGACCCGTTTTGGTCTTTTTCGCCTTTGCATCTATCTTCAGTTTCTCAAACAAGACTTCACCCAACTGACGAGGCGAAGCGATATTGAACTGCATTCCAGCCGATTCATAAATCTGGTTTTCAATATTTTGTATCTCTTTCCCAAATTCTTCACTAACCTGCTGCAAACCAAGATTATCAATCTTCACGCCATTGGCTTCCATCTGACTCAACACCGGGACGAGTGGCATTTCGATGTCGTAAAACAACTTCTCAACTCCATTTTCTTTGAGCAAAGGCAGCAGCTTCTGATAAAGCTGGAAAGTGATGTCGGCATCTTCCGAAGCATATTCAACGACCTTATCGATAGGCACTTCGCGCATGGTTTTTTGAATGCGTCCCCTACCAATCAAGTCTTCAATCGGGATGGTCAGATAATTAAGGTATGCCTCGGCGAGATAGTCCATATTGTGGCGCAATTCCGGTTCAAGCAGATAATGTGCAATCATCGTGTCGAACAATGGCCCGTTGACCGAAACGCCATATTGCTGAAGCATGGAAATGTCATATTTCAGATTCTGTCCGATTTTCAAGCGCTTTTCGTCTTCCAAAAGCGGTTTCAGCAAGGCAAGCCGATTTTGGCAAGCCTCTTTCTGCTCAGGCATGGGCAAATACCAAGCCTCGTGCGCTTTCACGCAAAGCGAAATACCAACCAACTCGGCAGAATACACATCCGTACTTGTGGCTTCGGTGTCGAAAACAATATGGGAAAAAGGCAATAGCTGACTGACTAACCTATCAATCTCTTCTTCACTTTCAACAAGTTGATAATCATGAGCAACCGTCTTTGCCGAATCTTTTTCCGAAAACGAGAAAAGGTCGCCGACTTCGTTATCAGTTTGGTCAAACAAATCGAATTGTCCATCCTTTGGCATGGGTTTCTGGACTTTTTCAGCCACAACAGGAGTCGGAATGGCAGGCACTTCAACATTGGCATGTGTCGCCTTATAGTCGTCCAAGAAACGTTTGGCGAAAGTCTTGAACTCCAATTCCTCAAACAAGGCCATCAGTGTGGGAATATTAGGTTCCTTGCGTTTCAGTTCTTCCTCGTCAAAATCGACCGGTACTTCCAAATTGATGGTTGCCAGCATCTTCGACATCAGTCCTTGCTCGGCAAATTCAATGACGTTTTCTTTCTGTTTGCCCTTCAATTCATCGGCATGAGCGATGAGATTCTCCACACTGCCATATTTCCCGACCAAAGTCGCCGCCGTCTTCTCGCCAATGCCCGGAATACCCGGAATATTGTCGGCAGCATCGCCCCAAAGACCAAGAATATCAATCAGTTGTCGAGGCTCTCTGATGCCATAGCGTTCACACACTTCTTTCGGCCCCCAAACTTGTGCTGGCTCACCAAACTTGGCAAGCTTATACATGAAGACCTTATCGGTGACAAGCTGCCCAAAATCCTTGTCGGGAGTCATCATGTAGGTGACAAAACCCGCTTTCTCGGCCTTTCGCGAAAGCGTACCGATAACATCATCAGCCTCGTAGCCTTCCACACCGAAAACCGGAATGTTGAATGCCTCGACAAGCCTTATTATATAAGGTATAGATTCACGCAAATCGTCAGGCATCTTCTCTCGGTTAGCCTTATAGTCGGCAAATTCCTGCTGACGGCCAACGCATCCTGCCACATCGAAAGCCACTCCGATATGTGAAGGATTTTCGTTTTTCAGGATTTCGTAAAGCGAGTTCAAAAAGCCCATCACCGCCGAGGTATTAAGGCCTTTCGAATTGATTCTCGGATTCTTGTTTAATGCGAAGAAAGCCCTATAAATCAAGGCGTAGGCATCAAGAAGGAAGAGTTTCTTATTGTCGTTTTCCATACCATTAGTTTGATGTTGTAAAAGTACAAAGAATAAGGACAGAAGAGAAAGAAACATCACGAAAAAAGTTAAAAATGATGTTTGAATGTAAAAAAGTCGTATTTTTGCAACTTTGAAAACTCAAAAAAATTGAAAACTATGGCAGAAATTCTAAACGAAATTGTACCGATTATTGCTGAAAAACTCGGCGTTGATCCATCTGAAGTGACGATGGAAGCCAGCTTCACCAACGATTTGGGTGCCGATTCATTGGACACCGTCGAATTGATGATGGAATTTGAAAAGGCTTTCAACATTTCCATTCCTGACGACCAACAAGAAGGTATCACCACTGTTGGTGACGTCGTCAGACTGGTCGAGAAAATCCGCGAAGCCAACTGATTTTTTTACAATAATCTAAAAATTCATGGAATCGAAACGGGTTGTCATTACTGGTTTAGGTGCCATAACTCCTATTGGAAATACGGTCAACGAGTTTTGGACTAGTCTAATCAATGGAGTCAGTGGATCGGCTGAAATAACCCGTTTCGATTCTTCCTTATTCAAAACACATTTTGCCTGCGAGGTCAAGAACTACGACCCACTCAACTTCTTTGACAAGAAGGATGTGCGGAAATACGACCTCTTTTCGCAATTCGGCCAAATCGCAGCCGAAGAAGCTATTGCCGATTCAGGAATCA
Organism: uncultured Bacteroidales bacterium; assembly: GCA_937896505.1. Lineage (GTDB taxonomy): Bacteria > Bacteroidota > Bacteroidia > Bacteroidales > F082 > Limimorpha. Next base: position 21,616 of record CALBNP010000053.1, on the reverse strand, counting down.
CAACCGAAAATACCGATTTCGATGAAGTTGGCGTCATTTGGACCTCGGGGATTGGTGGCATAGCCAACCTTTATTCAGGAGTCATGGAACACGCCGAAGGCGATGGAACTCCGCGCTTCAGCCCGTTCTTCATTCCCAAGATGATCATCAACCTGCCGGCTGGCCTCATCTCCATCCGACATGGTTTCCACGGTCCGAATTTCGCTACGGTTTCAGCTTGTGCCTCGTCGGCCAATGCCATCATCGAGGCTTTCAGCCATGTGAGGTTCGGCCAAGCTACCGTCATCATAGCAGGCGGTTCGGAAGCCGCCATTGGCGAGTGTGGCGTGGGAGGCTTCAACTCGATGAAAGCCCTTTCGACGCGTAACGACGATCCGGCAACGGCTTCACGCCCGTTCGACCTCAACCGCGACGGTTTCGTCATAGGCGAAGGCGGCGGCGGTATCGTCATCGAAGAAATGGAACACGCCATTGCGAGAGGCGCAAAGATTTATGCCGAAATCGTCGGTGGAGGCGCTTCTGGCGATGCATATCACATCACAGCACCGCATCCCGAAGGCCTCGGCGCCAAACTCAGCATGGAACGGTCGCTAAAAGATGCCGGCCTGCAACCTGAAGCCATCGAACACATCAACACCCACGGCACATCGACCCCTGCGGGCGATGTCATCGAACCTTTGGCCATCAAGGAAGTGTTTGGCGAACACGCCTACAACATCAGCCTCAACTCAACCAAGTCAATGACGGGTCACCTCCTGGGTGGCGCAGGAGCCATTGAGTCGATAGCCACTATTTTGGCCATCGACAACGGCATTATTCCTCCAACCATCAACCATTTCGACGACGACCCGCAAATCGACAGTCGCCTTGATTTCACCTTCAACAAGGCACGCCAACGCAACATCACCTATGCCATGTCAAATGCCTTCGGATTTGGCGGCCAAAACGCCACCTTGATTTTCAAAAAATTCGAGGCATAATGTATATCCGAGACCTTCTGGCTTATCGCAAATCGACCGACAAGCAACTTTCACGCTACATCAAGAACATTTTGGGGTTCTATCCCAACAATATTGTCCTTTATCAGCTGGCCTTTACCCACAAATCGACCATATCAAACAGCGACAAGTTCAAGCTCTCTAACGAACGACTTGAATATCTTGGCGATGCAGTGCTTGAAATAGCCGTTGCCGATTATCTATTCCATACCTATCCTACTCAACAAGAAGGCTTCCTCACCGAGATGCGGTCGCGTATCGTAAGTCGTGCATCGCTCAACAAGCTCTCACAGAAACTCGGCTTCGACAATTACATTAGGTATAACCACGACAATAGCGACAACACTGGTTTCAAGTCGCTGGGAGGCAATACTTTCGAAGCGCTCATGGGTGCCATCTATCTCGACAAGGGATTTGAATTCACCAAAAAAACCATCATCAACCGAATCATCCGCATTCACATCGACCTCGACCAACTCGAGCAAACCGATGTCAACTTCAAGAGCAAACTTCTCGAATGGGGGCAGAAACATAAACACCACGTCGATTTTAGGCTGATTAACACCTCAAAAGAAAACAACAGAAAGTTTTTCCACGTCCAAATCTTTATCGACGACGAGCCTTACGCCGATTCCTGTGATTTTTCCATCAAAGGTGCCGAGCAATTATCAGCCGAAAAAACATGGAACATGCTGGCAGAATAATATATCTTTGCAGCATGAAAAAAAATATCAAAAAGATCAGCCCCGCATCATTCGATGACATCAAAATCATTGGAATCAACTCTAGTCTTATTGATTTCAAGTTGGCATGGAACATTAACAATAAGTTATCAATCAACTTTGTAAGATACAACGACATCTTTGAAAATGGTGCACAATACGCTTTCTTTTACTACGATACTGGAGAAACAGGCAACACATTTAATCTAGTTTCACTGGTCTATAAAGGAACCTATTGGCAGCAAACATCGCCTCGCATCGATTTCATGCTTATCATCCGCAACTACATTGCGCCTACCAAGTTGGACGAAATGCTCAAAAGTATTCGCGAAATTCCAGGTATCGGTTATGCGTTCATCATGGATCCACAATCCGACAATTCAATTGGCATACTATTGGAGACCATAGAATTGCACGAAATAGACCTACTTGAGGAGATGAAAAAACGCACCAATATCAAGGCCGTTAAAGAAGAAATGAAGCAAAAGGCACTCAATCAACTATTTCGATAGTTTCATAGTTTCCATCCGTAACCGCCGACTCCATACGGTCGCCAATGCCTAAAACCAATAGGTTTGGACCTAACACAATATCATCGGGAATTGCAAAACTCAGGCTTCCCTGATAAGTGGAATGCGGCTCGATGACAGCAATGTCATCATAACGACAATACGCAAAATCACCCGAGGAACGGAAATGCACTTTGAGCGACATATTGAACTCATCATGGTGAAAATCAACAGGATAATCCATCGGATTGAAAATGGAAAAATCAATCAGAATCGTCTCGCCACGATGGAAAGCCATCGTTTCAGGATCTTTAATGGAAATGCTTGAAACCAAGCGGTTTGCCGATTGGAAATGCTGCGCCTGATAACCTTCGAAACACACATCTCCAACCTCAAATTGAGTTGAACGCTTATAAACCGAACTGCAAACGAAAACCGGCTTCCCCATCCACTCCTTGTCGAACTGCCAAAGGTCGAACTGGGTCATACGGTCGTAATAGTCGCGTGTCGTAGAACTTTCTCTCCCTGTAAAGTAATGATACAGAGATGGTTTTTGGAACGAACCGCGGAAAACCACAGGATTGTCGCCCGCCACTGTTTCAATCGCTTTATAGTATTTTTCTTTACCATAAAAGCCCCATTTTGAAGCCAAAGGCGTAAGCAAAACAATACGGGCAGCAAAAATCAGCACCAACGAAGGCAACACAAAGCACCTTACATATTTTTTCAACTTATCGTCAATCAAACATTTACGATAAACTAAAACAATGATTGGAATTGAACAGACGATAGTCCAATGCGGTTCGACATGACCACGGAAGGTCATCAGGAAAAAGAAAAAGAAGAAACCGATACAGATGAAATGAAGGCTTCGCTCAAATCGGTCGATTGGCTTATGCTTGATAAGCACATAAACCGCTGCACCAAAAGTCAACGGATTGAAAACCAACAGCTGATTAGGGAGATACTCGAAAAAATAGCCCCAACGAAACGGCTCGCCACGTTGCACAAGATGATACTTGATGCTTGGAAAATCGTTACCAAATTGCCAAACGAAATGCGGAACCAACAAAATGGCAGCCAACACACAAGCGACCCAAAACTTTCCGTCTTTCAGCAATTTAAGGTTTGAAAGTACTACCAATCCGAGCAAGAGAAAAGTGTGGTATTTGCTATAAACCATGGCAGCCATCAAAACGCCGAGTAGCAGAGCGTGACGCCAAGAATTGTCTTCGAGATATTTCTGATATACAAGCAAAAACGAAGCAGAAAACAACAATAACCCAACGTCGGGTGTGGTTACGAAACCATACACATTGAGCATCAAAACCGAAAAAGCCAATGTAAAAAACAGCAGCACTTTTCGTCCATCAGGCTTCGATTCGCCAATGATTTTCCAAGTCACAAGCAACGACAGCGTCGTTGCAATAACCGTGAAAAACCTTACTCCTAAATTTCCGGAAAACAACAAGCTACCCAAAAAAGTCATCAAACCCACCATGGGTGGATGGTCGAAATAGCCCCAAGCAAGATGCTCACCATAAAGGGCATAATAGGCTTCATCTTCGGTGATTTCGGTGAAGATGCCTTGCAAAAGGTTGATGACAAACCAAATGAAAATGCCACAATAAAGGCAGACTTTCCAATTGAAACGTTCTTCCTTTATCATGGCATTCCATTTTATGATTGTTGTCGCCAACAATCAGCAGATATTATCCAACGTGAATGTTGTCGTTCACCAACTTCATGATCTTTTCGGTGTCGTTGCCGAGTTCAGCGCGCAAGTTAGCGTCGTCGAAAGCGGTCAAGAACTTGATCATGTAATCGACGATGGCATCGGAGAACACACCCTTCGAGGTGTAGATTTCGCGGTCCTTGTCGAGTTCCTTGGCAGCAGCGACGCAGCTGTCAGGCAATTGCTCGAGCGATTCTTGCAACTTCTTGTTCTTGTCGTCGTGAATGTTGACACCGAGACCAACGTATGTCTTTTCGGCGATTTCGAGAGCGTTAGGCATCTCAAAGCCGTGACGGGCAGCAGCGCAAAGGGCAGCCATCAGCAGATACATGTCGGCGCAACCGTCGGAAGCACGCCATTCGAAGGTCTGCTTGTCGCTGAAGTCGCGGTTCGACTTCTTTTCCACAGGGTTGCAGTTGGCAGCCATGTCCTTGCCATTGTTGATCCAGCCGAGAGGCACGCGGACCAAGGCGCTGCGGTTGGAATATGACCAGCAGAGCGAGGTAGGAGCTTCCTGATGAGGAACGAGGCGGAGGAACGACAGTGGGTTAGGATTACCGAAAGCAGGCAGCGAAGTGCCAGCCACCATGTAACCAGCGATAGCCTTCTTGGCGTAGTCGGTGATTTCGCCATTCTTGACCATGACCGACTTGCCATCCTTCGTGAACTTGCAGTGAACGTGCATGCCGCTACCAGCCTTGCCCACAGTGATTTTTGGAGCGAAGGTCAAAGTGACACCATATTGGTAAGCCAACTGACGCATGATCCACTTGGCGATGACGAGTTGGTCGGCAGCATCTTCGATGTTGGTAGGCAGGAATTCGATTTCGTTCTGTTCGTAAATCTTGCCATCGTGAGTGAAGTTACCCACTTCAGAGTGACCATACTTTATCAGACCGCCAGCTTGGGCAATGAGGCGCATAGCCTCGACACGATATTCGGTGAACTTGTTGAAAGGAGCACTTTCGTGATAGCCTTTCTGATCCGGCACTTCGTAGATTTCTTCGTCATCAGCGATGATATAATATTCCAATTCGCCCATGGTTTCCATTTGCAGGCCTGTGGTCTTCTTGAACGCATCGTGAGCCTTGCGGAGAATATATTCAGGTGAGCTTTCGAAAGGTTCGCCATCACGATTGTAGAACGAGCAGAGGATGTCCAAAGTAGGAACTTCAGTGAATGGATTGAGGAAAGCGGTGCGATATTTTGGCACCACATAAAGGTCGCTCTTACCAGCTTCGATGAATGGGAAAAGGCTTGAGCCATCCACGCGTTCGCCTGCCGAAAGGATGTTTTCCAGATGTTCAGCACTGTGAATCACGAAGTTAAGGGTCTTCAACTTACCGTCCCAGCCACAATAGTGGAAATTGACGAATTCGATTTGGTTTTCCTCGCAATAACGAATGATGTCGGCGCGAGTGAATTCTGCTGCAGGCTTTTGAAGGAACTGCACCAGACGATTGGGGTTCATGGCAATTCTTGAGTCCATTACTTGATTTGTTTTATTGTTATTTCGTTTAATTGTTGATTTGTTTTCTATCTTTGCGCAAAAATAGGAATTATTATTCAATAGCAAGCAAAATGGCACTAAAAGATTGGATGATTGCCTTCAACAATGCCAAAGAAATGGAGGCAAACGGCGAACAAGGCTCTGCCTTAATAGCAGAATACGAAAGAGTTATCAACAAATTGGGTGAAGGCCCATTTACCGAGGCACAAAACCACATTCGCAAGGAAGTGTACCGAAACCTTTACGAACTCGCAATCATGAATGACGATGGAGAGAAAGCCAAACACTACAAGGAAATGGCCGACTCTCTCACCGACCTTACTTCTTCAGAAGATTGAAGTAAGCATCCAATAATTTCTGGGCACCGATGTAGGCACTCATTTTCTTGTCCTTCACATCGGCTTCCACCAAAGGCAGTAGGTCGGTAATCAGCTGATTTTGATAGAAATCGTTCTTCAAGGCGGTTTCCATCGTGTCAATCATCATCTGCACGTCTTGCTGCGAGCGTTTGCGGGCAAGATAGCCGTTTTCGCGGATGGCTTGAACGTGTTCGAAGACCATTTTCCAGACCTCGTCGATGTTGAAGCCCGTCAGGGCGGAGCAAGTCAGTACCTTGGTTTCCTGGCCCGATTCGGCCAAAGGGAAAAGATGCAAGGCATTCTTACATTCCGCCGCTGCGCGGTTGGCACGCATCACATTGTCGCCATCAGCCTTGTTCACGGCAATGCCGTCAGCCATCTCCATAATGCCGCGCTTGATGCCCTGCAACTCGTCGCCGGCACCACTGATAAGAATCAGAAGGAAGAAATCGACCATGGAATGAACTGCCGTTTCCGACTGACCGACACCGACGGTTTCCACGAAGATAGTATCGTATCCCGCTGCTTCACAAAGAATTATCGACTCTCTGGTCTTGCGTGCCACGCCGCCCAAAGTGCCAGCCGAAGCCGAAGGACGAATGTAGGCATTTGGCTCAACCGAAAGCTCTTCCATGCGCGTCTTGTCGCCCAAGATACTGCCCTTTGAGCGTTGGCTCGATGGGTCGATGGCCAAGACTGCCAACTTGTGGTTTTGCTTGCAGAGATACATGCCCAAGGCCTCGATGAAGGTACTCTTTCCAGCGCCAGGGACACCCGAAATGCCCAAACGCAAAGCCTTTCCTGAATGTGGCAAGCAAGCCGCAATGATTTGTTGCGCCAGTTCCTGATGCTGAGGCAATGCGCTCTCAACCAATGTGATAGCTTTACTCAACACCACACGGTCGCCCTTCAGAATACCTTCTACATACCACTCCAAAGGCATCAGTTGCTGACGAGCGGCTTTCAGTCTTTCCAGGGCTTTCGGATTGACTTGTATCGGCTGTTCGACACCTTCTTGCACCTTCAAGTTTGAGTCCCACTCGTGGGCTTCGTTTTCAAAATGCTGTATCTCCATAAAACTGTTCGAAATTGGTTTGCAAAAGTAGCAATTTTAAACTTTTTCGCCGCTATTTCAAAAAAAATCCGTAACTTTGCTTTTTGAATTAAATTTGCACGAAAAATGGCCAACAAAACAAGAGTATTATTCGTCCACCAAGAAATCACCCCTTATTTACCTGAAACTCCGATGAGTCTCATTGGTCGTTACCTGCCCCAATCGGCTCAAGACAGCGGAAAGGAAATCAGGATTTTCATGCCAAGATACGGTGTCATCAACGAGCGTCGCAACCAGTTGCACGAAGTCATCCGCCTTTCGGGTATGAACCTCATCATCAACGACACCGACCATCCCCTCATCATCAAGGTAGCTTCAATCCAAAAAGCCAGAATGCAGATTTATTTCATTGATAACGACGACTTCTTCACCAAGCGGAAATACCTCATTAACGACCTCGACGGCAAGTTCTGCGAAGACAACGACTTCCGCTGCGTGTTCTTCAGCCGCGGCGTGATTGAAACCGTCAAGAAACTCAACTGGTCGCCCGATGTCATCCACTGCAACGGATGGCTCTCGTCGCTGATTCCCATCTACATGAAACGCGCCATTTCCATCAAAGACAACCCGTTGTTCAACGAATCGAAAATCATCTATTCGATTTACGATGACGACTTCACCGAAACACTGAAAAATGGTTTCGAAAAGAAGATGAAATTGCCCGGACTCAGTGCAAAAGACCTAAAGCCATTCAAGGAAGCCGACTATGTGACCCTCACCAAATCGGCCATCGACTATTCTGACGGCATCATCATCAGCAGCGAGAAAATCAACCCTGAAATCGAGGAATACCTGAAGGCCGTCAACAAGCCTATCCTTCCCTACCAAGACGAAGAGCATTACCTCCAAGCCTACAACGATTTCTACGAAACCGTGTTAGGCAACAATAAGTAAACCGCTTTTGAGTTATTCCACAATAACTATCATAACAAATGAAAACTCATCATTCAATCGCCCGAAATTTTCTGGTGCTGATGGTTGGCACTTTGATATTGACTTGCTCAGCATGCAAGAAGTCGCCCAACACCATCGGCAACAACCTTCTTAACGAAAACAACTACATTGGAGTCTTCCGCACCGACACCACTGAAATCGTGTGTTATTCCTACATCGACGATTCGATAGGCACTAAAAATGTCAGCTACGCATTGCTCGGCAGCACGCTCGACCCCGTGTTTGGCCTCACCCAAGCCGGATTCTACACACAGTTTCGCCTTTCAACAGCAGGGCATAATTTTGGTGAAAATCCCCTGCTCGACTCGATTGTTCTCCAACTCAGCGTCGGCGGTTATTATGGCGACACAACGGTAATGCAAACCATTCATGCTTACGAACTTACCGACACCTTGTCAACATCGGGAAACTACTACAACTTCTCGGAAGTGGCGCACAGCACAACCGACTTGGCCAGCAGTTACCAATTCTATCCCCATCCACTCGCCAGCAACTATATCATCGGCACCGATACCATCAAGCACCCCATCCTCCGCATCCCGTTGAGCCAAGAATTGGGCAACTACCTTCTCAACCTTGACAGCACCTATTATTCCGTAAACGAAATATTCAAGCAACATTTCAAAGGTCTTTACCTGACCTGCGATGCCGTGAGCCAAAACGGTGCCATCCTATCTACAACACTCACAAACAATAGTTTAACCACCCTTCAGCTCTATTACCACAACGCAACAACACCCGACAAGCCCATGCGTTACGATTTCTACATAACCTCAACGGATGCCTATTTCAACCATTTCGACCACGACTATTCACTTGGCTCACCCGAATTCCGTCAACAGGTTGTTGATGGCGACATCACTTTGGGAAACAGCACTTTATATGCACAAACCATGGCTGGCGTGAGAACCAAAATCACGTTCCCCAACCTCGAGCATTGGGCCGACACGCTCCAAAACTGCCACATCATCATCAACGAAGCAAAGCTCATTTTACCGTCTGACGCATCGGTTGACGATTCCTCGTTCTTGAAATCGCCAAGCAGCTTGAACTTGGTCGGCCTAAATGAAGACGGTTCCACCTATGTGCTTCCCGACTATCTCGAAGGTTCATCCTACTATGGCGGCACCTATTCACCAGCAACCAGAAGCGCTTTCTTCCGCATTTCGGAATATATGCAAAGCCTCATCATAAAGAAAAAGCCCAACAACGGCATCAGTTTAGGCATCAACGGAGCTTCTTACAATGCCACACGTTGGATTATCAATGGTCCAGATAAAGAAGAGAACAAACTTCGCGTCGAAGTCACTTATTCCTTAGTCGGCGAATAATATTTATCTATTTTTGCAACTTATTTCAAAGAACAATAAACAATGAAAAAATTGATTTTAGCCATGCTTGTATTAGTTGGATTGTCATGCCAAGCGCAACAAGAAAAGGAAACCGTCGTAGTCATCAACACGAACTACGGCACCATAAAAGCCAAGTTGTATAACGACACGCCACTTCACCGCGACAACTTCATCAAGTTAGTCAACGAAGGTTGGTACAACAACTCACCTTTCCACCGCGTCATCAAGGATTTCATGATTCAAGGCGGACAGAATGCCGACGGTCGTGAAACTCCAGGTTGGACCGTTCCAGCCGAATTCAAGAGCAACCACTTCCACAAGAAAGGTGCTCTCTGCGCTGCTCGTCAAGGCGACCAAGTGAACCCCAAGAAAGCCTCGAGCGGATGCCAGTTCTACATCGTTCAAGGCAAGGTTTGGGACGATGCCACACTCGACATCATGGAACAACGCTACGGCAAGACCTTCTCACTGAAACAAAGACAAACCTATAAGTCAATGGGCGGAACACCTCATCTGGATGGCGATTACACCGTCTTCGGCGAAGTGATCGACGGACTTAATATCGTCGATAAAATCGCAGCAGTGAAAACCGGATACATGGATGTCCCTGCCAGTCCTGTCACCATCATCTCAATAGAAATCCAAAAATAATGAAAGAGAAAATAGAACAGATATTAGGCGAAGTCAAGGCCTTCAACGCTGAGAGCAAAGATGCCCTTGAAGCCTTCCGCATCACTTATCTGAGCAAAAAAGGCGTGATTCCCGCCTTGTTTGCCGACTTCAAAAATGTAGCTCCCGAACTCCGCAAGGAAATGGGAATGAAACTGAACGAACTGAAGAATGCCGTTCAGGAAAAGGTTGAAGACCAACTCCAAAAGTTCGAGTCGCAGCACGGTTCAGAAGCCGATTTTGACATGAGCATGCCCGCCAACGAGATGAAAGGTGCCCGTCACCCATTGTCAATCGTGCGCCGCGACATCAACGAGATTTTCGAGCACCTCGGCTTCACCATCGCCGACGGTCCCGAAGTGGAAGACGACTTCCATGTCTTCTCAGCCCTTAACTTCCCACCCGACCATCCGGCCCGCGACATGCAAGATACCTTCTTCATTCACAAGGCTCCCGATGTATTGCTCCGCACCCACACTTCGAGCATCCAAGTGCGCGTGATGGAACAAGGCAAACTGCCTATCCGCATCATCGCCCCTGGCCGTGTGTTCCGCAACGAAGCCATCTCGGCCCGCGCACACTGCATCTTCCACCAAATCGAAGGCTTGTATATCGACGAAAACGTTTCGTTTGCCGACCTCAAGCAGACGCTTTACCACTTCGTGCAAGAGTTCTTCGGCGAAGGCACCAAGGTGCGTTTCCGTCCATCCTACTTCCCATTCACCGAGACTTCGGCCGAAATGGACATCTCGTGCAACATTTGCGGTGGCAAAGGCTGCAACATTTGCAAACACACCGGTTGGGTTGAGATTTTAGGTTGCGGCATGTGCGACCCGAACATCTTGATTTCGAGCGGCATCGACCCAGAGAAATACACAGGTTTTGCCTTCGGCATGGGTGTCGAGCGTATCGCCATGCTGAAATACCAAATCAACGACCTGCGTTTGTTCTTCGAAAACGACTTGCGTTTCCTCGAACAATTCGAGTTGGCATAAGGCCTCAACGTTATCAAATGAAAAAGGTTGGCTTTCAATGGAGAGCCAACCTTTTTCGTGTAATGTGCACAATCACAAAGATGCAATAATGCGTAATATACATGGAAATGCGCCATGGCGCGTCTCTGCAGACTAAACCATAAATTCAGACTCATTACACCGCCGACTTGCCTTTGCCGAACGAGAAATATTTGTTAGTCAGATAACTGAATGCAATGCAAATGACATACATCGCCACATAACTCACCGTAGGCCACCAATGGAACACTTCGTTGAAAAGTTTCAGCAAGACATAGTTCAGTACAAAGTTGACCAAAGTAACTAGCAAATATCTGACAATCTGTGTCCTACCTCTTAACGAAGAACCAGAAAAGCTGATATGTCGAGCCATCCAGAATCCCGTAATGAAAGTTATGGGGAACTTCAGCAAAAAGGCCGCGATGTGGGGTGTGAAAGCGATAAACCCCAAATCGAAGACCTGCGCCTTGAAAACGAAATGATATAAAACGTAATATAGCAGCACGTCCAAAACAAAATTCAACGCTCCGCAAGCACCATAGCGAAACAAGTCGCGAGGCACAAATCTCAGAAACGGAAAATAGAAGAAATCAATGACCGTAGTCAGCGACTTCTCAACCTTATCTTCGAATTTTAACTTTGACACAATCTATATTTTGAGGATGCAAAAATAAGAGTTTTTGCTTAAATCCAAATCACGTCGCGGTTTTCCAACAGTTTTGATGCCGAAACCACATCATCAGTGAAGCCGAGCACATAGCCGCCACCACCTGAACCCGAAATTTTGACACCAAAATGGAAATCGAAATCAGCTGTGAACAAATCCATCGAGTTTTCAGTAATCATTGGCCGCAAAAACTCAAGTTGACCCTTTGTAAGCTGCTTCAAGGAAGCGAAAAAGACCTCGTCATTTCCAGCAACCAACGAAGCGATACACGATTTGACCATAGGGACATAGTGCTGCTGAAAACGTGAAAGATAATCGGCATTTTGCCGTTGCTGCTTGAAATATTCCACCAAAGGCTTCGTGTTGCTCTTGATTCTAGTATCAATCAAGCACACATGAATATTCCTTTTCAGAAAAGCATCGTCAAGCAACTCGACACCTTTTTCACTCGAAATCTTGAACGCCTTGCCCAAATAGCATTGCAAAGGATCGATGCCCGAACTGCTACCATGGAAAAAACTCTCCATCAAACCAAAAATCTTCTTCAACTCCATCAAGTCATCGATGCGCTGCTTGGCGTAACGGTCGAAAACAGCAGCTACCAAAGTTCCTGAACTTCCCAAACCATAACCTGTAGGCACATTGGAAGGAAGATACAATCTATGGTCCAAATCTCTTGAAAAACTATTTATATCAATAAGTTGCGATAGAAAAGCATCGTCAGAAAGATATTGGCAAAACTTCCTCAAACTGGCATTGGAAGCCACAGCACGACTGGATTTAGCCTCATCGGAAAACTGCCAATTAGCAGAGAATTTTCTGAGCGGCACCATCAAAGCCGTGGCATCGAATATCATCGAATACTCGCCAAAGAGAATGACTTTGCTGTAATATGATCTTTCCATTGCAACAGATTTCTGAATTCAAATTCTTGAACTTCCTTCACCTACATGGTCATCAATCCATTGTGAATCAACACAATAAGCCACAAGTTTATCTTTGACAAACTGTTCCACCTTTTGCGCTTCGGCATCAGGATACAGCAGATGCACATTGGGACCCGCATCAAGAGTGAAACAAATAGGAATTTGAGTTTCACAACGGAACTGACGAACAGCTTGAATCAAATTCAAAGTGTTGGGTTTCAATAGAATATACGATGGATTGGAGCACATCATCAAAGCATGAAGCTGCAAGGCTTCCGACTCGGTGATGGCAATGAACGAATCCAAATCGCCCGATTTTAATGCCTCTAACAAATTGACAATGTTCGCATTGGCTTGCTGATACCGAGCTTCAGCGTATGGATTGCCTTCCATCAAGGCATGACCTGCGCGACTTGAAACCGATTTCTGCGCATCGCTGACGATAAGAATACTGTCATGGAAGGCTTTAAATACAGGATGGATTTCGTTTTCAAGCGAAACCGCATATTCATCAGAACTTCCTGAAAAAGCATCCGTTGCGCCCCACAAAGCCATTTTCGGCAACACCGAACGCGATGCGCTACCCGATGCCAGACGCGAGAAATAGGAGGCTTTCTGCAAATCGATTTCAGTTTCGCCTTTTGCCAAACGCTCCATATCCAAAAGGCACATCACCAAGGCACTCATCGAAGAAGCCGATGAAGCAATGCCCGATGAATGCGGGAAAGTGTTACGGCTCTCTATATGCAGGTCCAATTGACTCAAGAAAGGGAAAAAACGCTGGTTCTCAAGTAGAAACTTCTCGATTTTTGCAGCAAATGCCGGATTCTCCCTACCTTCAAATATAAACTTCAAATGAAATTGTTCAGCCTTCTGAAAAGCGACAGAAGTTTCGGTACGACAATTTGAAAGTGTGAAGCTAATCGACGGATTCTGAGGTAATTGCTTTCCTTTTTTTCCCCAATATTTTACCAAGGCAATATTCGACGGGCTCTGCCATTTCACATTGCCACAAAAGCCAGCAGGCAACTCGGCAGAATAGGCTTGATTTAGATAGTTCTGTTCCATGGTGCAAAATTACAAAACCAATTCATCGTAACTGAAGACCACATCCAAGCCCTTCTCGGCAAAATAAGCCTTGACTTGTTCCTTAGGCCATGCCGTGGCAGCAAGGAAGAAATCACCGCCCCAAGCACCTAACGACTTGATAGTTCCCTGAAAATCAGTAAATTTAGTTTTCAATATTTCACGGCCTATACAACTGGCGACAACATCTTCGTGAATTTGGAGGAAGGAACAGAATGCATCGAAATCGGTACAAGTAACCAGCGAACGACTGATTTCCGACACGGCATCTATCTCATCTTGCATGTCAATCTGGACGACTCGATTTTGGAATTTCCCGACTTCGTTAGCCGAACTTTGCTTCTGGCCCTGATAGACGAAATACAACTTGTCGGCAAACGGTGGATTGAACTCAACAGGCTGATTCATAGGTTTTTCACCAACAATCTGATATAAAATAGGCTGTGGTGCCGACGCACATGCAATGTCGTAGCCCGAACCTCCAAAAGTCAATTTCAGCAGTTCGTAAGGATTCACTTTTGCCCATTGAGCGAGGTTGGCAACCAAAGTGGAACTGCTGCCCAAACCCCATTGAGGATTGAAGTCAAGTTTGGTGACGAAATGAAGGTCATTACCTTCAAACGCATTGTGATTCAACGATTTGATAGCTTTCAATATTTCAGCCAGCTTTTTGGCTTTGGCTTCGTCATCGGTATGTTTTATACTGAAATCTTCCTTATCGAAAACGGCTGAAAACCAATGGCCATCAGGATTGAAAGCATCCCAAGAGAGTTGATTTTCGTTGGTTTCAAATTGTTCACAATCAAGACTTTGACCCAATTTGAGCGGCAAAGCCAAGGCCAAGGCTCCTTTCAAAACGAGATATTCGCTAGTGAGGAGGAATTTTCCGTGTGAATAAAAGTGCATCATTTTCTTATCGATTCGAGATACTTTTCAACGCCTGCAAACGACACGGTTTGGTCTTTGAAGAAGTCGCGTGCCTTGCGTTTTTCCTCATCGGTGGCATTCAACTGATTTAGGATATTGTTGAGATGCATCTTCATGTGTCCCGCCTGAATGCCCTTGGTGGTGAGCGAACGGACAGCCGAGAAATTGTTGGCCAATCCCATGGTGGCTGCAATCATCATCAGTTCGGGTGCAGTTGGATTGCCGAGCAATTCGAGTGATTTCTTTGCCAACGGATGAAGGCTCGTAAGTCCGCCAACCGTTCCCAAAGCCATCGGCACTTCAAGCTCGAAACGGAACAGATTGCCATTGATTGTCACTGACGAAAGGCTCTCATAATGTCCGTTACGTGAAGCGAATGTGTGTCCGGCAGCTTCCACGGCGCGGAAATCGTTACCCGTAGCAATGACCACCGCATCGATACCATTGTAGATGCCCTTATTGTGAGTTGTGGCACGATAAGTATCGATATGGGCAATATCGACAGCTTTCTTGAACTTGTGCGCATATTCGGCTCCATTCAAGTGTTCATCGATTCCATCCAATTGATTCACATCGCATTCCACCCAGACCTTGACACGGCAGTTGGGCGTATTGTTCGACAAGATGGTCATGATGATTTCAACTTTCCGCAACTCTTCGGGCAAATCGGTCTGTTCGGCAAAATAGTTCTGAAGGCTATGTCCGAACTGCTCCAAGACGGAGTTGATGAAATTGGCGCCCATGGCGTCGCCTGTCTTGAACTCGACAAGAAACTGATAATAGCCTTCGATTTTCTCCGTGAAATCAATGAGTTGGATGTTGGTGACACCGCCTCCACGCTTCACCATCTTCTCGGTCATCGCAGCCGTATCGTCCATGAATCTTTGCTTGATGGCAGGAAGCCGTTCAAGCAGTTGCGCCTTGTCGCCATTCCAACCGAAATGCACCTGTCCGACCTTGCAGACATCGATTACCTCGGCATGGAAACCGCCCCTATCGCCCCAAAACTTTGCAGCCGCCGAAGCCGCCGCCACCACCGAGCTCTCCTCGATGACCATCGGGACGATATAGTTTTTCCCATTGATGGTGACGTTGGGCGAAATGCCGTAAGGAATATAGAAATTGGTGATGGTGTTCTCGCTGAACTCATCGAAAAGCTGCTGCTGCTTCGAATCACTATGCCAGTAACTCTTCAAAAGGTTGACGACCTCCCCAGGATTCTCGAAGTAGTTGGCAATCAACTTCAACTTCTCTTCCTTGAGGAGCTTGGAAAAACCTTTTTTTATGCGTTCGCGATTGGCCATCTTACCACTCTTCCTCTTCTATGACTTGCTCAGGAATGAGTTTTTCTTCAAATTGCTTGCCCCAGTCTTCGCCGAAGGCTGCAATCTGTTCGAGATAGTTCTCCCAAATCGGCTGATAGTTCTCGTTTTCCTTGTCCAGCCATTCTTCGACAGGATGGTTTGACTGGGTCTTTTGCATGAAATCGGTGAGAGTATAACGCACACGACCTTCACGCACCTCGATGGTGAAACGGTAAATCACCCAAGGCCATTTCGACTTGACGGGGTCGCCGTTATCCAACTGGAAATGGTGCTTTCCTTTAAGCACACGGCCATCGTTTGATTGCAGCACACTGCTCGGATTCTTGTAATAATCATTCATGAATTGGCCATAGATGCGGTTATAAACCTCGTCTTGTGTGCCTTGCGTTGGTATAACCTTCTGGAAACAAATCTTTTGCGTCTTTTCGTTAATGGGCAGATTAGATTGGGCGAAAGCGGTGGTAACGAAAAAAAGGACCACCAACATTGACAAAACTTTCTTCATTTCAGTTCAAATTTGATTTTACAAAATTAAGAATAAAAATGGTTGAATGATAACCGAAACGCTATTAATGCAAATTTTAGACCAAATCACAAGCGCTTGATGAGAGAACCTTCCGAACATTCCAAATTAATCTGCGGATTGCCATAATAATATAAGGTGGAAAGTTCGTTCAAACGTCCTGAAATCGTTTCATTTACCATAACAGTAGCCGATGAGGCACCACCAAAGTCAACTTCCAAATCACGGATTTCGGTTTGTGCCATGTTGAGAAGACTGGCTTCTCTCAATTCAAGTTTTACACTCTCGGTATTTCCGCCATAATTAACGAAACTCGAAGCCGAAGCCAGATGGATTTCCATACTATTCGTTGCGTTGACATTGCCCACAAACCGCGATACGGCATCCAAATTGGCATTGAATTGCTGGCCTTCGAAAGTGAAATCTACGAGTTGCGAAGCCTCGGTAAGGGAAATCACAACAGCGTTTCCAGAAAACACACCACCCGAACAAACCGAAGCCTTGTTGATTTCAGCCGACTCGAAATCTTCAAAATCACCAACTATGCTCATCTTCGAAGCCTCTGACATCATGATGGAATGCAGTGTTGGGGTATGGACAACAGCTCGATAAACCGTTCCGACAGGCAAGTTGCCGACTTTATTGACACCCAAAGTCAGGCAACTGTTCTCAACCTTGCAGATGATGTATTCGTTCAGATAAGCCGAGCATTCCAATTCCACAAAGCTATTTTCGTCTTTCACGACCTTTATCTCAAAAGCTTCACTGGCTTGTATGGACGAAAAAACCGTTCCACTCAGTAAAGTCGATTTCAGCAAAGTCATATCCAAATCCTTCTTGCAAGAAGAACAAAGACAGAGCATTGCGCAAATTAAAGTTATGGTTTTCAGGCGTTTCATACGATTCAGTTTTATGTGTGATGATAAGGTTCGCCTTTCAAGATAGTGAAGGCGCGATAGAGTTGCTCAACGAAGATGAGGCGCACCATTTGGTGAGAAAAAGTCATTGGCGAGAGCGACATCATGGCGTTGGCGCGGTCGTAAACCTCTTGGGCGAATCCGTATGGGCCTCCGATGATGAACACGATACGTTTGGCTCCCGTAGCCATCTGTTTTTCAAGGCTTTCAGAAAAACCAACAGATGTGAATTGCTTACCGTTTTCGTCCAAAAGAACCACATGGTCGGCAGGTTGCAACTGCTGCAAAAGCAAGAAGCTCTCGGCCTTTTTCTGTTGGTCTTCGTTCAAGGTCTTGCGATTGCGGATGTCAGGAATTTCCTTCATCTCGAACGAAGCGTAATGACCTATCCTACCGACATATTTCTTGATGCCGGTAATGAGATAGTCATCGTCGGTCTTTCCTATGGACAAGAGCAAGATTTTCATGACATTGCAGCGTCTTAATCACTCGATTACTTCGTAATGGTCAATTTCGAATTGCAAAGGATTACCAGCTTGGTAATAATAGACATCTCTGAAAATCTTATCGAAAGTGTAATATTGAATACCGACGAAATCCGCGCCATCATTAATCAGTGCATACAAGCGGTCATGGTCGATAGGATCAACGATTCCCTCTGGACCTGGCATGTCATCGGGAGTATCCATTCCATACCTGTCTTGTGTACGACGTATGAAGGTCTTCATCTGAACCGATTTACCATCTTTTGTGTTAAGGGTAATCAAATGAAGATAAGGCGAATTGATGATAGAGTCGATACGTTTCTGAGGCAGTATATCGTTAAAGAAAGTCTCGAAACGCAAATCGCCAAACGACGACAGCAAATTGATGACTTTTAGGGTATCGATTGGCAAGTGAGCATTGTCAATCAAATGCGTAAGCATATATTGGTGTTTGCCTACATTATCAACGCGAAAGCCCTTCTCTGGCTCGGTGCCAAATTCGATTGAAACCGACTGGATATCTGCCAAGTTAGAATTGAAAATGATGTGATCACGCCAATCAGTTGGGTTAGCCGTGAAACGGGTTGAAACGAAACCGCGGAAACCCGGGATATAGACGATATATGCCTTGTCAGCACCTTCCTTCATCATAAACGAACCGCTATTATCCTTATTGGCATCACCCACATAGAATACCTTAGTGCGCTTTTCCTTATTGAAAAGTTTCACCTTATTAAAAAGGTTGATGCGAGGCACCATTTGATAGACCTCCACCTTTGAACTTCTGACGGCAATCTGACGTACAATGTTATCGTGACTGGCTTTCGACACTGGCATTCTGATGCGGATTTTATAAAGTGTTGAAAGCAATGCACTTACTTGTTTTGGATGAGCTTTATACTCGCCATTCAAAATCCAGCCCTCATCGGTGCGTTCGAGCAAAGACTCATTATTTTGACGATCTGCCAAATACACTTTCGTGACCGTAGCCGTATCCCAAACCATAAAATCAGAGGCTTCACCCTGTATGGTCGATAAATAGCGGTTATTCCAAATCAGCACGCCTGCAAAAATCACAAGTATTGCAGCGATGATAATTGTTAAACGATTGTTCTTCATTTCTTGTTGTATTTTTTCTTTCTAATGATAGCCATAACTAATCCCAAAGTAATGACTAAAGCAATGGGAATCAATGTATTGATTATTTGCCACTTGGCACGTTGTTGTGCAATTTTCGAAGTATCAAGCAAACGGACTTTCAGCTCGCGTGAACGAATGTCTATCAACCCTTCACCATCAACAAGATAGCTGATGCAGTTCTCAATAAACTCCTTATTGGCATATGTGTTGCCTGTGTATTGGTCGAAACCCAAAGGTAGCGGGGTCTTGCGTTTCACATCGATTTGGTTTCGGATGATATCGCCATCGGCAACGACAATCATGGCCGTTGGGACGCTCTCTTCCATGAAATCCATCTCTTCGCTGTCGATGATTTCCTGCGGGAGACGATTGGCATAGAGCGACTCGAAACTACCTTGCAACAGATAAGCCACATTTTGGCCTTTTTGTGGAAACATGCGTTGGTCGGGCTGTTGGCGGAGCATAGCTAGCGTAATGAGCACAGGCGCTCCCGAAACCTTGGTATAATCTGAAGTCTTGAGCAGCGGTATTTGGCTGATGCCATTGGCTGAAGTCGTAGCATCTATTGAACTCACAAAATCGGCTTTGATAGAGTTCATATTTCGCACCATAGGATGATTGGAAGCAGACTGCAGCAACGGGAAATAGAACCAGCGATAATACTCAAGTTGGGGCTGACCTGCCACTTGCCCCGTGCGAACAGGTAAGGCTGCACAAGTCAAGTCCAAAAGCAAATTGCGGTTGAGGCGGACACCATACTTAAACAACATATCATCCAAATTGAGGTCCATCTCCACACCAATAGTCGATTCCTGACTCTGCAAACTGTCCATGTTTGCATAAACGGGTTCAACGAGCCACAACACCTTTCCGCCATGCATGATATATTGGTCGATGAGGAATTTTTCCTTCTCATTGAATGGTTCGGTAGGTTTTGCGAAAATGATAGCATCAAATGCCGGATAAGCCTTCACATCGCCTTGAGCGTTATAATCAGTACGGCTCAAAAGCGCATTAGTTTTCTCGCCAATCTCACCACGGGTGACTATATAGTTTTGTTTCAGAGTTTGTGTGATATCATACACATCTTGTTCATCAAGCTCGCCATGGCCCTCAATGAAAGCAATTTGAGGCTTTTGCAAACGAGTCACCTTCTTAACGGCATCAATAAGACGAAACTCAAGGTTCTGCATTGATGCATTTAGTGCTTCTTCTGACGATTGACCAATTTGGTTTTCAAGCAAATCAATAGGAATTTCCGTATTATTGCGGTAACTAACCAGAGCACCTGGCCAAATCACCATCTGTTTCGACGACCCATCACTATTACGAATCACAGTTTCGGCAGGATTCAGTCCCGACTGATACAAAAGCTTGTATGTTTCGTTTCGTTCAGCAGCATCGGTACTTTCAGCTGGATTGATAAACTCATAGTCAATATATTTCGAATAGGCACGGAACTCATCAAGCATTTCCTTGGTCTCACGGCGCAACTTCTTGAAACCTGCCGGGAAATCGCCTTCGAGATAGACCTTGAAATAGACATAATCATCGAGGCCGCCAAGAATTTGTTTGGTTGTTGGGGACAAAGTGTAACGCTTTTCGCTCGTAAGGTCGAAACGGGTGAACAAATAATTGCCAATTACATTGATTACCATCACAATCACAATCGTGATGAGAAAAGTAACGATTTGATTCTTTTTTAGATTCTTGCGTTTATTTTCCATATCTCGACCTCCTTACCATTTGTGACTCGCAAGAACCAATTTCGTTGCACTTAAGAAAACCACTATTACACTGAGAAAATACAATACGTCGCGAGTATCAATAACGCCACGACTCAAAGAACCATAGTGCGCATTCATTCCCAATTGCTGGATAAACAAGTCGACACTGCCGAAAAGCGAAAGTGAGTAAATGAACTCGAAGCCTATATAGAGAAATCCACAGAGGAAAACCGAGATGATGAAAGCCAAAATCTGGTTATTGGTTAACGAACTGCAAAAGATGCCGATACCCACAAAACCAGCACTCAGAAGACATAGACCTATATAGGAGCCCCATATTCCACCGCTATCAAGGTTGCCCATAGGCAAGCCCAATCGATAGATCGAGAAATAATAGATAAAGGTAGGTATGAGTGACAGAACCACCAAAACAAAGCCAGCAAGAAACTTCGCCCCAATGATTTGCCAATCCATCAAAGGCTTAGTAATTAGCATCTCGATGGTGCCCGTGCGGTTCTCTTCGGCAAAACTGCGCATCGTAACCGCAGGAACAAGGAAAAGAAACACCCAAGGGGCAAGGATGAAGAGACTGTCCAAATTGGCATAGCCATAGTCTAAAACATTGAAATCGCTTTGGAAAACCCACAAAAACAACCCAGTAATGAGCAAAAACACCACGATAACCATGATGCCCATCAGCGAACTAAGGAAGTTACTTATTTCTTTCTTAAAAAGTGCATACATACGCAAATGATTTTAAAGGGGCAAAGATACGGTTTTTTCTCTATTTTCACAGCCATAAATTCCATTTCTATTATGACATACTATTTTACCCGTTGGCGGAATTAAGAAGAATAGAAAAGTCATCAAAATAAATGGATAAAAAGTTGTACATATTATTGATTTTCAGTAATTTTGTGGTTGAAATCAAAAGTAAATCACTAGAAAAACCCATGTA
>CALBNP010000052.1 GCA_937896505.1 uncultured Bacteroidales bacterium | reverse complement strand
TGCATGTGTCCATTTTCTCTTCAAATTTTCGGCAAATATACAAATATTTATCTGATTATCAAAGAGTTTTATTTAGAAATGCCCTACAGAATTTCAGAAGCAAAACCTATTATCAACATTTTGCACAGTCCTTGTTGTGATGAATTAAGTCTTACTTATACCAATTATTGTTTACATCTTCTATGATTTTTCCCATTTCAGCACTGATCTTTCTGCACGTCTCATCGTCAATCAGTCCATTCTGGAACTCTTCCATATACGACTTGCAGTTCTTTTCGGCCAATTGGTTCAACTGATTGAATTTGTCTGTATTCATCAACAGAAACTGATTGGTAAACTGTTGGTATTCAAGCGTATTCTGTGCATAATGCGCTGCCATTTTGTCGCGTAGTTTCGATGCCAGCATATTTGCTTCGTGCGCCTTTGCTGAAACAATTTCCCTATACTCCTTCCCTTTTTCAGCCATTGCAAAATACGGCTTGTAAAGACTATCCAAAGCCTTTTCCGCCTTGGCAATATAGGCTTGCTGTTCCGAAGTGAAGCCCTGCACCTGCTTCTCAACGACAATGGTCTGCGGATTTGCCAGAAGTTCCGTTATCGAATCCCTATAGACATTGTTCCGCTCGACTTCAGCGGCATACAACTGAACAACACTATCCAGAACATGCTGTCGTTCATCCAAATAGGATTGTTGCTCGGCAGTAAAGCCTTCCGCCTGTCTTTCAACCACCACGGTATCATTCGGGCGCGACAAAGCCCAAACCAACGAACCGACAGCAAGGCAAACACAAAGCAACAGCGGCAATGTGCGTGCCCTTTCCTGACGACGGGTGAAAGCCTTTCGCAAAGCCTCGGCGTTTTTCCAACGCTTTTCGCGGTCTTCCTACAAACACTTCGCGGCAATGCTTTTGTAACGGTTTGGGAAAATCATTTGCAGCAGCTTGCCGAAAGCGTAAACGTCGGCCCGGCCATCAATTTTCACTTCAGGCTGCATCTGTTCGGGCGCAGCATATTTCGGTGTGCCTGCCGGCTGCTTCAGGATGGCGAAACTGTCGGCATCGGAAAGACCGAAATCTATGATTTTCAAATTATTGCCATTGCGCGTCACCAACACATTGCTTGGTTTCAGATCGCGATGAACAATTTGCTTGGCTTGTGCAAGGCGACAATGCACCCGTCGATTTTGTGGTTGGCAACAAGGACGGATTGTGCGAAATCATCAAAAGATAAAAGCTCCGTTTTGATTTTCTTCAAAACAACGTATCCATCACCACCTCTTCCACTTCAATAGGCTCGGCAAGATATACAAGATAGGCGTGGATGTCTTTCTGTACCATCTCGCGCAGCGCTACAATGTAGTCTTTCAGTTGGCGATGGTGCTTCGGGTCTTTTTTTCCTGTCTTATAGTCGAGAAGGATGATTTCGTCAGGCAGTTCGGCATAACGGTCGGGACGCAAAATCTTTCCGTCAGAAAGGATTTCGCATTCGTTTTTCACACGTGCTTCTTTGGCAAAGGCCTTGCCGACGATGGGGTCTGCCATCATCTGCATCATCTTGTCTTCCAACATCGTTTCAGCTTCCTTATCGATGACGCCTTCTAAAATATACGGTTGCAAGGCACGGCCAATATCATCAGCGGTCGCAATCTTTGAGAGCATCTCGTGCACCAGCTCACCCCATTCAGAAGGCGACAGTTTGTCGTCGGGCGACATCCAAAGCATGGTCGGGTCGGAATCGACGTCGATTTTTGAGAACCAGTCGCACGAAGCCAAATCGTCTTGTGTTTCGCCTATCAAAACCACTTCATCAGTTTTTTTCTCATCATGCTTTGGTTTTTGGAAGTCGGGATTGCCCATTTGAAGCAGTAAGCCATCCTCACTCACACTTACGCCTTCGGGCAAGCAGTCGAGTTGCATGTAATCCTTAATGACATTTTCCTTTTCGCTATTTTCGGCAAACACATAAAGCCGTTGGATGGCGCGCGTGAAGGCAACGTAAAGCAGGTTCAAGTTGTCCAACCTGTTGCCATTGTCGTCATTTTCACAAATGGCTATAGCTTTTTCTCCCATCAATTTCACTTTTTTATCCAAGCTCAGAAGCACCTTTTCGAGATTTGGGATGGCTTCGAAACCTAAATCCTCAGGCTTCACCCACACTTCTTCCGATTTTGAATTTCCCTGTATGCGTTCGCTAAGGTCAACAATGGCCTTTGGATAAATCACCACCGGGAACTGCAAGCCTTTCGACTTGTGTATCGTCATGATATTGACGGCATTGGTATCAACCGATTCGATAGAAAGTTTGTCCTGCTTCTTGTCCCAGAAATCGAGGAAGTCGATGATGCTCTCCCTAACACCATTTTGCCATTTGAACACTTCTTCCATGAAGGAATTGAGGAAAGCATCGTCAATGGCGTCGAAACCAAAAATCCGGACCAACGAGGCGCAAAGGTCGTAAAGGCAAGTAGCCTTCGCCATGAGGCCCGACAGCAAGCCTGGCTCGCCAATGCCGAGAACCGTTTCAAGGTCGATTTCACCTTTAGTTATTTCCTTCACCTTGTCGAATATGAGCGACACGTCACCAGAGAACTCTTTATCGCTCACCAAATGCCACAGAAAGATTTCGTTGGCCACCACAGCGGCATTCTCTTTCTCGATGAGATAACGCAGCGTGTTCGCAAGAAGCCGCACCTTATCCGACGATTTCAGCAAAATAGAATCACGCGAAACAACTGGTATATTCTTATCATTCAAATAATTAGCTATCGAAGAACCGAAGCTTGACTTACGCGTCAAAATGGCGATGTCGCCATAGCCATAGCCTTTGTCGAGGAGTTCGATGATTAGTTTTTCGATGGCTTCAAAGCAAAAATCCTTTTCTTTAGGGTCATAGAGCTGCATCTGCACGAAGCCTTCATCCTTCTTGAAAGTCTTTTGGGCCACCGACACTTCCTTGCCAAAGGCGTTATCCTTGTCAATATACACACGTTGGTGCTCCACCGAAAGTTTCTTGTAAGTCTTTTCAAAGAAATCGTTGTTGAACTTGACGACATTCTGGAACGAACGGCGGTTGGTGTCGAGTTGGGTGAAACCGAAATGCGCCTTCAGATTGTCTTGATATTGCTCAAAGTATTTTTGGCGTTCATCGTCGGGCAAAGCGAAAATTTCAGGGAGGCTCACCAACTGTCCCACTTCGCCACTACGGAAGCGGTAAATCGACTGCTTGCCGTCGCCCACAATCATACTCATCGAGTCGGTCGAGAGGCCATTGTCAATCAGAGGCAGCAGGTTTTGCCATTGCATGACAGAAGTGTCCTGAAACTCATCGACAAAGACATGGCGATACGTCTCGCCCACCCTTTCGTAGATGAATGGCACCGAATAGTCGCCCAAAACACCATTAATCAGCTTGTTGAATTCCGAGATGTGGACAATTTCGTCTTCGTCAGAAATCTTTTGGAACTCCTCACGGATCTTGGCTCGCAAAGCATACATGCACAACAATTTACGTTGCGAGCTATAGAAAAGATAAGCGGGATAATCCGATGTAATGGTTTCTTTCAATGGCACCAAAATGGCAAGAAACTCGTCCCTGATGGTTTCCAATTCAGCCTTTCCGAAACGATTTTGCCCCGCAGCCGAATACCATTTTCCCGTTTCGACAACTGTATCATAATAACTTTTGGGCAAGTCGTACTCCTTTTTTGCCAGTTTTCTAATAAACGATGCCACACCTTTTACGCCTTGATAGCAATCCGCATCAGTAAGTTGGTATTTCGCTTCAATAGCTTTATAATCAGAAACATATTTTTTAATTTTCGTCTCAAAAATTTCCGTCTTCTTGTTCAGGAAATCCAATGTTTCTTCATACTGTTCCAAATTGTGGATATTGTTGTTTTCGTCGCGTTGGTAGGCCTTTTCGGTCATCAGCTTTACGACAAAAGATCCCAACTTTTCCTCTAGGTTGCTGGAATGGTCGCTGTCGAACTGGTTTTTGCAGAAGTCTTGGACAATTTTTGCCAAGAAGGCATTGTCGTCGCTTATTTGTGTGCCAATGTTCTCGACCACCACATTGGCCATTTCAGTGTTGTCGATGCTCACCATATATTGCGACGAGAGTCCCAAATCGTGGGCAAACGAGCGTGAGATTTTTTGCACGAAGGCATCGATGGTGCACACACAGAAACTACTGTAATCGTGCATGATAGCCGTCAATAGACGTTGGGCATTCTGCTTGAGTTGGCCATCGGCGATTTCCAATTCATTGATCAGATCGGCCTCAATACCTTGTGGTTCAGTGCTGTTGATGATGCCGCACAGATCGCTCACAATGCGTTCCTTCATTTCATTAGCAGCGGCATTGGTGAACGTCATGGCAAGAATCGTCTTGAAATTACTCACATCGGCTTCGCTTTTCAGGCAAAGCTTCAGGTATTCCTTGACAAGCGTGTAGGTTTTTCCAGAACCTGCCGAGGCCTGGAAGACACGGAAAGCAGCATTTTTCTTCATATCTTTTATGGTTTATTGTTTTGTGGCTTCGCGATGACTGCCGACGAACTCTTCTTCTTGAACAGGTCTCTGAACTTATCGAAAGAGCGACTGTAGGATATGCCAAGGCCTTGCGTGTAAGGCGACCGCCTATCGAACGAGAAAGTCGAGAAGTTCGTGTTGTTATTGGAATGGTTATAGAAGTGAGCCATCAGTCGGCCATCTTTGCTCAGTTTGTAATACAAATCGACTTCGCCAACGATATTGGAGGCCTTCCCTGAACTGGCAGCATAATTGTTAACCACTCCGACATTTGATTCGATAATCAGTCGGTTGTTGAAAAGCTCAGTCTTCAATTCGATTTGCCATTCTTCATTCGACTTGGCATCGGCAGCATGGTAGCGCAAGCCGATATTGAAATCGCGGCTGATTTCCGACATCCAGCCGCTCAACAGCTGCGAGGTGAACGAGCTCAAGAGCGAGCTGCTCATGTTTCCCTTCGACGACATGCCTGCATAGCTGAAATTACCAAGCAGCAGCAACGAGAGCACCTGTGTACTCATAACAGACTGGTTAGTAGTGTCAAGCAAGGCAAAAACGGCTTGTTTCGTATCGTCAGAAGCATTGGGAAGTCGTAGTCCGAAGGTGATGGTCGGGTTCAGCAGGTCATCTTTTAGATGGATGAGGCATTCGGCATTCACATTGACATTCGACGAAACCGTAGTGTCAACCTGCACACCCAAGGTAGCTATCGAGGCCTTTACGGTATAGGAGCCCGTTGCATTGATGCGGCCTTTCGTTGGATCGCCCGTCCAAGTGATGGAACCGCCTTTCTTCAATTCAAAGTTCTTGTTTAGCAAGTTCTTGAAATTCAGCACAAAGTTACCTTCTTTGATGACGAAATCGCCAATGAGCGAAAGTTTTGAAGAAGTGGCCGTACCTAACTTGATATTACCATTTCCGGAGGCTTCAAGAGTTCCGATATTGCCCGGGAGAAGGATTTTCACCGAGGCATCGTCGTTGACATCGGCATCAAGCTGCATCGAGAACTTCTTCTTCGGCTTAGTCAACAATTCCGTATCTTCTTCTTTAGCAATGTCATGTGAAATAAAAGTCACATAATCAATGTCGGTAACGGTGGAAGTTCCATTCAGCGGAAGCACAATCTTCGTTCCCTTGCGAGTTCGTGCTTTGATATCCAAAGCGATGTCATTAAGCGGGCCTTTGATTTTCACCAAACCATCGGCAACGGCTGTTCCATAAAACGACTCGTTTTCCTTGATAGTGGTGGCCATTGCCATGAAATTCATTGGACGTATGACGATATCGAAAGCGAAATTCTTGAGATTGGAATGCGTTATTCGGCCATCGACGTAGGCCTTATTGCCAAGCGTATCGACGAGCACCATGTTCTTCAGCTCGATTGATTTGGAGTCGATTTCAAAATCGGGTTCGAACGTGAAGAACGAGTTCAGATAATCAATTTTGCAGCCGCCTTCACGGATTCCCAGATTGCCTTTCAATATAGGTTTCTGTGGCGTTCCCGACACCAAGATTTCGCCCACGCCTGTTCCTTGCAAACGCGAAATGAGGCCTGTGACGAATGGCGAGATAAGGCTAAGTTGCAACGAGTCCATCTTCACCGTGAAATCGAGATTATCTTCTTCCTTTGCAGTAAAATAGCTACCCGTGATGTCCAAGGTGCGACGGTTTTGGTTATCGATTTCGACATCCACATCGACGGCCTTGCTCTCGTGGTCCCAGCGGCTGAAGATGTTTGCATCACCGATATAATCCCTATTGAATTTCAGCGCATTGATGGCAAGTTGTGCATCGACGAGCGGCTTCTCGTTCTCACGGCCCATTCGGGCATTTCCCGTGATGAAACCATCGGCATCAAATCCCAAGGTATAGAACAGCAAGTCGAAATTGGAAACATCGAACTTATTGAAAATCAAGCTAATGACATCGCCATCATATTTCGGAATCACACCGTCAATCCTTAATTTCTGTTGGTTGTGGTTAAATTCGAGATTTGAGATCTTGATACGGTCTTCTACGACATCAATGTAATTGTTTTTGTCGAGGCTCCACACCGAGTCGTTGATAGTAAGGTCGGCCGTATGAATCCAATACGAAGCACCCAATTCGTTAGGCACACAGCAAGCTTTGATGAGGGCTTTGTTATGGTCAACATCGGAATAGTCGTTCCACGACAACGAATTATATATGGTATCGTTTCTCAAGAACACATCAAAAGCAAAGTCATCGAGGCCGAAAGCCGTAGTATCTGTCGAAGTGCTGTCGCGCCAAATAATCTGGTCAACGGAAACGGCTGACCATGAACCATTATAGACATGATTCTTTTTCAGTTCGACATTCTCGAAACGCACGATACCGTAATTGACCAATTTTGAGCGCATTGTGAAGTTCAGCATGTGCGAACGCGAAGTGAAAGTACCATTCAAGGTGGTGTTTTTCGACACCGTCAAATCAGGAAGCAACAAGCGTGTCAAAGTACGCGTGTCCTTCAGGTTCATATCTACATAGAAATCCTGGTCGGCATTATGGCTGCTCTTGTATTTCGCGAAATCGGCCAAGGTCTTGTCCCAAAGCGGCACATTGACATAATAGTCGAAATATTCCTTCAAGCTTTTGGGCAAGGCATTGAGATTCATCTGACCAGCCATTTCGAGCGTGAAAAAGTCGCAATCCATGTTGATGCGGCGCATCATCAGGTTGTCGTTGACGATGGAAGCCGAGAAGTCGTCCATAGCATATTCCCCACGGCTATCCTCGAACCAGGTATTGTTTATGTTCAAGGTACCTTCGAGGTCATCAATGTCGAAACCTCTCAGATTGACCGAAAGATGAGTTGAAATGTTGCCGATGCTGTCGTTTTTAAGGATGTTGAGGCCTACCAGGTTGGCTTTGCGAATCTCGGCTTCAAAGTCAGACTTCGGGTATTTCCGATTCTCGAAGTCAATCAAACCGGCGAAATCGAGGTCCAAATCGTTGTCGAACACGCTGAGTTTTCCCTTGAAGCGATCCTCATTCATGCTGCCGTCCACCTTGATCCGGTCGATGTAATTGCCCAATAATTCAACACGATACACATTGCCGTCAACGTCAAACTTGGCTTTACCCTTCTTGGGGAAGTTCATGGTTACGTTGGCAGCCATGTCGAGCGCGCCCAAAGTCTTTTCGATATTGGCCAGCTTACCCACATTGACTCTTTCAACATTCACGAAACCAGCAAATTGGTTATTGCCGTCACCATTGCAATGCCTTGCAATATTTGCGTTGACATTGCCAACGTCCGACTTCAAATCGACTTTCGAACTGAAATTATTATAGGAGCCATCAAAGTCGAGGCGAAGCGTGCCCTTCTTCATCGATTTCAACGATTCAGGCATAGGAATGGTTCCAGTATTTCCAGGAATGCCAAATTGCACCAAATCGTCATAAGAGAAGCGCATCTTCTTGATATTCAACGTATGCAATCCGTCGTTAAAATCCAGCGGATGCATCATCAAATTACCTTCGATATGCGTGACGTTGCCAAAATCAATAGCGAGGCTATCAACGGAGAAATGCTCAATGGGTCCATTGAAGCAACATTCGAAAAGCACTCTATTAGGCATTTTATACATCACGGGAGCAAACACGCCAATATCAGAAAGCACGATGTCGGTCGGATAAATTCTTGCATCAAAACGCACTGAATCAACGAAATGAGAGAAGTCATCGAAACCATTATACAGCATGTGCAAATCGAGGTCGAGTTGGCTGTTGTTGGTCGAAATCTTGAGATTATCAAGGAAAACGCCATTGGCACACACCAAGGCCTCTGTCTTGAAAGCTTTTAAGTCGAATCCACTCAATTCATTGGCTGTCAAAGAATTAATCGAAGCGCTTATGCTATCGCCCACAATGCGGATGTCGGTAGCATCAAGGTTGATGTTGTTAATGCCGAGATGTGCGTAGTCCATGGCGTGTTGCATGGCCTTGAGCGGATTTGTTCGGTTTTGGTTCCAAAGCAAGAAATCGACATCTTTAAGCAGCAGGCGGTCGATGCAGATGGGCAAACTTCCCTCTTTTGGCTCACGTTCCTTATCCGAACTGAAAAAGTCGATGATGAACTTAAAGTTGATGTCGTCTTCGCCTTCATACGTCACCAAATTGGCTTCCGTCCGGACCAATTCAACCTTGTTGAAGCGCAATTCGCCATCGAAAATGTCGTTATACGAAAATTTCGCGCTGATCTTGTCAGACGAAAGTAACACATTGTCTTTTTGGTCTTTAGCAAGAACATTTTCCAGAATCACATTCAAATCGGGAGAAACGTAAAGCCGACCAATCTTAAATTCCGTACCAAGATTTTCGGAGAGATAACCACTAGCCACACGTACCGCAAACTTTTGAATAATAGGGTCTTGGATGGCGATGAATAGGCTTACGAAAACCGACAGCACCACCATAATTAAAACTAAGATACTATGGATAATCTTTTTTTTAATAACTTTGTCCCTCCAAATTTAAGCTTCAGATAAGCTATGAATGAATATATTTTAGGCATCGAATCATCGTGCGACGACACCTCAGCCGCAGTGCTTCAAGGCACGTGTGTTTTGTCGAATGTCATTGCAAGTCAGAAAGTTCACGAGAAATACGGAGGCGTTGTCCCCGAACTTGCATCACGTGCTCACCAGCAAAACATCATCCCTGTCATCGACACGGCGTTGAAGGATGCAAAAATAGATAAAAATCAATTAAGTGCCATCGCTTTTACGCGTGGACCTGGACTTTTAGGTTCTTTACTTGTTGGAACCTCGTTTGCAAAGGCTTTTGCGCAGACCTTGAACATCCCTATGGTTGAAATCGACCACATGAATGCCCACATTCTGGTGCATTTTGCCACCGATGCCACCCACACCGAGGTACCCGACTTCCCATTTCTCTGCCTCACCGTTTCGGGCGGGCACACTCAAATCGTTGTCGTGAAAGACTATTTCGACATGGAAGTCATCGGCAAGACTATCGACGATGCCGCTGGCGAAGCCTTCGACAAGACAGCCAAGATTTTGGGACTTCCCTATCCTGGCGGTCCTGTCATCGACAAGCTCGCCAAAATCGGCAATCCCGGAGCTTTCCAGTTCGCCAAGCCTCAGATTCCCGACCTTGACTATAGTTTCAGCGGACTGAAAACCAGCATCCTATACACCGTTCGCGACAACCTCAAAACCAACCCTAACTTCATTGAGGAGAACAAGGAAGACCTCTGCGCATCGGTGCAAAAGACCATCATCGACATCCTCATGAGCAAGTTGGTGAAAGCCTCGAAGCAGACGGGCATCAAGACCGCCGCCATCGCAGGTGGTGTGAGTGCCAACAGCGGATTGCACGACGCCATGCTTGCCATGGGCGAAAAATACCATTGGAAAGTGTTCATCCCGCGCCTCAGCTACAGCACCGACAACGCCGCCATGGTGGCCGTGGCCGGTTACTACAAGTTCCTCAGAGGCGAATTCGCCACACAAGACCTGACGCCTTACGCAAGGCAGAGTCTGAATATATGAAATGAACCAATTTGGTTGACACTTCAACCAAAACAATAGAAAGTGAGAAAATGTTCGCCTAGCATTTGTGAATTAACATTCAAGTCCTTTGGAACGTCTTCGGGAGAAATCAAATAACTGGTTTTTCGATTTCACACGTTGTAACAAGAGAATATCACGCAATCTCCAACAGCCGCTTCAAAAGCCGCAGCAACTCACCATAGCAAGGATACGGCTTGTATTCAATTTTCGGATTGGTTTCGAGGAAGGCTATGCAAACCTTGATTTCTTTTTTATCTGACATAATATTCTCTTTTTCAATTCACAAAGGTACGATTTATTTCTGAAATTGCAATTATTATTCCGCCGTAACTATGTTTTTTTACCACTTACGGCGGAAGTATGATTCAGAAAAGATGCAGGTCGCTTGGTTAGGGCAGATTGGGAAATATTGACCATAAAACTTCTTAACACTTAAAATGCTCTTCATTATAAGCGATCAAGAAATTGATGACCGTAATCTGTTTGAAGGAATTTTTCATAGTGAGACATAACACCATAAAAGTGCCCCTTCTGAGGAATACTCCATGCTGTCGGATGGTATCCTAATAGAATAACCGTATTTGATTGGGGATGATAAGATAAATTGTTACTCATAACATACAACTCCTCTTGAGAATACATTTCTTTAACAAAAATATTAATTGGCCAACCAGAGCATACTATCATATTGGGGTTGAGAATGGCTAATTCCATTTGTAAAAAATCCCTATCATTTCTCAAATATTCTTGAAGAACAGACGACTTAAGATTCCCATGTCCCGCCTCTTTTTTGCATTCAATGTATGCAAATGGAACCGACAACAAATCCACAACAACTTGTTCATTATCAACTACATTATTATAATCACATTCATCATGATAGAGTCCATAAAGGATATTGCCAATATTTCGGAACAACGTGTTCCCCATTCGACGGTTCATCTGGTTATTTTGATTGTCATTATCTTTCAGCCAATCCCTTACATCATCGCAAGAACCATCGGATTTATCCTTCATCAAAAAAGCAATTTTTCGTTTGGATTTATGCCAAAGCTCATCAACATTTTCTTGAGAACGCATAAGCCCATCATTGACAAATGTGTACTCTGAATAGCCCCGTTTGTTTTTCCAAATTTCAAACAATATAGTTAATTGGTTATTATATTCTATCATAACTTAAACATTAAACAATTATTACACAATCTATAATACATTTTTAATTTTCAACATCTACAACGACAGCGTAACTGCCACATACCATTTTTCATATCCCAATCTATAGCGAAGAATTCATCCTTTCTGCTTCAGATTGAAATAACAATGCAAAACTATAAATAAAAAACGCAAAGTGCAAAACATTTTTTATCATAAAAAGTGGCACTCCTCAAATCCGCATTTCTCTGTATCGTTTTGAGAATCACTATAATTTCAAGGGAAGAACGCCAAAGCACTCTTCCCTTTGCTTGCCACTTACTTTTTAGGCACAAAAGCGTAGACATTACCGTTAATGTGTTTTGCCTCCCCACCAAGCAGACGAGCAGCTTCATACAAATCACTCCTACTGCTGTAAGTTTGGACATTGCCATTTGGAAAATTTAAAGTATACATGATTCCAGCCCTAAATCCGTGTCGGGCGCAACTTCTGTTATTTCCTACTCTGTTGTACGCTTTTCGGAACCGCGTTTTATTGCATTGATTTTTAAGACCTTCACATACGGATATAGCGCACCCCATCCCATTTCAGGTAGAAAAGGCATCGCCAAACGCCACGAGACACTGAAATACAAGGTAGAGTACGCCTAAAACTAGCGTAACCCCATTGCAGTTCCTGTCTCAAAAATTGGCGATTTCTTTCTACAGAACCACAATAGCCGTCGCTATTTCCATAAAACGGCTGCAAATATAGGAAAATTTCCGTATTCGCATGTGCCGCTAAAAAATAATTGCATCCCAGTATCATCGTAGCGAAGTTTTATTTCGGACACAAAATAAAAACAGAGGTGCGCCTAATGAGGGCACACCTCCGTAAAAAAAGCGTTATTTCTTCGAAATTCACAATATCTTCAAAGCTATCGCCGCGCAAGCCTCCGCATCAGCTTCAATCTTCCTCATATTTAGGGAACTATATACCTGATGGCACAAAACCTGTGGAAAATTTCTGATTTACAGTAAAAAAAGTGCCTTCATAGGTTGCCAAATCCGATTTTTGCGGGTATATTATATGCGTAACCACAATGATGATACGCTATGATAAGCCTTGACCATTTCAACTCCCTTCCTCAAATCTTCCGCCATTTCCGCGACAAGTCCACCTGCCTGAGATTCATCGAGGAGCAGGTCTACCCTGACGGTATGGTAGCCTGCCCGTATTGCGGAGGGATGCACCCGTATCGCCGCGGCGACGGGCGCTTCAAGTGCCGCGAGTGCGGCTCGTCGTTCTCAATCCTACAGGAGACCATCTTCCAGGACACCAAGCTTCCGCTCTACAAGTGGTTCGGGGCGATTTTCCTTATGTCGACCCACTCCAAGGGCGTTTCCTCTAAGCAGGCCGCCGTCGACTTGGGCGTGACGCAGAAGACGGCCTGGTTTATGCTGCACAAGATTCGCACCGCATTCGCACAACCGGCACCAATCCTCGAGGACGAGGTGGAGATTGACGAGACGTATGTCGGCGGCAGGGAGACCAACAAGCACGAAAGCAGGAAGGTCGAAGGCACGCAGGGCAGAAGCACCAAGACGAAGACACCCGTATTCGGAATGGCGCAGAGGGAAGGCGAAGTGTTCGCCGTAAAGGTCGAGGACACAAGGAGCGCCACCCTTATGCCCATCATCAAGAGCCACGTCAAGGTCGGCTCCACGGTCTACACCGACGAGACAAGCATATACTGCAACCTGAACGAAAACGGGTATGCCAGGCAGATTGTCAACCACAGCCAGAAGGAGTTCGCCGTCGGGCGCAGGTACACGAACACGATAGAGGGCTTCTGGGGGCAGTTCAAGCGTATGGTCTACGGGACGTACCACTTCGTCTCGCGCCACTATATGCAGCGCTACGTCGACGAGGCCGCCTTCCGCTACAACAACAGGAAAAGGAAGGGCGGCGAGAGGTTCGCCGCCCTTATGGAACACGCCCTGAACGTCGTGACGTTCGAGGATGTCAGGGTCGTGAAGCGCGTGGCTTAAAAGTCCTTGGAGTTAAAAGCATCACTTCCATATCCGAAAAATAAGAAGGCAAGGGATACGATACCCCTTGCCCCTGTACGCAATGGTTGCCTGTACTTACCGGTGTGCGCACACCGTTTCAAGCCCAAAGCACGCCTACATTGCAGCGCAACCATTTATGCCGCAAAAGTACAAATAAATATCAAACAAAACCA
Source organism: uncultured Bacteroidales bacterium (assembly GCA_937896505.1). GTDB lineage: Bacteria > Bacteroidota > Bacteroidia > Bacteroidales > F082 > Limimorpha. The sequence goes on along the minus strand of CALBNP010000052.1, from coordinate 1,949 downwards.
AAAAAAGTTCAGAAAATTCATATTTATGCGAAACATTGACTGAAATGATTACGCCAGCATATGCCGTGACGTGCCTAAAGTTAGGCTTCGAGAGATACATAAGGTACAGCAAGATTCCTGCAAGGATGAAGTGCAGCAACACGACGATTTCGTTCTACGTTGACAAGAAGGACACCGAAAGTGGGAAGCCCGCCAATGCAAGGGTATCAAACCACCATCCAAATATGGAGAATTACACGAAAGGCGGAAACTCCCCTTGGGAAACCGACAACGTGAGCATCGAATTCATTGTCACGAAATCCGCAGATGACGTGCCTGCCCGTGCAAGGGTAAGGCAGAATTCACGCGGAACCATAATCCCATTCGGCGTTGGCATATATCAGTACGACCCATCCGTGTTGGATGGTAAAGACCTGTCCGAAATATTCAAGGCCGTCGCCGTTTTCCTAAACGGAAACGGATACTCCGACCCGTTCTCTGGAACGCAGAAAGAAGCAATTTTTAGGCCAATGTCTGCGCATATAAAGCCTCTAAAAGGAAGCGGTGATGTTACGGAATGCACATACAGGTATGATTCAAGGCAACTTACAGAGGAATATCTGGAACGTGTGGCGAGAATGTGTATGAAGGAGGCTTATGACTATCCTTGCGGAGTATATGCCCTGATGGTTCCCCGTGCCGTAAAGGATGCCGTGCATTTAGTGCTCGCCGAATCCTTCGGCGCGAAAGCGGACAAGTTAGGCAGATGGGACGTCGTTGATGGATACCGTATGCCTGGAATCCATAGGGGACTCGAGGAATGGGGAATTCTGTGGAACACCCGTATGTATGCCGACGTGGAGAACCGGACGGCTGTCTTCGCATTCAGGCTATCGCGGGAAGACACCAGAATGCTTTTCGCGAGAAGAGACGTTGGAAGTGACAGGTACGTCCCGATTCCAGCCGACGAAGTCCCTCCAGAGATTGTCAGGGATTCCAGGAGAAGGAAGGACGAGGCGTTCTGACATTAAGGGACGTTCTTCAGCCTTGAAGAATAGGCATAGAACAAATGGCCGGACTTCCCTTTCTTGTAGGTGTCATTGCAACGCTTGCAGACAGGGTACAAGTATTCCCTGCCTTTGCCATCCATAACGTGGCCGACGACAAATTTCTTCCTCTTCTTCATACAGGATGTGCATATAAAGTCGTCAGGAGATATGCTTTCTCTGAAGTGCTCCTTCCAATATTCTGAAGGAGATGAGAAACCGTCACCCTTGTCACGTTCTGAAGAACCTGAAGAATGTCGAACAATTTCCATACCTTCAATGGAAACGCCTATCACGGCCAATTCCGAAAAATGACGCTTAAATTGCTCTTCTGATATTATTAGATGCCTTCCCATCTTACGCATTTCTGATATATACGCTGCAAATGTACGAATATTTCAGTCAAAAACAATGTTTGATTCATTTATGATGGAAAATTATGCTACCAAAAAAATATCATTGAAAAAAATCATTCTTGCTTAAGCCAACTTTTGTGCCATCATGTATATAGTTCCCCATATTTATTCCACATCCGTTTCACGATTTCCGCTATTTCCTTGCGCAACCAAAGCGGTTCCAACACTTCCATTTCGTCGGCATTGCGCAGGATTTCCTGCTGAAAATCCCATGTCGGGCGGATTTGCATTGCAAAAACACTATAATCTGCATTGCGTTCCGTCTCGGCTTGCGATTCATGCAAAGGCAAAGAGCGCAGATAATTGGCTTGCAACGCACTGACTTTCAACCTCACATCTTCTATTTTCATGTCTTTCATCACGATGACACCAAAACTGCTGTCGAAAAACACCCCGGGACAGAAATCTTTCGGATAGACAAATGTCGCGTCCAAAATCTTCGCTTCACGAATGCGGTCCAAGGCAAAAATGCGGATTTCGCCATGCGAATGGCTGAAACCCACAACAT
>CALBNP010000051.1 GCA_937896505.1 uncultured Bacteroidales bacterium | reverse complement strand
TTTCTTACCTTTGCCCCAAATTTGTTTTTTATCATGTTAGTAAAGGAAAATGTTTTAGAAGTTTTGAAGGATGTCATCTATTTTCCGAAAGGTGACAATATCATTGCCCTAAAAATGGTTGAAAACCTGATGGTTGGCGATGACGGCATCCGTTTCGATTTGGTCGTTGAACATGTCGATGACCCGAAAAACGACATTTTGGTCAACGCTGCAAACCGTACTTTGAAAGAGGTTTTCGGCGACATCAATATTGATATTAAGGTGGTCGAGGAACAGACGGCGCTTTCCAAGGTGAAGCACATCGTTGCGGTGGCTTCGGGCAAGGGCGGCGTTGGTAAATCGACCGTGGCTGCCAATCTGGCCGTGGCTTTGGCTCGTGCCAACCAGCGCGTCGGTTTGATTGATGCCGATATCTATGGTCCTTCGGTGCCTACCATGTTCGGTACGGGCGACGAGCGTCCTGCCTGTTTCGAGCGTGACGGCAAAACCGTGATGATTCCGCTTGAACGTTACGGCATCAAACTGATGAGCATCGGTTTCTTTGTCGATGCAAACCGTCCTTTGATTTGGCGCGGACCTATGGCAACCAGCGCCCTCAACCAGTTGATGAACGATGCCCATTGGGGTGAACTCGACTTTTTGATTGTCGATATGCCTCCTGGGACGGGTGACATTCAACTGACTTTGGCTCAGTCGTTTAAGGTTAGCGGAGCAGTTGTTGTTACCACACCGCAACAAGTTGCTTTCGCCGATGTCTTGCGTGCGGCCATGATGTTCAGGGAAAAGGCTTTGCAGATTCCATTGTTCGGCTTGGTCGAGAACATGGCTTATTTCGTGCCGAGCGATATGCATGAAAAGAAATACTACATTTTCGGCAAGGAAACCGGACGCAAGTTCGCCCAGGAACTTGACATCCCGCTTTTGGGTCAGATTCCGATTGTAGAGCAGATTGCAGAATGCGGCGACAAGGGGACGCCTTTGGCACTCGATGCCGATTCGCCTGTCACAAAGGCATTTGACGAAATCGCGGCAGCTGTCATTCGCGAAGCTAAATGATGCTAAACAACTAAACAATTCAACAAATAAACCTCAAACAAATGGAAGATAAAGAAATCATCCTCCGCAAAGTGAAAAACGTGTTGGAACAGGTGCGCCCTTATCTGCAACAGGATGGCGGCGATGTCAATTTTGTGGAACTCACTGACGATATGGTCGTTATGGTGGAGTTGACAGGTGCCTGCGGCAGTTGCCCTCACAGCACGATGACCCTCAAGAACGGCATAGAAACGGTGATGAAAAAAGCCATTCCCGAAATCAAGGCTGTGGAGCGTGTGCAATCATTGGAATTATAATCAATTGTTTAACAAAATATTAGAAAAAATGAAACGTAATTTACTTTCAATTGGTATGCTGGTACTGATGCTGGTCTTTTCGGCACGCAGTTTCGCTCAGAATACTTACACAATGGTTACTTCTGCCTCTGGCCTCGAAGCCGGTGCAAGGTATATCCTCGTTGGTTTCGATGACGATGGCAACGCATACGCCATGAGTTATCAGAAATCCAACAACCGTCA
>CALBNP010000050.1 GCA_937896505.1 uncultured Bacteroidales bacterium | reverse complement strand
GCAAATATACAAATATTTATCTGATTATCAAAGAGTTTTATTTAGAATTGCCCTTGAGACTTTCATGGCACCGGTGCGCTTGAAGTCTTCCTTGCGGACGGTCACCTTACTGATGCGGTGGGTGGTAGGCAGGGTGGCGTTGATGTCGGCAACCAGTTGGTTCATGTAGGCTTCGATTTCTTCCCAAGGCTTTTCGCCGAAGGCTTGCACTTGTGGCAGAATCTCAATGGCGATGCAAGGTTGGCCGTTGAGTTGGTCTTCCTTCACGATGGCATCTTTCACGAAGTTCGAAGCATAGAAAGGTTCTTCGATGGCTTCGGGACTTACGTTTTCGCCGTTGGGCAGGATGATGATGTTCTTGATGCGGCCTACGATATAGAGATAACCGTCTTCGTCGAAGCGGACGAGGTCGCCAGTGCGCAGCCAGCCGTCTTCGGTAAGGGCAGCCTTGGTGTTGGCTTCGTCTTTATAGTAGCCAGTGAAGATGTTGTCGCCCTTAATCCAGAGTTCGCCATCAACGACCTTGGTTTCTTGGCCGGTGTAGATTTTACCGACTGATGTCGGGTGGGTCTTCACATCGACGTTGCCAGAGGTGAGGTTGGCGCTTTCGGTGAGGCCATAGCCGCCGAGCAGTCCGATGCCCATCTTGTCGAATTCGGCGATAAGGCGTGGAGGAACATTGGCAGCGCCCGAAATGATGTTCTTCAGCTGTCCGCCAAGGAATTGTGGGCCATACATCTTGCAGAGGCCGTTCAGGATGTCGCAGATGCCAGGAACGATGACGAGGCAGGTAGGCTTTATCATCGGGATCTTGCCGATGGTGGCTTTCATGTCTTCGCAAGTGAAGAGGAGAGCGCCAGTGTAGAATGCCGACATCATGGTGCGGATGAGACCGAACACGTGGCTCAAAGGCAGGATGGCGATGTAGCGTTGGTTACCGATGACGCTGCCTGGCATGAAGCAACCGTTGAAACCGCCGCGCATCAAGGCGCGGTGTGGAAGCACGGCACCCTTTGGTGCGCCTGTCGTACCGCCAGTGAAGAAGATGGCGGCAGTGTCTTCCTTATCGACTGGAGTGACAGCCGTTGGAGTTTCGGCCATCGTGTTGGAGGCCAACACTTTCACGCCCATGGCTTCGAGACCTTCGCACAAAGGCTTGAACTCGTCGCGGACGAAGATGGCTTTCACGTCGAAACGCTTGCAGCTGCCAACGACGGCTGGTGCAGGCAGTTGGGCAGGCAGGTTGATGGCTACCATGCCGGCTGAGGTGACGGCAAGGAACAACTCGAAGGCATCGAAACCGTTGCGTTCCAAAATGGCTATCTTGGCGCCTTTTTGTAGGCCGAGGCTGGCGATGGTGGTACGGCGACGGGCAATGCGGTCGCACATCTGCTTGTAGGTATAGGTTGTGGTCATGTCCGATTCGGCGGGCAGGTCAGCATATTTCTTTTCAATCCATTCCACAAATTCTGAAACGGTGGGAATGTAGGGCAGCTGTTCTCTTTCTTCAGCTGGAATTAAATCATAAAAATAATCCTTCATATCTTTTTCATTTAGTTAGTGTTTGTCAAATCATAAATCCATGGTGTAGCTGCGTCGGCGCATGTAGAGATGGTTGGGATAGTCGCCCCACAACGATTGCACCCTGTAGTTGGTCTCAAGCTGTGGGTTGGCCAGCATGGTCTTGATGCCGCGTTTTAGGCAGTTTTCGTGCAGATACTTGAACATGAGCACCGTAGCGCCTTTGCCTTGATATTCGGGCAGCACGCCAATCATCAAGGCTTCCAAGGTGTCGTTCTTCTTCAGGGCTTTCAGGATGCGGATGAAACCGAATGGAAACAGCCTTCCGTTCGATTTCTTGACTGCTTTCGAGAGCGAAGGAACGCAGAAGGCGAAACCGGCAATGCGTTCGTCGGCATCGAGAAGGATGCACACGAAATCGGGGTCGAGAATGGGGACGTAGGTGTCCAGATAGCGTTCAATCTGTTCATCCGAAAGGGGTGAGAACTCGTAAAGCGGAGCAAAGGAAGCGTTGACGAGATGGAAGAGTTCCAGACCATAGTCCTTGCGCATCTTGCGCATGTCGCGGCCTTTATAGACATGCAATCCAAAGCGTTCTTCAACGAGGTTGGCATATTGGAACATGGGTGGCATCTCGTCGGGAATCTCAACCAGGCGTTGGGTCCAGTCGGCATCTTTGGTGAAACCGATTTGTTCGAGCAGCTCGCCGTAATAGGGATAGTTGTAAAGGCAAGTGAAAGGCGAGAGGTTTTCGTAGCCTTCCACCAGCAGGCCTTCCTTGTCCATGTCGGTAAAGCCCAACGGGCCTTTTATCTTGGTCATGCCTTTGGCCTTGCCCCATGTTTTCACGGCATCGATCATGGTGCTCAGCACTTCCACGTCGTTGATGAAGTCGAGCCATCCGAAACGCACGTTTTTCTCGTTCCAGTCGCGGTTGGCGTTGTGGTTGATGATGCCGGCAATGCGGCCAACGATTTCACCTTTATCGTTAAGGGCCAAATAAAGTATGGATTCGCAGAATTTGCTTGCAGCGTTTTTCTCGGTCAGTGTGTCAAATTCGTCGCCGATGAGGGCTGGCACCCATTGCGGGCAGTCTTTGTATAGCTTTTCAGGATAGGTGATGAATTGTCGTAGTTGCTTCCTGTTCTTGACTTCAATGAGTTTAGGTGTCATTTTTTTCTGATGTCTTTTATAGAAAATTGCAAAGATACGGTTTTTATTGGCTTCAAGGAAAAATATTATCTGTACCCGTTGGCGGAAATAAAAAGAATAGAAAAGTCATCAAAATAAATGGATAAAAGTTGTACATATTATTGGTTTTCAGTAATTTTGTGGTTGAAATCAAAAGTAAATCACTAGAAAAACCCATGTA
>CALBNP010000049.1 GCA_937896505.1 uncultured Bacteroidales bacterium | reverse complement strand
CTCATGTCGTCGGAGGTGTTCAAGGATTTCAGGCTTGTTGGAGGAACTGCATTAGCTCTTCAGCGTGGACATAGAAGGTCGATTGACATTGACCTATTCACCGACTTGGACTATGCTGAGATGCCCATCACAGACATGAGAATTTTTCTTGAAAAAGAGTTTCCAACTCACCGAGGGACAGAATCCATGGACATGCCTGCTAATGGCTATCACATTTTCCTCAGCGAAGGAATAGAGCCTCCCGTCAAAGTTGATTTTTTCTATACCGAACCTTTCATTTTCCCATTTATTAAGGAAGACGGTTTGCGCATTACCGATCAAAGGGAAATTGCTGCTATGAAACTGGAAATTATTGGTAATCAGATTTATAGACAGAAAGATTATTGGGATGTCCACGACTTGTTGGAAGATTATTCATTGTCGGAAATGATAGAATGGGCTTTACAGAGAGACCCTTATTCCTTCACGAAAGATGATATCATTAAAGGTCTTCAGCATGTGGATCAAGTGGAAGAGTCACCCTTGGGAATCGTCAGCCTCAAGCCTTTGTCCTATTGGGAATTAAAGGTTTTAGACTTGATGGAAGAAGTGAGAGCGATTGCACCAAAATGAAATTTTTGGGGTTATTTCGTCCCAATAAAAAAACATAGAGGATGCGGCATATTTGCCGCGTCCTAGACTTATTTGGATTTTGTGTTATAGCTTAAAATTCGATGATCTAAGACTTTTAATCCGAAATAGCTAAGGAAATAAAAAGAGAATCTCTTGAATGAGAGAATATTCTATCAATAATCAATCATAAGAACCTGTTACATTTCCATTTTTGTCAAGTGCAAACTCTTTGTTCTCGATGACATAGCCTCCAAAACTATTCTTGGCTCTATATTTGTGTCTAACACGAAATGAACCATCACCCTGTTTGACGACACTGCCCCATTCAATGCTTTCATAACTGTTCGGATCTTTAAGGTTTTTCTTGAGATAGTCTTTAACTTGTCTGACAGAACCATCCCAACTACTGTTATAAACGACTTCTTTGACCTCATTGGTACTTGATGAATCATTATCACCAGAACCTGCAGCAGAAAAAAGGAAAGTACCTATCGCTACTGCGGATAGAAATAATTTGATTTTGTTCATTTTATCTTAATTTTTAATAGTATGTAAACAATATAAGGCAAGGTATAACAAATTAGGTCTCTCATATCGTATGTTCCTTCTAATACACCAATCTTTTGTAACAATTCAGACACTATGCCTACAATTGGCATTATACTGCTGAAAATGATTTGCGGTTTTATGCTTGGCATCCAAATAGCATCCATAATTAAGATATAAGATGTTGCCCATAGCCCATTAGGTAAATTATAAATAACAAAATTTGAACTTGTATTAAATATGGGAACGCGGCGAATTTTTTCGATGATATTCATTATGTTGATGCTATCGAACCATGAGAACATAAGTAAAGACAATGGACGGAACGCAATATAAATATAGCTTCCAAAAACGAAAAGAGTCAATGCTATCGTAACCAATATAACTTTACGATATAAAATGCCATAATCCTCTTTCATGCGTTTATCCATTTTCAATAATTGTACTCCCAATGGTTAGTACATATAATGCCAAATGTATGTGTCGGGCGCAACCTCTAATTTCCTTTTCAGCACCGCAAAGGAAACTCCTAACAAAAGAAGCGTGGCACTGATATACCACATTCTTCGTAAGAGGTTGTGAGAAGTACCTTGAAATGAGAATGAGCAAAACAGTCCACGCTAAACGCGCGAACCATCATGACTCAGTCTTGCATTTCTCAGAAGTTTCTCACATTTCTTACGACAAGACGAGCATAACGCTTCGTGTTTCTTAATGTTGGCAGCATGGAGCTGCCCATAGAACTGCTGCAAAAATACAAATATTTCAGTTTAACTAGCAAACAAAACACATTTCTTGAAAATTTTATCCCTTATCAAAACCAAAACATTTTGCGAAAACTGTCGTTATAGGCAAAAAACATTTTGCGAAAACTGCAATATTTTGAGAAAAACATTTTGCGATAATTGCAAATTGTGTATTTTTGCACGGATTTTCAACAAATTACACAAACATGATATTCAAGAGGAAATTATATGACAAAATGCTCCAGTGGAAGGAAGAACGAAACGGCAGCACAGCCCTGCTTGTGAAGGGTGCAAGACGAGTCGGAAAATCCACATTAATAGAAGAATTTGCAAAAAACGAATACCAATCATACATTCTCATCGATTTTTCGGAAACCTCAAAGGAAATCAGCGAATTATTTGAGAACATGATGGATTTGAACTACTTTTTCTTCCGTCTCCAGAACCTCTTTCATGTCACTTTAATTGAGCGCAAATCAGTAATCATTTTCGACGAGGTGCAACTGCAACCCTTGGCAAGGCAAGCCATCAAACATCTCGTAAAGGACAGAAGATATGATTACATCGAAACAGGTTCGCTACTATCCATCAAAAAAAACGTGCAGGACATCCTCATTCCAAGCGAGGAAACGCGAATGACACTATACCCTTTAGACTTTGACGAATTCAGATGGGCCACGGGCGACGATGCCACCCCCGAATTCATGCGGCAAGCTTTCGAAATGAAACGACCCATGGGGCAAGCCGTGCACAGAAAATGGATGCGCGATTTAAGGCTTTACATGCTTATCGGCGGAATGCCACAAGCCGTTGACACCTACATCAGCACCAACAACCTGCAACAAGTAGATGACAAAAAACGAGAAATCATCATGCTTTACGACGATGATTTCAGGAAAATCGACGCTTCGGGAATCGCCTCGCGTCTATTCATGGACATCCCAGCACAACTTTCGAGCAATGCCAACAGATATATGATTTCAAGTGCCATAGAAAGCCGCGCTACAGAGACGACAAACACCATAATCAAAGACATGGTTGACAGCATGGTCGTAAACTTGACCTACCATGCCAACGACCCTAACGTTGGTTTAGGTTTAACCAAGGATTACACGAAATACAAAATGTTCATGAGCGACACTGGTTTGTTCATCACATTGGCATTTTGGGACAAAGACTATACCGAGAACACCATATATGACAAACTATTGTCTGACAGGCTCTCAGCCAACTTGGGTTATATCTATGAGAACTTGGTAGCCCAAATGTTGACAGCATCAGGCAATAGCCTATATTACTACACGTTCCCCGATGGCAACAACCACAATTACGAAGTAGATTTCATGCTTTCACGAGGCAATAAAATTGTCCCCATCGAAGTAAAATCTTCAGGCTATAAAACACATAAATCATTAGATAATTTTTGCGCGAAATATCCTTCTCGAATTGGAAACCGTATCTTGCTCTACACCAAAGACTACCAGCAAGATGGTTCAACTACTTGTCTTCCGATTTATTACACACAATTATTGTAATGACATAAAATGAGTAAATCCATGCAGAACAGACTATACAGCTTCTTCACCAATTCGAGAGTCATCGGCACTGCCATCCTTTTGAGCACGTTGGCCATCTTCTTGAGTGGCTACAACTTCGAGACGAACATTTTCATCTTCATCGATTCCTTCTTCACCTTGTTTTTCCTTGCCGAAGCCATCGTCAAAATCAGGGAACTCGATTTCAAGGCGTATTGGGATTCAAACTGGAACAAGTTCGATTTCATCATCACCCTCATTGCGTTGCCCTCGTTGCTCAGCTTCCTTGAATCCATCAACATTCAGTCGAACCTTGTCCTCTCGCTGCGTGCCGTGCGCGTTTTCAAGGCCTTGCGCATGATACGCTCCGTCCGCATCCTGCGCATCGTTCCCAACCTAGACCAGATGCTGAAAAGCATCAAGATGGCACTGAAGGCCTGTTTTGTGGTCATCATCGGATTCTTCGTCCTCATGCTCATCACCGCCATCGTCTCATCTGCCTTGTTCGGCAACATCGCGCCCGAATATTTCTCCACACCTGGACAGTCGGTCTATACCACCTTCCGCATCTTCACCATCGAAGGCTGGTATGAGATACCCAACCTCGTGGCCGAGAGAAGCTCTGCGGGCATGGCCGTGCTCGTCAAGATTTACTTCTGCGCCCTTCTCTTCGCCGGCGGCATCATCGGCATGTCGCTCATCAACTCGCTCTTTGTCGATGCCATGGCCGAAGACAACAACGACGAGGTGATGAGGAAGCTCGATGACATGGAAAAGATGATGAAGGAAATGCAAGAAAAACTCAATGCGAAAGATGATAAAAATAAGGTGTGAAAACCTTTCAATATCCTTAAATATTCAGTACCTTTGCAGTCCAAATCAAAGCATATAAAACAACTATATAAATGAGCAAAAAAGAAGTAAAATTCAGCCTGGTCTATCGCGACATGTGGCAGTCGTCAGGCAAGTACGTGCCACGCAAAGACCAATTGGAGAAAGTAGCCCCCTTGATTATCGAGATGGGTTGCTTCGACCGTGTTGAGACCAACGGTGGCGCCGCCGAGCAGGTCAACTTGCTTTACGGCGAAAATCCTAACCCTTCAGTACGTGCTTTCACGTCAGCCTTGCACAAAGGCGGCATTGAGTGCCACATGCTCGACCGTGCCCTCAACGCATTGAGAATGAACCCAGTTCCAGCCGATGTCCGCGAACTGATGTACAAAGTAAAGAAAGCCCAAGGCGTCGATATCACCCGTATCTTCTGCGGTTTGAACGATGTGCGCAACATCATCCCGTCCATCCAATGGGCCAACAAATACGGCATGATTTCGCAAGCCGCCATGAGTATCACCTATTCGCAAGTCCACACTGCCGAGTATTACATCGACATGGCCGAAAAGCTCATCGCTGCTGGTGCCAAGGAAATCGCGCTGAAAGACATGGCTGGCGTTGGCCGTCCCTTCTCGTTGGGCAAAATCGTCAACCATATCAAGACACAACACCCCGGCATCAAGGTCCAGTATCACGGCCACACAGGCCCTGGCCTCTCGATGGCTTCGGTCCTCGAAGTGTGCAAAGCCGGTTGCGACTACATCGACGTCGCCATGGAGCCACTGTCATGGGGCACCGTCCATCCTGACGTCATCAGCGTGCAAGCCATGCTGAAAGACGCAGGCTTCCTCGTCAAGGACATCAACATGAAGGCCTACATGGAGACCCGTTCCATGACCCAGAGCTTCATCGACGACTTCCTCGGCTACTGGATCGACCCACGCAACCGCTACCTCAACTCGCTGCTCGTGGGTTGCGGCCTTCCTGGCGGCATGATGGGCTCGCTGATGGCCGACCTCAAGGGTGTTCACGCTGCCATCAACGCCAACAACAAGAAGAATGGCAAACCCGAACTGAGCGAAGACGAGCTTCTCGTCGAGCTGTTCGAAGAGGTGCAGAACATCTGGCCTAAGTTGGGCAATCCGCCTTTGGTGACCCCATTCAGCCAATACACGAAGAACATCGCCTTGATGAACCTCTACGCAATGAGCATGGGACAGCCTCGCTACGAGACCTCCATCGACCCAGCCGCATGGAACATGATTTTGGGCAAGGCCGGTAACCTGCCAGGCAAACTCGACCAAGAAATCGTCGATTTGGCCAAGAAGAAAGGATTCGAGTTCTTCAAGGGCAACCCGCAAGACAACTACCCGAACGAGCTGCCTCGCTTCATCGAAGAGATGAAGAAGAACGGCTGGGACCGCGGTCAGGACGACGAAGAACTCTTCGAGTTCGCCATGCACGAAAAACAATACCGCGAATACAAGTCGGGCGAAGCCAAGCGTCGCTTCAACCAAGAACTCGAAGCCAAGATGAAGGAGAAGATGGAAAAGGCTGGCGGCAGCGTGAAGATTCCGGATCTGCGCGCCCTGCGTCACCCCAATGCCGAACCCGTCATCGCACCTGTCAGTGGCACCATGCTGTGGGACGTCGATTTCGAGTACAAGGCTTGCGCTCCTGCACCTGGCAAGGTGTATAAGGAAGGCGACTTCCTCTGCGCCATCGACAGCGAACATGGGCTTGAACCCGTCTATGCCCTGTGGCCAGGCAAGATTGTGGAAGCCACTGCCGAACAAGGCAAGAAAGTCCAAAAGGGCGACACCATCGCATTCATCGAAAAGTGATTATCAAAATAGACACAACGCAAAAGCCTACCTTCGGGTGGGCTTTTTTTGATTATTTCCGTATTTTTGTGCCATCAAAATCGTTTAATGAACAATCTTAAAATTAGAATACTCATGAAAGCATTAAAATCAGCATTAA
>CALBNP010000048.1 GCA_937896505.1 uncultured Bacteroidales bacterium | reverse complement strand
AAATAACGTTCCAAAATGAATCCTGAATAGGTTTCATAATCGGCTGAAATTTTGTCGCGTACATAACCGAAATTCCCGATTTCAATGGCACTGCGGTATTTGTAAATGAAACGGAACCAGAAATTCAGGAAATTATCGTTAATGAAATAACGGACATTCCTCGTGTTTTCGCCTTGCAGATAAGGCCTCTGCCGCGAAACCAGATTGTATTCTTTTTCCAGTTTGTCCAGATAGCCGCCCGATTCCAGTCCGATGTGGCTTGTGATTTCGCCTCGCGTGGTTTTTCCGCTTGCAATGGCCGCCATGACCGAAAAATAATTGCTGTATTCCTTGCCAAATTCCTCGGATAGCACGTCGCGGCCTTCGTCAATGAAATAGGAGCCGGTTTGCGTAATGGCATCCAAAATCTTTTCATTTGTAAAGGCAGATTGCATGACCATTTGCTCGACATATTTCGCTACGCCGCCGCTAATCATGTAAAATGCCAGCAAGTCGTCGGGCCTGAAATTGGGATTGTGTTCTGAAAGGATGTCTTTTAAAGTGCTGATTGAGAATGGCTCAATCTTTAATTTGTTGGTCGCTCTTCCGAAAAGGGGTTCGTGCCTGTCGTCGAATATTTTGCGCATCATGGAATAAATGGAGCCACACAAAATGAGGTTGATGTGACTTTCGTCTTTTCGGCTGTCCCAGATGTTCTGCATATCGCTGAAAAAAGATGGGCTGATGCCGCTAATATTCTGAAACTCATCGAAAACCAAGGTAAAATTCTTCCTTTTGGAGATTGACATGATGGCAGCAAACAGTTTTGAAAAAGAAGTGAAATCGCCCAATTCCTCATCAAGTGTTTCGCTTATGATTTCCGTAAGTTCCTGACAGAGCATGGCCTCGCTTTTGCGTCCAACGAAAAAATAGACGAAAGGTATGCTTTTCGGATAATGCTTGATCAAGGCCGTCTTGCCGATGCGCCGTCGGCCCGTTATGACGGTCATCTGTGCAAAATCCTTGGAAATGGATTCGATTCTTGCAAGTGCTGCTGATTCCTTTTTCCTGTCGTAGAACTTCATTTTGTTGATTTCTAAATTGTTATAAAAGATAAATTATTGTAACTGCTATTACTGTAACCGCTGTTGCATTATTTTTCATGCGGCAAATGTAGTAATAATAAATGAAATAGGTGCAGTTTTTTTATCTCATTTGTGAATTTGGCGCGATTCGTCAACAGCAACCGCAACCGCATCGGCGACAGGTTTTGGAAAACCGAAAAAGGGTAAATTTTGCCAATTCTCAATATGCGAAAAAATAATATCTTTGCAATTTCTTTTTCATTCATAATAATAAGATGAAATATATCATGTCAAACCGCTTTTTCCTGCTGTGTGCCTTGTGGCTTTGCATGGCTACGGGCTTTGCGCAGTCGCCCTCCACGTTGGGCAGGGATTTCTGGGTTTCGTTCATGAACAGTCGTGATGAAGGCTACGGAATTGAAACCAAACTGATTGTAACAGGGTCGGATAACTGTTCGGGAACGGTGACGAACCCAAGAACTGGCTGGAGCACCGGCTTCACGGTTACAGCTGGCAGTATCACCAGGGTGAACATCCCCTTGGAGCAGGCCTACACGACGAGGTCGGGAGATGTGGTGAATACAGGACTTCATGTCACCGCCACGGATACCATCTCGTTGTATGCCTCCAACTTCACCACTTATTCGTTCGATGTCACCAATGTGCTGCCAACGACAGCCTTGCGCGACGAGTATGTCTTGCAGACCTACGAAGGTGCCCTCATCAATTGCGAGGCACTGATTGTAGCAACCCAGAACGGCACCACCGTTGACATTACTCCCAAATGCGCCACCGCCCATGGGCAGCAGGCCAACCAGCAGTTCAGCGTGACTTTGGATGCGGGACAATGCTATCAGATTGCCTCGGTGAGAGGTGGCGACCTCTCCGGCTCGCAAGTGAAGGCCCGCAACGGACGCAAGATTGCTGTTTTCAGCGGCAATGTCTGCGAATACATTCCCGAAGGTTATTTGGCTTGCGACCACCTCGTGGAACAGGACTGGCCGGTGGCCTATTGGGGCAAGCAGTTCATCGTGACCACATCCAGTATGCGCAGCAAGGATATCGTAAGAGTAACGGCTTCGGCCAACAACTGCCAAGTGAAGAAAAACGGGACCACCTTGGCTACCATCAATGCTGGACAAACCCACCAGTTTGAGCTGAACTCTACGGAAGACGCCGTTTTCATTGAGACCACACAGCCGGCCTGCACCTATCTCTATTTTACCGGTGCCAACTATGGCGGTTCCAACGGCGACCCATCCATGGTGATTGTCAGCCCTATCGAGCAGCAGATACACGAAACCACTTTCGGCACCTTCTCGTCAGGCACTTCGCGCTACCATTTCGTGAATGTGGTGACGCAGACCCAGCATGTGATTGGAATGCGTCTGGACGGCACTAACATCTCCGACCAATTCCAAGTGCTGGCATCCAAGCCCGAATACGCCTATGCCAAGATACAGGTTTCGGACAATGCCCACCAGCTGAGTAACCGCAAGGGCGGCTTCGTGGCTCATGTTTATGGCTTGGGTTTCTGCGAAAGCTATGCCTATTCGGTAGGCTCCAACGTGGCCGACCTCAATGCCGCCATCGAGGTGAACGACATACCCAACTACATGCTTCCGAATGGAACCTATGTCTGCAAGGACGACAACATAAAATTCAGCGTGACGGCCAACTACAACTATTCCTCCGTGAACTGGCATTTCGGCGACGGCACCACTGCCAACGGCACCCCTGTCTATCACACCTACGGCGTTGCCGGCGACTGGTTAGCCTACGCCGTGCTCACTCGTTCGGGTAATGTCAAAGATACTTTACGCACCATTGTACATACTACCAGGTTTGATGAAATAGAGCTGAGAGACGACGTATGCGAGGGCAATGCCTACACCGGCAATGGCTTCTCGATAAGTGCCCAACGCATTGCCGATAGCCTTGCCGCCTACCCTGGCCTGAACATTTTCCGCTTCGATACCATTATTGCAGGTTCAGGCAACTGCGAACAACGCAAGGTGCTTGACCTGACCGTACACGAGGCCTTGCAGCTCGATGCCATCGACGGCGACCTTACGCCTTGTACCCTTGAGCCTGTCACCTACAGGCCAGCAAATATACAGCAGGGGACCCAATACCATTGGGAAGTTCCAAATGGCGTGACGGTGATAGGCGGCCTGCAAAGCACTTCGTTGACGGTATGTTTTAACACGGCGGCACCGACAACCCTTACCCTGCACGGCAGCAACGACTGTGGCACGGGCACCCTCCCCATAACCGTAACTCCCAATCCCACTTACCATTTCCTGTTTAGTGACACCCTCTGTAGCGGCAACACTTACGATGCCTACGGCTTCCACTTGGCAAGACAGGACAGCTTGGGTTGGTTTACCTTCACCAACAGCTATACTACCGCGGCAGGTTGCGACAGCATTCGTGTGCTGCAGTTGTTCGTGACAGGTACGCCCACCCTAACCACGCAGGCCGAACCCTCCGTGATTTGTGACGGCAGCTCCACCACCATTCATGCCTTGGGCGAAAACGCCTCTATTATACAAGGCGGCGGCACACCGCCCGAAGTGGCCATTGGCGATATTGTCTGCACCGATGGCAGCATTGTGAAACCCGCCGACTGGCCTTGCGGCAAGACTGCCAAAGGCATAGTTTTCTATGTTGACGATACGGGACGGCATGGCTGGATAATACATTTACAAGACCAAGCGACAGGTGTCATAAACTGGAGTACAGAACATCAGGATATTCCTTCGCTGACTAACTGCCCCACACCTCGTGTCGCCCTTACGGATTTCGATGGTTACGGCAACACACAGAAAATTCGTGCTTACGGCAACGCCATGCGCTACCCGGCAGCTTACGCTGTTGATTTTGACAATGGCTGGTATCTGCCTGCTATGGGACAGTTGCGCATTCTTTACGGTTATCTTATCCAAGTGAACGCTAGCCTTGCTACAGTTGGCGGCACTCTCTTTGGTATGAATGCCTATTGGCGGTACTGGTCTTCCACGGAGTATAACGCTAACGATGCAGGATATGTACACAACTATGGATCCGTGTACAGCACCACTAAGGACGAGAACTACCCTTACTTTAAAGTGCGGAGTGCGTCAGCTTTTTAACAGCTATTTGTATTGTTATGAATTATGGTGGAAATGGTGATGGATTAGTGGTTTATAGATTTACATAAGCAGATGATAAGTAAATGAATAGATTAAGTTTAAACATTTTGATTGCCTTTTTGACGCTGCTGACCGCCTTGCCGTGTGCGATGGCTCAAGGTTATAAGTTGGGCGATGTCATTACAAATGAAGACGGTAGCCGTGGTGTGGTGTTCTATGTCCGTCCCGATGGCAGTGGTGGTTGGATGGTGGCACTTAATGATGCCTCCACAGGCTGCCCTTGGGGTGTTTCGGGTGACATTCCAGCATTGACTAATCAGGATCCTCCAAACTATTATCAGGCCTTACTGAATGACACTGATGGATATGGCAACACCGAAAAGATTAGAGCATACCAAAACAACAGCAGTGCCTATGCCGCCGGAAAAGTTGATTTCGAGCATGGATGGTATCTGCCTTCGGCTGGACAGCTGACCCTGCTCTGTGGTAATCTTTCCACTATCGAAGGCGCTATTGCAGCTGCTGGAGGCACTACTTTGTCGGCCAATTCCAACTATTGGACGAGCACGGAAAATACCACGTCAAATGCATGGTTTCTTGATACTTTTTTTCGTTCTTGTTCAGAATCAAAAACTAACAACTATAGTGTCCGTGCCATTCACGATTTCGGGGGAGGACAGACCATAGTCTATGACACAACGCTCAACTATTACTGGAACACGGGGGCAACCACGCCTTATATAGAGGTGTCGCCTACGCAAACCACCACTTTCACCGTAACAGCCACCACGGAGTTCGGCTGTTCGGCCACGGCGGAGCAAATCATCTATGTGAACCCTTCGGGCACGGAGCATGTCTATGATACCGTGTGTGCTGGCTATGCCTATAACGGCTACGGCTTTGCCCTTACGCCACAGCAGACACAAAACCAAGGTGAAGCCACTTTCTCACGTGAGATAGGCAATGGCGAATGTGAGGCAACGCTCACCCTGCACCTTTATAAGAGAGGGTCTGTCACGGGACCAAGCATCAATGGCACAACCTGCGAGAATGATGCGTTTTATTACAACGGCTATGCCTATTCCGTGGCGGGTACTTACCATCAGTACTACACCGCCGCTTCGGGCTGCGACAGCGTTGTCACCATCAACTTGAGCGTGCTGCCGGTGAGTAGCCGAACCATAGAACGCGAGACTTGCAACAGCCTCACATGGAACGGCGAAACCTATACGGAAAGCGGCACCTACGAGCAGACCTTGCAGAACCAATATGGCTGCGACAGTGTCGTCACTATGTACCTCACTGTCAACCGTGACATCACCCGCATCATCAACGACACCACCTGCGGTGCCTACACTTGGAATGGTCACGTCTATACCGAGTCGGGACAATACACCGAAACTTTCGAGGCCTCCACCGGTTGCGACAGCATTGTCACGCTGAACCTCACCGTCAATGATTTACCATTGGAAACCGAATGGGAGTACCAGGCCTGCGACAGCTACGAGTGGAACGGCACGGAATACACCGCCACGGGCGACTACGAGCAGACCTTCGAGAGCGTCCAGGGCTGCGACAGCATCGTCACCCTGCACTTGACCATCAACGACGTGCTGACGAGCGAGTGGGAGCACCAGGCCTGCGACAGCTTCGAGTGGAACGGCACGGAATACACCGCCACGGGCGACTACGAGCAGACCTTCGAGAGCGTCCAGGGCTGCGACAGCATCGTCACCCTGCACTTGACCATCAACGACGTGCTGACGAGCGAGTGGGAGCACCAGGCCTGCGACAGCTTCGAGTGGAACGGCATGGAATACACGGCCACGGGCGACTACGAGCAGACCTTCGAGAGCATTCAGGGCTGCGACAGCATCGTCACCCTGCACCTGACCATCAACGACGTGCTGACGAGCGAGTGGGGGCACCAGGCCTGCGACAGCTTCGAGTGGAACGGCACGGAATACACCGCCACAGGCGACTACGAGCAGACCTTCGAGAGCGTGCAGGGCTGCGACAGCATCGTCACCCTGCACCTGACCATCAACGACGTACTGACGAGCGAATGGGAGCACCAGGCCTGCAACAGCTTCGAGTGGAACGGCACGGAATACAC